>JAFAIN010000353.1 GCA_019236695.1 Acidobacteriota bacterium | reverse complement strand
GCGAACCGTCGTGGTTCGCTATTCGAAATTCAGTTCAGCCACGTAACTTTGCTCCGCTGCCTAAGCCGCCCGGAACGGCATCCCGAAATTCTTGAGCAGCGCGCGTGCCTGGTTATCGTCCTTGGCGGTGGTCACAATCGTGACATTCATGCCCTTTAGCTTGTCCACCTTGGCGTAATCAATCTCGGGAAAGATGAGCTGATCACGCAATCCCAGCGTGTAATTGCCGCGACCGTCAAACGACTTCGTCGAGACGCCTCGGAAGTCGCGCACGCGAGGCAGCACCACATTGATTAACCGATCGAGGAACTCGTACATGCGGTCACCACGCAGGGTGACCATGGCGCCGATGGGCATGCCTTCGCGCACCTTGAAGGCGGCAATGGATTTGCGCGCGCGGGTGATTACCGGCTTTTGCCCGGCAATCTGCCCCAGTTCACTGGCGGCAGGGTCCAGCACCTTGGCGTTCTGGGTGGCCTCGCCAACCCCCATGTTGATGACGATCTTGTGCAGGCGCGGCACTGCCATCGGGTTCGGGATCTCGAGCTCCTTCATGAGCGCCGGCGCAACTTCCTTGTGAAAGCGCTGCCGCAGCCGCGAGCCTTCCTTCAGGTTGGCGCGCGGCTTCACATTCGCGGGCGCAGCCGCCTCGGGCGCCTGCTGCTTCTTGCCTTGTTTTTGCGGTTTCTCTGCCATATTCCTGAGTTCCCCAATCCGGAGCCCTTCCCCATCCCGGGGGCGCCTACTTTTCCAGCGCGCCTCCGCATTTCCTGCAGGCGCGCACTGCGCGTTCGCCCTCATGGTGGTGCGCAATCCGCGTGGGCCCGCATTGCGGGCAAACCAGCATGACGTTGGAGATGGCCACGGGAGATTCCTGCTCGGCAATTCCGCCGCCGCTTTGCGACTGCGGGTTGCGCCGGCTCACGGTTTTCTTCACCATGGCAACGTGCTCCACCAGAACCCGTGCTTTGTCGGGAAACACGCGCAGCACGCGCCCCTGCTTGCCTTTATCGCGGCCGCTGATCACCTTCACCGTATCGTTCCGGCGAATATCAAAATGCTTTGACCCGGTCGGCATCACAGCACCTCCGGAGCAAGCGAAACGATTTTCAGGAACTTCTTCTCCCGCAGTTCCCTCGCCACCGGCCCGAACACGCGCGTGCCGACCGGCTCGCCCGCCTCATTAATCAGCACCGCGGCATTCTGATCGAAGCGGATGTAGGTGCCGTCGCGGCGGCGCTGCTCCTTGCGGGTGCGAACAATTACGCACTTGACCACTTTCCCCTTCTGCACCTGCCCATCGGGCGAGGCTTCCTTGACGCTTGCCGTAACCACATCGCCCAGCGAGGCGCGCAGGCCGGTGCTCCCGCCCAGCGGCAGGATCATCTGCAGCTTGCGGGCGCCGCTGTTGTCGGCCACCTCGAGCATGGTTCGCATCATCACTGACATTCGTAATCCTCCCTCGCCGAAGACTGCGGCCGGCGGCAGGCCTCAGGCCGCGCCTTGCGGCGTTTCCGGCTGCGTGGCCAGCCGGGCGCGGCGAACCACCTCTTCCAGCTTCCAGCGCTTCAGCCGCGACAGCGGCCGCGTTTCGCGAATGCGCACCACATCGCCCATCTGCGCCTGGCCCTCCTCATCGTGCGCATAGAACTTCTTCGTCCGCTTGATGACGCGCCCGTACAGGGGGTGAGCCTTCTGCCGCGTCACTTCGACCACGATGGTCTTCTGCATTTTGTTGGAAACCACCGAGCCAACCAGTTCTCGCTGCCGGCTCCCGGCCTGCTTCGTCGCTTGTGTCTCTTCCATGGCAAATCTTCCCGGCGCGTTTACGCCTTCTGTTCGGGCGCGGGCTCAAAACCAAGCGCCCGGCCGCGAGCCAGCGTTCTGGCCCGGGCAATGTCCTTGCGCAGCCCGCGAATTTTCTTCAGGCTCTCGGTCTGGCCCATCTTGAGCTGGAACTTGAGCCGGAAAAGCTGGTCATTCAGTTCACGCTGGCGGTGCAGCAGTTCGGCGTCGCTGAGGTTGCGGAGTTTTTCCGCCTCCTTGTTCTGCCGCGCCGCGTAGGCATTGGCCGAGCGGGTGGATTTTGTTTTCTCAGGCATGTTGCAATCTCTCAATGTGCGCGTTCCACAAACCGCGTTCTGAGCGGCAGCTTGTGTGAGGCCAGGCGCATGGCTTCTTCCGCCGTTTCCCGCGGCACGCCTTCCATCTCGAACAGGACCTTGCCGGGCCGGACTACGGCAACCCAGTGATCGGGCGCCCCTTTGCCTTTCCCCATGCGGGTTTCGGCGGGTTTTTTGGTGACCGGCTTGTCGGGGAACAGGCGCAGCCAGATCTTGCCGCCGCGCTTCACAAAGCGGGTCATGGCCACGCGGCTGGCTTCAATCTGCCGGTCTGTAATGTAGCCGCATTCCATCACCTTCAGGCCGTAATCGCCAAACGACAGCTCGCTTCCGCGCCACGCCTTGCCGCGCATGCGCCCGCGCTGTTGCTTGCGGTACTTCACTTTTTTCGGCATCAACATAAAAGAATTTCCCGTTTATCGATAAGCAACAACCCTTAAAACGCTCCCGCCGAGGCCTCCTGCGGCTGGCGCTTCTTCTGCCCAAGAATCTCGCCCCGGTACACCCAGCACTTCACGCCAATCACGCCGTAGGTGGTGCGCGATTCGGAAAATCCGTAATCGATGTCGGCGCGCAGCGTGTGCAGCGGCAGCCGCCCCTGCAGGTACCACTCGGAACGCGCGATCTCATGGCCGTTCAGCCGGCCCGAAACCCGCACCTTGATGCCCTTGCAGCCGAAGCGCAGCGCCGAATCCACCGCCTTGCGCATAGCGCGGCGGAAGCCCACGCGTTTTTCCAGTTGCAGCGCGATGGATTCGGATACGAGCTGCGCGTCGAGCTCAGGCTTGTGCACTTCCTGAATGTCGATATACACATCACGATTGGTGCGCTTCTGGAGATCCTGCTTCAGCTTGTCGATCTCCGCGCCCTTGCGCCCAATGATGATGCCGGGCCTGGCCGTCCGGATAATGATGCGCAACTTGTTTCCCGGGCGCTCGATTTCCACCGAGCTCACGCCCGCTGACTTGAGCTTTTCCTTCAGCTCGCCCTTGAGCTGCACGTCTTCCTTGAGCAGCTTGGGGTAGTCACGATCCGCATACCAGCGCGACTTCCAGGGCTTGGTGTAGCCAAGCCGGAAGCCGTAAGGGTGAACTTTTTGACCCATTTCAGTTTCTCTCCACTCCGTTACTTCTTCGACGGTTTCTTCGCCGGAACCCGGCTCCCGGCCTTCCTGGCCGGTGTTTTGCGGGCCGGAGCCCGTTTGCGGGCCGGAGCCGCCGCGGCCGGCTCCGCCGCCACCGCGGCGGCGGGCTCGGGCGCAACTCCGCCCCGCTGCCGCTCGGCAAGAGCAATTTCGATGTGCGCCATCCGGCGCTGGAACCGGAAAGCCCGGCCCATGGGCGCCGGGCGAACGCGTTTCATGCGTGGCCCATCGTTGGCCACGGCGCGCCGCACCACCAGGTTGTCCACATCCACATCCGCGCCCTTTTCCTGGCTCAGATAATTGGCGTTCTCGAGGGCCGAGCGCAACACTTTCTCCACCGTGGCCGCCACGCGCTTATTGGTAAACGCCAGCGTGTTCAGCGCGTCTTCCACGCGGCGTCCCTTGATCAAGTCAAGAACCAGGCGCGCTTTCTGCGGCGATACGCGCGTAAACCGGGCTGATGCAATAAATTCCATTCTGTTCCTCAATGCAGGCCGCTTATCGCGCCGGCGGCGGGGCTGCCGGCTTGGCTGCAGTTTCCGTGGCGGCTCTTACCGAATGCCCCTTGAATTGCCGCGTAAAGCTGAATTCGCCCAGCTTGTGGCCGACCATGTTCTCCGTGACGTACACGGGAATAAACTTCTTTCCGTTGTGAACCGCGATGGTGTGCCCCACCATCTCCGGGATGATGGTCGAGCGCCGCGACCAGGTGCGCAGCACTTTCTTCTCGTTTCGCCGGTTCATGCCCTCGATCCTGCTGTTGAGGTGCGTGTCAATGAACGGACCTTTCTTTGTGCTGCGAGCCATGGTTCCCTCTTGAGCTCCTTCTCAAATCAACAGTCGCGCTTCGATGCTGCGCCGCGTAATTCCAGTACCGGCCGGCAATTTCTCAATTACTCAATCCCCCCAATCACTTCTGCCTCCGGCTGACAATGAATTTCTCGGTTCGCTTGTTGTTGCGCGTCTTGTAGCCCCGGGTGGGCTGGCCCCAGGGAGTAACCGGATGCCGGCCGCCTGAGGTCTTGCCCTCGCCGCCGCCGTGAGGATGATCCACTGGATTCATGGCAACCCCGCGGTTGTGGGGGCGCTTGCCCAGCCACCGGGTGCGGCCGGCCTTGCCGACGGCCACGTTTTCGTGATCCACATTCCCCACCTGGCCCACAGTGGCCATGCAATCGACCAGCACCCGCCGGCTTTCACCGGAAGGCAGCTTCAACAGCGCATAGTCGCCTTCCTTGGCGACCAGTTGGGCCTGCGCACCAGCCGAGCGCGCCATCTGCGCGCCTTTGCCGGGCCGCAGCTCGATGTTGTGCACGGTAGTGCCGGGCGGAATGTTGCGCAGCGGCAGCGCGTTGCCGGTCACGATATCGGCCTCAGGCCCGCTCACCACCGTCTGCCCCACCTGCAGCCCGTAAGGATGCAGGATGTAGCGATACTCGCCATCCGCATAGCTCAGCAGCGCGAGCCGCGCCGAGCGGTTGGGGTCGTATTCCACCGAGACGACCTTCGCGGGAACGCCGGTCTTGTCGCGCTTGAAGTCCACCGCCCGCAGCTTGCGTTTGTGGCCTCCGCCACGCCACCAGCTCGTCACGTCACCCTGGTTCCGGCGCCCGCCCGTGCGGCGCTTTCCTTCCGTCAGCGGCTTGTGCGGCTTTTCAGCCGTGATCTCTTCCCGCCCCAGCGTGGTGATAAAACGCCGCGAAGGAGTTACGGGTCTGTAAGTTTTAATCGCCATGTTCCTGCTCTTGAATGTTTTCCGGCGCCAGCCGTGTTTATAAATTCTGCGCGTACTCAGGCATCTTCTCGCCCGAGCGCAGCCGAACGTACGCTTTCTTCCAGTCAGGCCGGTGGCCGGCGAAGCGCCCGCGGCGCCTCTCCTTGCCGTGCAGGATCGAGGTGCGGACGGATTCCACCTTCACCTTGAATACCTGCTGCACCGCCTCCTTGATCTCAACCTTCGTAGCCTCGGGCGCCACTTTAAAAACCAACTGGCCGCTCTTGGGCCCGCGCTTTGACCTGGGATCGCTCTCCTTGGCTGCCAGCCCTTTTTCCGTGATCACCGGCTCCAGGATGACCTGATAGGGTGATTTCATTTATGGCACCTCCGCCGTCACTGCGCGGTTTCCCGCCGATTTGCGCAGCGATTCCTGCCAGCGCTCCATGGCATCGCGCGCCACGATGGCGCGATCAAACCGCAGCAGGTGGTAGGGATGAACCTGGCCGGGCTGCATCAGTTCAATGCCCGGCAGGTTGCGCACCCCAAGTTCAAGGTTGCGATTCCCGCCTGGCCCGATCAGCAGCGCGGTGCGCGCCGCATCCAGCGCCTCGAGCGCGGTGCGGACCGATTTGGTCTTGTGATCTTCAAGCTCCAGGTTCTCCACAATTGTCAGCTTGCCATCGGCCAGCTTGGCCGCCAAAGCCGAACGCAGCGCACCCAGCAGCTTCTTGCGCGGGAACCGGTAGTCGTAGCTGCGCGGTTGCGGACCATGAACCGTTCCGCCATGCCGCCACAGCGGCGAGCGGATTGAACCCACACGCGCCCGGCCTGTGCCCTTTTGCCTCCACAGCTTCTTGCCCGAGCCGGACACCAGCTTGCGGTTCTTGGTTGCATGCGTGCCCGCTCGCTGGGCCGCGCGGTAGTGCTTCACCGCTTCCCACAAAAGGTCTTCGTTCACCGCGCCGAAGACTTCATCGGCCAGGTCAAGCGTTCCGACCTTCTTGCCTTTCAAATTCACTACATCAATCGTTGCCATGGTTCTCAGCCCTTGGGCTCTGGCCATCGGCCGTCGGCCATCGTTCTTGCTGCCTTCTTTGCCTCACGGCAGTTCGGCAATTCCGCAATGTCCTTACTTCTTTCCTCCGGCCTTCTTCTTGCTGGCCTTCAGAGGATCGACTGTGGTGGCGCCGGCGAAGCCGCGGCGTTCACGTGGCGGCTTTCCTGCTTTGCGGATCAGAATGTACCCCTGGTTGGGTCCGGGCACCGCACCCTCTACCAGCAACAGGTTGTCATCCTTATCCACGCCCAGCACTCGCAGGTTCCGCACCGTCACCTGGTCGGTTCCCATATGTCCGGCGGCACGCATGCCCCGGAAAACGCGCGAAGGGAAAGCGGACGACCCGATCGATCCGGTAATCTGAAACATGGAGCCGTGCGACTTGGGGCCGCCGCCGAAATGGTGGCGGCGCACCACGCCGGCAAAGCCCCGCCCTTTGCTGGTGCCCACCACATCCACAAATTTTTCGCCGTCGAAAATATCAACCAGGACCTTGTCGCCCACCTTGATGCCGTCAGTCGCGCCTCCAGCGGGAGCGCCATCCAGTTCGATATCCACTTCGCGCAGCACCTTCACCGGGGGCAGATTGTGCTTGGAAAAATGCCCGCCCATCGGCTTGTTGATGCGTTTGCCCTTTACAAACTCCACCAGCCCGATCTGCGCCGCCTCATAGCCGTCCTTCCCGGCTGTCTTGCGCTGCGTTACCACGCAAGGGCCGGCCTGCAGCACTGTAACCGGGCGCACTTCGCCCTTGCTGTCAAACAACTGCGTCATTCCGACTTTTTTCCCGATGATCCCGTTGACTGGCATTTCCGTTTCCCTTCTCCTCATCATGCGGCCCGCGTATAAGCAGCGGCGCAATGGCCGGAGAAACGAGCAATCTGGCGACCTTCCTGCTGCGCCATTGAGTCATTGCAGTTGCAAACAGCTCGATGACTCAATCGCCCCGATTACTCCATTTCTTCACTTTCCTTCTTCACTTGCCGAAGGCCTTGATCTCCACGTCGACGCCGGCGGGCAGATCAAGCTTCATCAGCGCGTCCACCGTCTGTTGCGTGGGCTCAAGAATGTCGAGCAGGCGCTTGTGAGTGCGAATCTCGAACTGCTCGCGCGATTTCTTGTCCACGTGCGGCGAGCGCAAAACGGTGTACTTGTTCTTCACCGTGGGCAGCGGAATGGGGCCGGCGATCTGTGCTCCCGTCCGCCGCGCCGTCTCCACAATCTCGCCCGTCGACTGGTCAAGCACGCGGTAATCGTAGGCCTTAAGGCGGATTCGAATTCTCTCTTTACCTATCATTTCTCAAAGAACCTTCGCTCACGGCTCGCCGCCGTGTGTTGTGCCGGAAAGGCACTCGTTATCCAATTCGGCAATCCTACTGCAATATCTCGCTGATGGTGCCGGCCCCGACCGTGCGGCCGCCTTCGCGGATGGCAAAGCGCAATCCCTTTTCCATGGCCACCGGCGTGATCAACTCGACCGTCAGCGCCACATTGTCGCCCGGCATCACCATCTCCGTCCCCGGCGGCAGTTCCGCCACCCCGGTTACGTCGGTCGTGCGGAAGTAGAACTGCGGCCGGTAGCCCTTGAAGAACGGCGTGTGCCGCCCGCCTTCCTCCTTCGACAGCACGTATACCTCCGCCCGGAACTTGGTGTGCGGCGTAAT
>JAFAIN010000324.1 GCA_019236695.1 Acidobacteriota bacterium | reverse complement strand
GTGAATGCACGGGTGCTCAAGCGAAGGAAATTTGAAGGTCATCGGCGAAGATGTTGAGACGCAACGGGTTGTACGAAAGACTCTTTCGGGGCAAGGGGCGGACGAGAGCCCACGAATGCGGGCGGAAGAGCCTAGCCCATGGCGTGAGCCATGGGAAACTGGCGCAATTGAATGCCAGCCCTCGAAGAGGGCGAAAGAAACGGAGCGCTCCGCAGCCTATCTTTCGCCCACGTTGCGGGCTCACATTGTTTCCCGCCTTGACCCTGGGCTCGCGCCCAGGGCTAGGCTCTGTGTGCCGAGCATGTTCGACAGCTTGGAGGTGAAAGTCCTCTTCACAACCTGATGGAGGTGAAGTGATAGCGAAGCGCAAGGGCGTAATAACACTCGTCGCGAGGCGGGGCCTGAAAGAAGCGTGGAGCAAAGGCGCGAGTCGATGAACAAGAACCGGATGCGAGGCCTACGGTGGTGGGCGAGCGAGCAGAGGATCGCGAAGCCCGTATCCATCAAAACCACTGGTGGTAAATCCGGCGGCTGCGCGCCGAAGGCGGTCGAGCTTACCTCGGGAGATCTGCGGAGCGTCACCAACACGTGACTGAGGGCGGGGAGACCCGCTCTGACCGCGCCGCAGAAGTCAGCAGAGGGCGTAGTACTCCGCAACGGCGGAGGAAGGCCCGAACGGCACCCCGCAAGGGGAATAAAGGAAAGGCAAGTAAACGGCGCGACTCGTGAGCGCACAGCGGCAGAAAACCCGGCCCGAACAAGGGGAGCTGGCCTTTCCGGTGGAAGGTAGGAGTGAAGCTCCGAAGCCCGCCGAGCGAGGGACCGAAACGCTCACGGCGAAGCGCACAGTTGAAAGCCTGGCGGAAACCGAACGACTGATGGAAGAAGTCTGCGAGCTGGAAAATAGCAAGCAGGCGCTACAACGAGTCAAGGCCAACAAAGGGAGTCCGGGAGTGGACGGCATGACGGTCGAGGAACTGCCGGATTACCTGAAGCAGCACGGGCCAGAAATCGGCGAACAGCTGCGAAGCGGAACCTACCGGCCGCAGCCGGTCAAGCGGGTGGAAATCCCCAAGCCGGACGGAGGAGTGCGGAAGTTAGGCATTCCCACGGTGCTGGATCGTTTTATCCAGCAAGCGGTGTTGCAGGTTCTGCAGAAGCGCTGGGACCCGACGTTCTCCGAACACAGCCACGGTTTTCGACCGGGGCGCAGCGCGCGGCAGGCGGTGCACGAGGCGCAGCAGTATATCGCCGAAGGGTACGGCTGGGTGGTGGACCTCGATCTGGAAAAGTTCTTTGACCGAGTGAATCACGACCGCTTGATGGCGGCGGTGGCCAAGCGCGTGGCCGACAAGCGAATGCTCAAGTTGATCCGAGCCTTCCTGGAGGCGGGAGTGATGGAGAACGGGTTGGTGAGTCCGGTGGACGAAGGAACGCCGCAAGGCGGACCGCTGTCACCGTTGCTCAGCAATCTGGTGCTGGACGAACTGGACCGGGAGTTGGAGCGGCGTGGGCACCGCTTTGTTCGCTATGCGGACGATTGCAACATCTACGTGCGCAGCGAGCGGGCGGGGCAGCGAGTGATGGAAAGCGTTACGCGATTCATCACGCACCGGCTCAAACTCAAGGTTAACCAGGCGAAAAGCGCCGTGGCCCGACCCAGGCAGAGGAAGTTTCTGGGATTCAGTTTCACCGGCGAACGAGAACCACGGCGGCGCATTGCGCCGAAGGCAATCGTTCGCTTCAAGGAGCGAATCCGGGAACAGACACGCCGAACCCGCAGCGTCAGTCTCGAAGCCATGGTCCAGCAGGTTGCGACCTATCTCCGGGGCTGGCTGGCTTACTTCGGCGACTGCCAGACGCCATCGGTGCTGCAAAGCCTTGAACAATGGTTGCGCCGCCGGCTCCGGTCGGTGGTGTGGAAGCAATGGAAGCGTGGACGTACAAGGTTTCGTGAACTGCGCAAGCGGGGTATCGGTCGGGACTTGGCGGCGCAAACCGCTGGCAGTCCACACGGTCCCTGGCGGCTCGCGAACTCGCCCGCTCTAGCCATTGCTCTGCCCAATGCTTGGTTTACCGGCCTCGGACTTCCGCCTATGGTCCTTCGTTCTTCGCTTAATCCACCGAACCGCCGTATGCGGACCCGCATGTACGGTGGTGTGGCAGGGGAGAGCGGGTGACCGCTCCCCCTATGCCGATTTCGCTCGCTTCGCGAGCTTGCGCCTGGTGGCGGTTTCGCTTCCTCACGATTAGAGGCTTGCCGAAAGATCAGCTACGCGATTTCCGGTGTGGCTGCCAGCAGTTTCCGGGTGTAGGGGTTCTGCGGGTGGGTGGTCAGCTCTTCGGTATCGCCGATCTCAAGGATTTTTCCACGGTACATAACCGCGATTCTGGTCGCCAGGTAGCGCACCACCGGCATGGAATGGGAGATAAAAAGATAAGTCAGGCCGTAGTCGCGCCGGAGCTGGGCCAGCAGGTTGACAATCTGCGCTCCCACACTGACGTCAAGGGCTGACACGGGCTCATCGGCCACAACGAACCGGGGCCGGAGGGCCAGCGCACGCGCAATACCGATACGCTGCCTCTGGCCACCCGAAAATTCGTGCGGAAACCTGCCAAGCGCCGATTCATCCATGCCGACAGCAGAGATCAACTCGCGGACGGTGGCGCGCCGCTCCTGCCGGGTTCCAATGCGGTGGATGACCATGGGTTCGGCGATGATCTGCTCGACGGTGAATCGCGGGTCGAGCGAGCCATAAGGATCCTGGAATACAATCTGCATGTCGCGGCGGAGGCGGCGCATTTCCTTCGCGGAAGCGGTGAGAACGTCGCGCCCATCGAAGCGCACGCTGCCGCCATCCGGCTCGAGCAGCCGAAGAATGAGCCTGCCGAGCGTGCTCTTGCCGGAGCCCGATTCGCCTACCAGCCCCAGGGTTTCGCCGGCTGCAATGTTGAGCGACACGCCATCCACGGCGCGCACGGTTGAGCCTTGCTGCCCGATACCGTTGCGGCGGTACTCCTTCACCACATTGCTGACTTCAATGAGGGGCATAGGAAATTGGGAAATTTCGAAATTTCGAAATTTGAAATTTCCAAATTCTTCCCAGGGCGATGATTGCGTCTCGCCCAGCCGCCGCCCTACAATCGCCCGGTGCGGCGGCCCTGGATCGCGCTCGTAATCTTACTCGCCGTGCTGGCGGGCGCAACCGTGGCGGCGCTGCTGTGGTGGCGTTCCTCGCCCCCGCGCAGCGCGCGGCTGCTGCCTGAGGCGGATGGCTATTTCTACCTCGACCTTGGCGTTCTGCGACGCGCGGGCGCGCTCAACCAGCTTCCGCCCGTAATCGAGGACAGGGAGTATCGCGACTTTGTCGAGGCCACCGGCTTCCGTTTCGAGCGCGATGTGGATTCGGTGGCGCTGGCCATCCACGGCCAGGCCGGGTTCGATTCGGCGGCGCTCGATGCGCTGCGCTTCACCGATGTATTCAGCGGCCGTATCGATCGCGTGCGGGCCTCAACATACCTGCGTTCCATTGCGCAGCACACCGAGAGCTACCGGGGACGCGAGGTTTTTTACATTGCGCATCAGGGGGTCACTTCGCGCGTGGCTTTTCTCGATGACGGCCATGTGGCCCTTTCCAACGCCGGCACGGACGCGCCTCTGCATTCCACCATCGACAAATTTGTGGAGCGCGGATTTGCTGCGCCGGCGCCGCTGCTTCGGGAATTCTACGGCGAGCTGCCGGCGGCCAGCCTGGCCTGGCTGATCGCGCGCACCAGCGAACCGGCCGGGCGGCGGCATGGCGCTCTGCTCTCCTCCGAACTGCAGCGCACCCTCGGCGGCAGCACCATGCTGGCCTCGGCACGCTTCCTCGGCTCGCTCGATGTCAGCGTGGAAGCGATTGCGCCCACGGAGCGGAAAGCAGGCGAGATCGCGCAGAATGCCGGAACTCTTCTGCAGCTTTTTGGAATCACCCAGCAGCAGGTGCAGCCCGGAGGCGGCGATGCCGATATCAAAGCCGTGCTCAGCAGCCTGCAGGTAAGCCAGCAGGGCCGCCGCGTGATCCTCACCGCTGAAGTTCCGGTTCGCGTGCTGAAAAAGCTCACCGAGTAAAGCTCTAAGCACTCAGCTCCAAGCTCTAAGCCAAAGCGCGTCCGGCTTAGAGCTGAAAGCTGAAAGCTTAGAGCTTTCTTTTGCCTGGCGCGCGGCATCTATCCCTGAGAATCCGGAAAAACAGGGAGTGGCGCATGACGGCATCAGATGTGTTGATCGAGGTGCTTATTGATTGGGGAGTGGAAGTGGTTTTCGGGCTGCCGGGCGACGGCATCAACGGCATCATGGAGGCGCTGCGCACCCATCAGGACAAAATCAAGTTCCTGCAGGTGCGGCATGAAGAAGCTGCCGCCTTCATGGCTTGCGGCTATGCCAAGACCACTGGCCGCCTGGGCGTGTGCCTGGCAACCAGCGGCCCGGGCGGAATCCACCTGTTGAACGGCCTGTACGACGCCAAACTGGATGGGGCACCGGTGCTGGCGATTACGGGGCTGCAGTACCACGACCTGGTTGGAACCATGACGCAGCAGGATGTAGCCCTCGACAAGCTGTTCATGGACGTAGCCGCGTTCAACGAACGTGTGATGGGCCCTACCCACGTGGAACCCATTGCCGAACTGGCAATTCGCACTGCGCTTGCCTACCATCGCGTGGCGCACCTCACGATTCCGGTCGATATCCAGGAGAAGGAAGTGCGCGAGCGGCAGGCCTCGAAGCGCAACATCCCCGGGCATTCCGATACCACCGCCATCGGCCACTCGCGCGCGCTGCCGGCTGACCGCGATCTGTCGCGCGTTGCCGACATTCTGAACGGCGGCGGCCGCATTGCTATTCTGGCGGGCCGCGGCGCGCTGAACGCCACTGACGAACTGGAACAGCTTGCCGAAACCTTGGGCGCGCCCATCGTGAAAGCGCTGTTGGGCAAGGCCTGTGTTCCCGATGACAGCCCTTACACCACCGGCCCCATCGGGCTGCTGGGAACCGGCCCTTCGCAGGAGGCGTTGGAACAATGCGAAACGCTGCTGATGGTGGGCAGCTCGTTCCCATACATCGAATTTATGCCCAAGCCCGGCAAAGCCCGGGGGATCCAGATCGATTTGGATCCGGTGCGAATCGGGTTACGCTATCCGGTCGAGGTTGGCCTGGTGGGTGACTCCAAAGCCGTGTTGAGCGCCCTGCTGCCGCGGCTGAAGCGCAACAACGACCGCAGCTTCCTGAAAAAAGCGCAGGATGGCATGCGCGAATGGAACGAATACATGGAGCGGCTGGCCGGCATTGAATCCAAGCCGATGAAGCCGCAGGTGGTCGCTGCGGAAATCGGAAAGCGCCTGCGCTCCGACGCAATCGTGACCTGCGACAGCGGCACGATTGCCACCTGGTGGGCGCGGCATATCCCGGCCCGGCGCGGCCAGAAACATGAACTCTCAGGCAATCTGGCCACCATGGCGCCCGGCCTGCCGTACGCCATAGCGGCGCAATACGCGTATCCCAACCGGCAGGTGGTCGCATTCGTTGGCGATGGCGGCTTCACCATGCTGATGGGCGAATTCGCCACCGCGGTGAAATACGGGCTCCCCATCAAGGTTTGCATCGTGAAAAACAACTACCTGGGCCAGATCAAGTGGGAGCAGATGGTGTTTCTGGGCAATCCGGAATTCGGCGTGAAGCTGCACCCCATTGACTTTTCGGCGTATGCGCGGGCCTGCGGCGGCACGGGCCTTTACGTGGATGATTCCAAACGATGCGGCAACGCGGTGGAGGAATGGCTCAACACTCCCGGCCCGGCGTTGCTTGAGGCGGAAGTCGATCCGCTGACTGCGCCCATGCCGGGCAAGATAAAGGCCAGCCAGGCCCTGCACTTTGCCGAGTCGCTGGTGCGCGGTGAGCCTGACGCGGTAAAGATTGCCCAGGAAGCGTTTAAGGACCGGGCGCGCCAGTTGGTGTGAGGGCGCCATCGGCAATATGGAATGTGAAATTTGTAATTTGAACCGCAGCGGGTATGTTCCCGCTCCACCCAACTGTCATTCTGAGCCCGACCTTGGCGGGCGAA
>JAFAIN010000282.1 GCA_019236695.1 Acidobacteriota bacterium | reverse complement strand
GGAAGTGTTTGGCGAGCTGAAGCCGGGTGACCCGGTCATCACCCGCGCCAGCGACGAGATCGCGCCGGGAACCAGGGTGACAGTGAAGTCGGGAAGTTGAATTCTTGAACGCGAAATGTGGAATGTGCAATGTCAAAAGTGAACGGCGGCCCGAGCAAGGCTACCTTTTACATTCCACACTGCCGATTGCACATCCACCCTCCGTGCCTTGCCTACCGGTCATCCTCGGCTGCTGCCGGAATTACCGCGTGGCGCGGTTTGGGCATGGGCTGGTTGCCTTTGGCATCGCGCCAGAGAATGCGATTCAGGGTTTCGGGGGGCGCGGCGTCGGCGTGGGAGAAATCCAGGCGCGCGGAGGTGCGGGCGCCCGGCGCCTGCGCGGCATTCACCTGGTAGAGTAGGCCATTGTCGCGGTTGGAATAATCGGCGGTGAAGGGCGCCTGCGTGCCCGGCCCGGAGAACAGCGGCGCCATGAGCGCGGCATACGCATCATTGAGGTTCATGGGCGGCAAACCGATCAGCGCCTCAATGGTGTGGACCATGTTCACCGTGGTGTAAAACGCGTGGTCCACAAAGGGCGCCGGGCTTGCGGGCGAGTACTTGCTGATTACGAGCGCGGTTGAGCGATGCGCATCCACGTGGTCGGCGCCATTCTGGGCATCATCCTCGACAATCAAGATGGCGGTATCGTCCCAATAGCGGCTGTGGCTGATGGCCTCGACCATGCGGCCCACCGCCAGATCGTTGTCGGCCACCTGCGCCGCCGGTTTGGCATGCCCGGCGCGCGTTCCCGCAGTGTGATCGTTGCCCAGGCGCATGATCATCAGCGACGGGAATTCCTGGCCGCCCGTGGTGAACTTCTCAAACTCGTTGAGAAACTCATCCGCCCTGAGCTGGTCGGGAACATCAAGGCTCCACGGGAAAAAGTTCAGGTCGGTATGCCCGCGCAGCGCCAGCTTCATGGGAATCACGCCGCCCAGCGCCGGCATGGTCCACGGATAGGGACTGGGGGAGCCATGCGGCTGGCCGACGTTCGCGGGCAGCGGCTCGCCCTGCGCAATCGCCTTTACGGGGCAGCGGCCGGGATCAGGCGGCGGCACAAAACCTTCATCCCGCACCGTGGTGCACCATTGCGCGGCGGTGTATTCGCCGTAGTTGCGAAACGTAATGCCGTGGAGAAGCGCGTTCTCCCACAGGTATCCGGTGCCGGGGTCATCCAGGTCGGGGATGCCTTCGAGCAGCGGAATCCCTGAGCTGTTGAAGCCTTCGCCGTCGTAGGTGCGCTCGCCGCCGCGGTAATTGACCGGATACCAGCGCTCCAGGTAATCGCTCGTAATGGCCGCGGTGGACCACACATGCCCGTCGCCTGAAACTTCACCGCTGTCGTAGAAGTTATCAAGCACGCCGAATTGCCGGGCCAGCTTGTGCTGGTTGGGCGTAATGCTCTCGCCGTACATCACCAGCGAGGGATCGCCGTTTGCCTCCTTGATGTCGCCAAAAACCTGGTCGTAGGTGCGGTTCTCTTTAATGATGTAGAGCACGTGCCGGATGGGATTGCGGCCGGAAGCGAAAGGAAACTGGCCGGCCTGGCCGCGCAGCAGGTTGTTCTCGGCCACCGCGCGGGTGAACCCGGGCAGCGCGGAATCAATGGAACCAAGCGGAATGCGGGCCACCGAGCCGTAGATGAGGTCAAGGATGTAGGGATGCAGCGGCGCCGGGGCCATCTGGCCGCGAGGGGCGGCGGAGCCGGCAGGCGCGGTTTCAGGCGGCGGCAGCACATTGGCATTGCCGGTGGTGCTCACTCCTTTTCCGCTGGCCACAATCAGCTCATCCTGCACCACCGCGAGCGCCGTGGGATACCACTCGGTGGGGATGAATCCCAGCGGATCGAGCCGCGGCGTGGTGGCGTCGAACACCGCGACCGCATCGAGCCCGGCATCGGCCACGTAGAGGCGCCGGGCGTCATGGCTGAGGGCAAGCGCAACCGGCATGGCGCCGCCATAGCGCTGCCCGGCCATGCGGGCATTGAGCAGGCGCGCCACCCGGCCGCTGCCGGTATCGAGAACCGCAATCACATCGCGGTTGGCCACGGCAACGTACAGTGTTTTTTCGTCAGGGCTGAGCAGCAGCGCCGTGGGATGCGAGCTGCTGCCGGTCGATGAACTGGGCGGCATCACCAGCGTGCGGTGCACGATTGTACCGAGGGTCAAATCAAGTTCCACTACTTCGGAAGCGTTCCACAGGCTGAACCAGGCGCGGCGTCCGTCGCGCGAAGCAGCTACATTTACCGGGAACGCGGAAGGAACCAGGTTTTGCGTGCCCAGGTCAAAGGTGCGCGATTCCTTGCCGCTCATGCTGGTCAGAATGGCGGCGTCGGCAAGGTTTGCTGCCGCAAGGATGCGGGTTTCATTTCCCGACGTGACCAGGGCAATGCCGGCGGGATAGGGCGCGGCTTCATTGGCGGCTAGCTTCTTGAACAGTCCTTTCGGGGACTTTCGTCCGGGCCCGAGCTTAACCGGCTCGAGCGGGATGAGCCGTTCGGGCCCGAGCTTACCGTCGCGAAACCAATAAACAGCAATGGCGTTGCCGGTATCATTGGGCGATTCGCCGCGCGGGTCGGTCAATGACGCAATGCCGGCGAGCAATTCCCTGCCATCAGGAGTGAATGCCAGGCCGCCAAAGTAGGTCTGGTGGGCCCGCTGCTTCAGCCGCGGCTCGGGAAAATCGGCGAGCTGGTTGGTCTTCAGGTCAAGCACGCCGATGGATTGGGCATAGCCGGATGCTGCGCTGCCGTAGCCGGCATTGAGCAGGGCAACGTAGCGGCCGTCAGGGCTTACGGCCATTGTGATGGGCAGGGAATTGGTGCGCTGCGGCGAGCCGGGCGCCGCTTGCAGCAGTTGCTTGCTGCTCGGCAGGTGAACGGGCTGGGCTCGCAGGGGGCTCAGCCCGAATGGCGGTAGAAGCGTGAGCAGTGCGAAAGTGCGGAAGCGCGAAATTGCGAAATTTTTCATTGGGGTTGGGTCAGGAAGCGTGAAACCTGAAATGTGGAATGTGAAAAGTACCAGGACGTGGCTCCTTCTGCACTTTGCAGATTCCACATTTCACATTCAACATGTCTCCGTTGTCTCCGTTGTGATCCAAATTTGTCCTACAAATGGACTCGCTTCATTGCTTCTTCGGTGTAGCGCGCGCCGGCCGTAATGCCGGGCGGAATGCTTTCGTTGAGCTGCCGCACTTCGTCGCTGCTTAACTTCATGGCCGTGGCGGCTGCGTTCTCTTCCAGATACTTGAGGCGCTTGGTCCCGGGTATGGGAACAATATCGCGTCCCTGGGCCAGAACCCAGGCCAGGGCAAGCTGTGAGGCCTGGCAGCCTTTCGCGCCGGCCATGCGTTCAATGGCCTCGGTAATGCGCCGGTTGGCTTCAAAATTCTGCCCTTCAAAACGCGGATAGCGCTTGCGGTAATCATCCGAGGGCAGATCGGCCGGCGATTTGAAGCGGCCCGTGAGAAATCCGCGGCCCAGTGGCGAATACGCAACAAAGCCGATTCCGAGCTCGCGGCAGGCTGCGAGCACGCCGTTCACTTCCGGGTCGCGAGTCCACAGCGAATACTCGGTCTGCAGCGCCGTGATGCGGTGGACCTTGTGCGCGCGCCGCAGCGTCTCCGGAGCCGCTTCCGACATGCCAATGTGCCGGATCTTGCCTTCCTGCACGAGTTCCTTCATGGCCCCGATGGTCTCTTCAATGGGGGTATCGGGATCGACGCGATGCTGGTAATAAAGGTCGATGACTTCGACGCCCAGCCGCTTCAGGCTGTTCTCGCAGGCGCGGCGCAAGTACTCCGGCCGGCCGCTCACCCCCAGCCACGCTCCTTCATCGGAGCGCACGTTGCCGAACTTGGTGGCAAGCACCACGTTATCGCGCCGCCCGCGAATGGCGCGGCCCACCAGTTCTTCGTTATGCCCCACCCCGTAAACGTCGGCGGTGTCGAGCAGGCATATGCCAATCTCGAGGGCGCGATGAATCACGCGGATGGATTCTTCGTCATTGCGCGGGCCGTAAAACTCGCTCATGCCCATGCAGCCCAGGCCAATGGCCGAGACTTGCAGGTCCTGCCCCAGGGTTCGCATCTGCATAGAACTAAGCCTTTCAGGGCTGAATAGCTGCATGGCCGCAGCTCGGCGCCAGCCGGCGATTTCGCCACTCCGCTATCCAGCCATTTAGCTATTCAGCCATTTAGCCATTCAGCTATCCAGCCATTCATCTTTTGACCCATTGATCCACCCAGTCATTCACGGTCTTGTACCAGAGTTGCGAATTCTGCGGTTTCAGAACCCAATGGCCCTCATCGGGAAAATACAGCATCTTCGATGGAACCTTGAGCCGCTGCAGCGTGGTGAACGCCTGAAATCCTTCGCTCACGTCGAGCCGGTAATCCAGCTGCCCGTGCACGACCAGCAGCGGCGTTTTGAAGCTGGTTGCGGAGAGATGCGGCGACCACTTGCGATACAGCTCGCGATTGTTCCACGGACTGCCCTTGAACTCCCATTCGTTGAACCACAGCTCTTCGGTGGTGCCGTAAGCCGATTCAGTGTTGAACATTCCGTCGTGCGCCACGATGCACTGGAAGCGGGTGGTGTGCCCCTCCAGCCAGTAGGCCATGTAGCCGCCAAAGCTGGCGCCCAGCGCGCACTCGCGGTTGCGATCCACGAAGCGATAGGTCTTCTCCGCGTAATCCAGGCCGAGCATCAGGTCCTCGTAGGCGCGGCCGCCCCAATCGCCATTGATATCGTCAATGAATTTCTGCCCGTAACCGGTCGAGCCGCGCGGATTGATCATGATGACCACGTATCCGTTCGCGGCAAACAGCTCAGGGTTCCACCGGAACGACCATGAATCGCCCCACGCCCCCTGCGGGCCGCCATGAATCAGGAACTTCAGCGGATATTTCTGCTGCGGGTTGAAGTCCGGCGGCTTCACCATGAAGCCTTCGACGCTGGCGTTTTGCGACCCGGTAAAGAAAAACGATTCAATGGGCTGCATCGCCACCTGCGACAGAAGGTCGCGATTCAACTGTGTGAGCGGATCGCCCGGTTCGAGCCGGCAGTTCGGCCCGGCGCCCGGATTCACATTGCCGCGATCGGCGGGGCAGCCTTGGGCTGCGGCGTCGGCGGAATAAATTTCGTTGGGCGCCTGGGCCGACATTCGTGTGAACAGCAGCCGCTTGCCGTCGGCCGTGATTCCGAGGTCGTCGTTGTGGCCGCCCACGATGACTCGCACGTGGAAGGGCGGCGCGGCGGGAATCGTGTAAATGAGCGCGTGGCCCTTGTGTTCGGCGCTGAAGTAAAGCGCGCGCGAGTCGGGTGACCACACGTAGCTGCCCACCCATTCGTCAAACCGTTCGGTCAGGTTCGTAATCTTCCCGGTGGAGCGCTCGTACAGCAGCAGGCGAAAGCGGTCACTCTCGTATCCCGGCCGGAACTGCGCCCGGTAGGCAATATAGCGTCCATCCGGGGAATAGAGCGGGGTGGAATCAGATGCGGGGTTGCTGGTGATTTTCCTGGCGGGGCCGCCGGTCACCGGAACCAGAAAGAGGTCATTATTGGTGGAAGTCGCCTCCACTTCATCCACGTTCGAGGTAAAGCAGACCTCTTTTCCATCGGGCGAAAAGGCATACAGGTCCTGGCCGCCGAGTGAAAACGTGGGCACATCATGATCTCCGGGCGTAAGGTCGTGGGCCATAGTCTCGGGGCCGCCGGAGGAAGGCACAACGAACAGGTGAGAGCGCTTGCCCAAGTAATATGTGCTCCAGTGGCGGTAGAAGAGCCGGGTGAAGATCGTGGCCTTTACTTTTGACGATGCCCGATCCGCATCCTTCTGCTGGTTGCAGCGATCCTCTTCTGCGGGATCGCGCCCCGCGCCGGAAAACGCCGCAGCCTTGAGCGCCGGCCGGGCTGCAGGCTGCTGGACGGCCGGCTGTTCGGGCGAGCTGCTTTCGCCGGCGGGCACGCTGCATTCCGGATACACCGCCGATACGAAGAGGATGTTGGCGCCATCCGGCGACCACAACTCCCCATCGGCCTCGCTGGAGATGTTCGTAAGCTGCCGCGGATTCGCCATCTCGCCGGTGCCGCTGTCGAAATCGGCAATCCATACCTGGCCTGAGCCGGATTTTGATGAGATGTAGGCGAACTGCCGGCCATCGGGCGACCAGCGCGGGCGGTCTTCGCCCGCGGCATCGCTCGTGAGTTGCCGGGCCGGGCCGCCGGAGCCATTGAGCGGCGCCACCCAGAGGTGAGGCCGCTTTGTGTTTTCCGCCAGGTTTACCTCCACGGCGCTGAACAGAACCCAGCGGCCGTCGGGTGAAGGCACCGGCTCATTGATTCGCTTCAGCGCCATCATGTCTTCGAATGTAAAAGCGTGCCTGGCCTGGGCCGCGAGGGCCACCGGGAAGACCAGCGATGCCACGATCGCGCAGAATTTCATTTCGCCTCCGAAGCACGAAAGTCTAAATGAAACCATGCCGCGCCAGTAGCCATTACAATCCCGCACATGGATTACCTGTTCACACCCTGGCGTTACCAGTACATCGCCGGCGCTGCCGCCGAAGCCTCAGCGCAAAACTGCCTTTTTTGCGAAATTCGGCAGGCCACGGATGATGCCGCCAGCCTGGTGGTTCACCGCGGGACCGAATGCCTGGTGATGTTGAACCGGTTCCCTTACACCAGCGGTCACCTGATGATTGCTCCTTACGGGCATGTGGATGAGCTGCGCAAACTGCCTGCCGCTGCGGCAAACGAAATGATGGCCCTGGCGCAACGCGCCGATGGCGTTCTGCGCAATCTATATCGCCCACATGGCATGAACCTCGGCATGAACCAGGGGCGTGCCGCCGGCGCCGGCGTGGCCGGCCACATTCACCTGCACGCGCTGCCGCGCTGGTTTGGGGATACCAACTTCATGGGCGCCACCGCCGAAACCCGCGTGCTGCCGGAGTCGCTCGAGCAGGCCTACGCCCGGATCAAAAGCGCCTGGCAAGACTCGAAGCCATAACCGAGGGCTGCATTCTCCCCGCGTCTCCGTGCCTCCGCGGTGAAAATTTATGGCTAGAGCTTCTTCAAAAAAACGGCCCGCTTTCGCGGGCCGTTCTAAAGAGGCAAGGGAGGGAGGGAAAAACTCAGGGAAGGCGATACGCGATGCTGTTCCATCCGGAACGTAGTGACTGGTACGGTCGAGCGAAAATGAAGAGGGTCAATGTCACGGTGTACAGCCTCTTTGTTGTCCTGAGTAGCAGCACTTGCTCGGCCAAAAAAGGCCTGATGCTGAGAGTGCCGGGCCAGCTTGGGTAACAAATTGTTTCAGCAGGTGCTTAGCGCAGGAGCCGTTCTGGTTTTCCACAGAAGCGTTTCGGGTGGCAGAATCAGGGAGATAACCGCAAGTGGCACTTCGATACTCACCTTAAGCACTCTGGTTCCGTGCTTGGGCGGCATTCTGTTCCTCGATTACCTTCAATTTGTTCAGCAGGGCCTTGTAGCTGATCTTCAGAATTCTAGCGGCCTGGCGCCGATTCCAGCGAGTCTGGGTCAAAACCCGCTCAATCGCCTCGCGCTCTGCCTTCATGGCGGCCTTCCTGCCGATTTCCAGGAGCGACGGCATTTCGCCGTTGCCGGCATCGGGGCTGCGGGCAAGCCATGCGGCGCCTGCGGCGCCATCTGCGCTGCCATCGGTTCGCAATTGAGCCGGCTCGGTCGCGGCATGACTGTTGCTCTGAGGTTGTTCCCAACCGGGCCCGCTGCTGAGGGAGGAAACGATGGGCTTGTGAGTGGAGAGTTCGCGGATGATCGAGGTTTCGTTGCCCACGATGACGTAGCGCTTCACCAGATTCTCAAGCTCGCGAATGTTTCCCGGCCAGGGGTACTCCATCATGCGCGAAACGGCGTAGTCGCTGAACCTGGGCGGCTGCTTGCCGTAATACTCGGAATATTTGGTCATGAAGAAATCCAGCAGGATTGGGATTTCTTCCCGGCGTTCCCGCAGCGGCGGTATGTGGACCGTGATGACGTTGAGGCGGTAAAACAGGTCCTCCCGAAAGGCCCCATCCTGAACGGCGCGTTCCAGCGCCTTGTTGGTGGCGGCCAGCACCCGCACATCTACCGCGATATCGCGCTTGCCGCCGAGGCGCGAGAACTCGCCATCCTGCAATACGTGCAGCAGCTTGGCCTGCAGCGCGGGATGCATCTCGCTGATTTCATCGAGAAAAATTGTGCCGTAATTCGCCTGGTCGAATTTGCCGAGCTTCTGCCGGTTGGCGCCGGTGAAAGCGCCGGGCTCATAGCCGAAGAGCTCGGATTCCAGCAGCTCGTGGGGAATGGCGGCGCAGTTCACCTTCACAAATGGCTTATCGCGGCGGCTGGACTGCGCATAGATCATGCGGGCCACCACCTCTTTGCCGGTGCCGCTCTCGCCGCGGATGAGCACGGTGGCGGTGGTATCGGCCACCTGCTCGATGGTGTGTTTCACCTCTTCCATTTTGGGGCTGGTCCCGAAAAGGGCCGAGAAATCGGTTTGCCTTCGTACCTGCTCCCGCAACTGGGTCACTTCACTCACCAGGCGCAGCTTGTCGATCACCTTGCTGAGCCGCGCCTCGAGATTGCGCGGCTCGAATGGTTTGCTGACGTAGTCATCGGCGCCCAGCCTCGAAGCCTTGAAGATCAGCTCCGGATCGTTCTGCCCGGAGATGATGATGACGGCTACCTCGGGCTTGATCTGCTTCAGCCGCTCGAGGGTGTCAATGCCATCCATGCCCGGCATGCCCAGATCCAGCAGCACAACATGCGGGTCATAGACACGGAAGAGGCGGATGGCTTCTTCGCCGCTGGCGGCGGTTCCGATTTCGAAGTTCCGCCGGGTCAGGTAGGTGCTGAGGTATTTAGAAAGGCTGCCGTCATCGTCCACTATGAGGAGCCGGGTCTTGGAATTGGTCAGCAAAGGGCCTCGGTGGTGCACGCGGCGGGCAACAACACCTCCTGGGCGTTACAGAAAGTGGTACCCCGGCGTTGCCTCAGTACTCAGATACAAACAATTAGAATTTGGTTTCCCTGTTATGAGCCGCTGGAGCGCTTCTGTTGCATTGTACCGCAGTGTTTTTCCCCAAAAGCTGCGCTGCTGCAAGGAAGCACGGGTCGGCTTCAGGCGGTGAGTGAGGCATGTTTCGCGGCAGCCGCGAGGCGGCGAACGGGGAGCGAAACGGTGAATGTGCTGCCCTCACCCGGGGAACTGCTCAATCGGATGCTGCCGCCGTGCGCTTCAATGATGCGGCGGGCGATTGCCAGACCCAATCCGAATCCTCGCTCCGTATTGGCCTGCGGCGCCGGAAGCGAGCGCGCCTCCGGGGGCACCGCAAACTCGCTGAAAATGACCCGCTGCGCGTCGGCAGCGATGCCGATTCCAGTGTCGCGCACCACGATCTCGAGTGACTCGGCCTCGCCCCGCCCCGCCATGTGCAGCGAGATGGTGATCTGGCCTCCGGCAGGAGTGAATTTAATGGCGTTTCCCACCAGGTTGATGAGCACCTGCTGAATGCGTTCGCTGTCGAGCAGCAGCCGCGGCAGCCTGGCCGGCACGTTCACATGCAGGCCAATTCCGCGGGATTCCGCCTCGTGCCGGAAAAGCCGCTCTACCGCTGAAATCCCCTGCCTCAGGTCGGCGGGGGCCAGGGTCATCTGCATGCGCCCGGATTCAATCTGGCTGATGTCGAGCATCGAGTTCACCAGCCGGATGAGGCGTTTGCAGGCCGAGGCGGATTCTTCCAGAATGCCGGCCTCTTCGCCGTTGAGGCGCTCCCGCAGCGATTCGGCCAGCATGCGGTTGTAGCCGAGCAGCACGCTGAGCGGCGTCCGCAGCTCGTGGGTTGCAACCGAGAGGAATTGCGACTTCAGGCGATCCAGTTCCTGCAGCTTGCGGTTGGCAGCCGCAAGCTCCTGATTGTTGAGCCGCAGCCGCGAAATAAGCTCGCGATTGCGCAGCACCAGCGCCGCCTGCCCGGCCAGCGCGCGCAGAAAACGCAGGGAAGACGCGTGAAAGTCGTATGGCCGCTCGCCATTGTGGACGTAGAGCACGCAAACCAGCTCGCCCTGGGCGGCCCCGGGAACCAGCGCAAAATCGGCGATGTTGCGCTGCCGGGCCCACTCTCCGGCCGCGGTATTCTCCCCCGAACGGATCACCTGGCCGTTGCGCAGCTCGGTGAGCAGTTGAACGTCGTTGCCGGCAGGCGGGAGGGCGGCCGCCCGCAGGCTCTCCTCGGCCGGCATCAGAAACAGGTAGCCATGGTCTACGTTCAGCACCTTGCACGCGGCGTCCGTAATTTCGCGCGCCACCGATTGCTCATTCTGGGCTGAAGCGAGATTGTTCTGCACCCGGTACAGGCTTTCTATTTCCGAGAGGCGCTTGCGCTCGAGCGCGCGTTCAACTGCCAGCTTGAGCTGCGCCACTTCTACCGGCTTCATCAGGTATTCGAAAGCGCCGCGGTGCACTGCTTCGAGGGCGCTGTCGAGCGAAGCATAGCCGGTCAGCACCAGGGTCGCGGTTTGGGGCGAACCCAGCCGCACCTCTTCAAGCACCGCCATGCCATCTACGCGGGGCATTCGCAGGTCAGTCAGTACCACGTCGTAATGCCGCTGGCGCACTGCCGCTATTGCTTCCGCCCCTCCGCCTGCGCTTTCGGCCTCGTACCCTTCGTTCTCCAGGATGGTCTGCAGCGTCAGTGCAATGGCCGGTTCATCATCTACCACCAGAATTCGAGGTTTGGAGCCAGTCATGGGGAACCCAATCAGAATCGAAGCTGCTGATTTGGATGCGGGCGAGGCCTAAAACGGCTAGTGCCCGCCATGGTTCCGGGCACCCCCGGCAAAGCCGGCCCAGCTCCCAACGCCGAAAGGACCAGCTCCGCGAACTCGGATCGGGCTGGAGAGCTGAAAGCTTGGAGCTGAGGGCTTAAAGCTCTCAGCTATGAAACCGTCCTGAGCTTGCCCGGCATGAAGTGGTAGGGAGGCCAGGGCCCGCTCACCATTAATTCGCAGCCTTTGAGCTGGCGGGCCGCGATGTTGTAGCGGTTCTGGTACTTCTCAACGCCATGGCTGGGGATGAGGTGGGCAATATCGATCATGATGCGGCCGGAATCCACCTTTTTGCAGGTAACGTCAGCCTCGAGCGGGTTAAACAACCTCTGCACCTGAACGGAGAGCGTGCGGGCGCGGCTTTGGCGCTCACGGTCACGCGCGGCGCGCTGCTTGAGCTGCACCAGGTATTCACCACCGGCAGTGGCGCGAACCGTGCCACTCTCCGGGGCAATGGCGGTGACCACTCCATCGCGCACCAGCAGCTTGAGGTGCATTTCGCTCTTGCCGCGCAAGCGCTCTACCGTGGCGGTGAACGCCTTGCGGTTGGCGCGCACGGCTCGCCGCAGCTCCTCATCATCATGAAACACCGTTCCAAACCGGAATGGCAGCACGGTGGTAGCGCGGAAGCATTCGCTGACTACTCGCGCATGCTGCAACACCGCCTGCTGATCGAATTCTCCTCCGGCCGCTTCGCTGACTATCACAACGAAGTCGCCGCTGGGATAGGCATAAACCTCCTGCTGGCTGATGCCGCGGAGGTCTTCGATCAATGTTGGGCGGCGGGAACGGGAACCGGGAAGGAAAGCCTGCTGCTCGGCAAGACAATACGCGTACCACGCCATGTCCGTCTTCTCCGTAACGCCGCATTGCAGCGGCGCCAAGCTGGGCCTGATCGTTCGGACTTTGGTCGGGCTTCGCCATTCAGACGGAAGCGCACCTGCGCACCGTTTTATTCTCGCCTTGCTTTTTGCTGGATAGCGGGCCCCGGTACAGCCAGGGATGCGGAAGCCCTGGGAAAGCCTCCACAGGAATTCATCGTAGCCTGACATTCAGCCGAACGCAACAATTTTGGTGCACAAGTTGAAAGAATTTTCCCATTCTTGGCACTCAGGGTCGCAAAGTGCCAAAAATCGGCCGCCGTGAGCCTTGGGGCAACCGGCTGCCTGCGCTGGTCTTTTCCCTTTTGCCGCTTCCTGCAAAGTTGCATCTCAATGGAAACACGGGCCGGTTTGGGCCCAGGCGGCGGCTTATTTGCCGTGGGGGACTGCTGCGGAAGGCGCGGCTTCCGGGCAGGCCGGGGCAGGCGTGCGCCTTAATCCTATGCCGTGAGGTGGGGCTCCGGCTAACCCGGTCGTGTAATGGCCTTCTCCAGAACCATGCCGGAATACTTCAGCAACGCCCCGGTTCCTCCGGAACATTTCGTAGTCGAAGTGTTCTCCGAGGTGTCGCGTGAGGTAGTGCAGCGGCGCTGGCGCGAGGTCAACGTAGTCTTGCGCCTGAGCATGCTGAGCGGGCTTGACATGGAAGTGGAAGCCACGCTCAACATGCTGTGTGACTTTGCCGCCGAGATTGTTCCCTTTGAAGCCGCGCTCGTTTACTTCTGGGACGACACCGAAGAGCGTCCCGAGGCCCGCGTGGCCCGCAGCCTGGATCACGTGACTCAGGAAGTATTTGCCCGCGGTAACGTGCTGAACTTCTGGGCCACCAAGTATGGCCGGCCGCTGCTGATCAGCCCCGCCCATAATCCCGAAGCCGACGCGCTGCTCGACAAATTGCGGTTCGAATCGGCCATCGTAGTGCCGCTGCTCGTGAACAACCGCGTGATGGGGACCCTGCAGTTGTTCTCCCGCAGCTCCTCAGCCTTCAGCGAGGAAGATGCGCAGTTGTTATGGATGATGGCGCTGGTATCGGAAAACCTGCTCACCCGCGAATACACCAACGAAGGGCTCATCCGGTTTGCCTTCACCGATTACCTCACCGGCTTGAAGACCCGGGGGTACTTCGAGCAGCAGCTCGACCTCGAGATCAAGCGGTCGGGCCGCAAGAAGCAGCATTTTGCGCTGCTCATGATCGATATCGACCATTTCAAGCAGTTGAACGACCGCTACGGGCACCATGTGGGTGACCAGGTTCTGCACGATGTGGCTGCGCTGCTGATGCGTGACATGCGCGAGGTGGATACGGTGGCCCGCTATGGCGGGGAGGAATTTGTGATCATCCTTCCCGAAACGGCCGGCGCGGGAGCGATGAAAGTAGCTGACCGCCTGCGGCGAAGCGTGGAGCAGGCAAAATTCTTTGCCGGCTCGCCCCAGGTTGTGGAGTACCTTTCGATCAGCATCGGCGTGGCGGTGTTCGATTCAGACGCGCAGTTCAAGCGCGAGCTGATCGAAGCGGCTGACGCCGCGCTCTATGCCGCCAAAAGCGGCGGCCGGAACCAGGCAATCCTGTTTTCCGCGCTGTCCCGGGAAAAGCGGGAAGCCTCCTGAACTTTCCATGTCTCTCTTCCTTGATCGTATGGATGCCGGGCGGCAGCTTGCTGCCGGTTTGCGGGAGTTTGCCGCTACACCCGGCGTGGTGCTGGGACTGCCCCGGGGAGGCGTGCCCGTAGCCTTTGCGCTGGCGCAGGAGCTCCGGCTTCCGCTCGATGTCTTCCTGGTGCGGAAGCTCGGCGTTCCGGGGCAGGAAGAGCTGGCGATGGGGGCGGTGGCAGCCGGCAACGTACGCGTAATCAACGCCGAGGTTGTGCGGGCGCTCGGGATCTTGCCGGAGCAGATTGCCCGGGTCGCAGACCTGGAGCAGCAGGAACTCGAGCGGAGAGCAGCGGCGTTCCGGCAGGGCCACCCCCAGTTGCCGGTGGCGGGCCGCACGGCAATCGTGGTGGATGACGGGCTGGCGACCGGCTCAACCATGCGGGCAGCCGTGCAGGCGCTGAGGATGGCCGAACCGGCACGCATCCTTGTGGCCGTGCCGGTGGGCGCCGCCGACACCTGCGATCGCCTGCGAAGCGAGGCTGTCCAGGTGGTTTGCCTGCATACGCCGCACAACTTCTTTGCCGTGGGCCAGTGGTATCTGAATTTTCAGCAGACTACAGATGAGGAAGTTAAGGAATTGCTCCGCCGCTCGCGCGAGTCATTGCCGAATCGCGGAACTGCGGAGCTCCTTCCGTCGTGACCTTTGTGGCCTTCGTGACCTTCGTGGTTGAGCTTTGAAAACTCTGGGCCGACGCCAAAAATTCCCTAACCCTAAAAACTGAACTTCACGGCCAGTTGAATGCCGCGTGGGCCGCCGCCGCCGAGAAATGGATTCCCGATACCTACATCACCGGTGGCGGTCAATTGATAGCCGCCGACTCCCACTTCGCGGTTGCCTTTAAGCTGAAAACCGTTGGAGCCGGGATCGGCTATGAACAGCGGCAGGAACGGGTTGGCGAAGTTGGGCCGGTTCAGCACATTGAAAGCTTCGGCGCGCAACTGCATGCTGACACGCTCGTTCAAGTTGGTGTTCTTGTACAGCGCCAGATCCCACTGCCGGAAATTTGGCCCGACCAGAGCGTCGCGCCCCAGGTTGCCGAAGCGGCGGGTGCCGGGTATGCAATCGGATGCAGTGCCGGTTGCTGCCGCCACGTTGACCGTGCACGGGATCGCAAACGCCGTGAGATCCACATAGTTTGCGGGGTTCCGCGGATGGTAAACCACCGGACCTACCACGTCGGGCCGGTCAAATCCTTCGCCGCTTCCGCTGAAGTCATCCTCAAAGTTGTAATTGAACTGGAAGGGCTGCCCGCTTTGCAGGGTCGCGGTGCTGCTGAGGCCCCAGCCGTTCTTGAATCTCTCGCCGCGGCCTCCCAGGTGCGGCAGTTCATAACTCAGGATCCAACTGAAACGCTGCCGCAGGTCGAAGTTCGAATTGCCGTACTCGAGGTTGGGCCGTGTGCTGTCATTGGGCTGGGCCGCGTTCGGCTCAAAATCCTCACCATCGCTGGCGGTGTCGAGCGAGTGCGACCATGTGTAGTTGGCCATGGTGGTCATCCCGTGCCAGGGAGTGGTGCGCAGGTTCATCTGCAGCGCGTTGTAGTTCGATTTGGCGGCGGCCTCCTCGCGCATGATGTACACCGCTCCATAGGGATTGTTGCCGAACGGCCGCGGAACGCCGTATGACAGGATGCTGCCGGCGCCGAGGTCTGCCGCCGTAATCACGGCCTGGCTGGGCTGGTTGATGTCGCGGAAACGGAACAGCCGGTGCCCCTGGGAACCCACATACCCAATCTGCAGCGCAACCCGGCTGCCCAGTTGCTGCTGAAGGTTCAGGTTGTAATTCTCCATATAAGGTGTGCGGATGTGCGGATCGACAGCAAAAATGTCGCACTCCACGCTGCCGCAGCCTGCCGCGCCGAACACCGGTTGGTTTTTCACAATGGCGCCGAGGGCTGCGGCGGGAATGATCTGCGCCGGGCCAATGGGGTTGTAGGCCGGCCCGGGATCGAAGAATGGCGGATAAGGAAGATGGCCAAGGAAGAAATCCTGCGAGAAGGCATCAAAGAACACGCCATAGCCGGCGCGAATCACGGTTTTTCCATGTCCCAGCGGATCCCAGGCGGCGCTCACCCGGGGAGCGAAATTCCTGTAATCGGGCTGGTAGAGCTGGTTAAGGCCTCCGGAGCCCACCTGGGCCAGCGTCAGCGTGGCCGCGGCGGGATTGGTGGCGGTGATGTTGCTGAACAGGTTGTTCTTTTCCCCGATCACTCCGAAGTAATCCCATCGCACGCCATAGGTGAAGGTGAGCCGCGCGGAAGCTCGAAACGTATCCTGCACGTAAGCCCCGTAGTTGTTCTCATATGTATGGCGCAGCGAGTTTCCCAGGTATTCGAACGATTTGCCGAAGCCCGTATCGAGGGTGCCGGTGAGGAAGGCGGTCAGTGAATCGAAGGTCAGCTTGCCGCGAGCATATTTGCCGTTGGTTTGCCCGATGGTAGTGCGGCGGTACTCGGCGCCAAAGCGCACGTCGTGGCGGCCGAATTTCCACGAGAAATTGTCGAGCAACTGGTCGTTGGCATCCACGCGGTGGCGCGGATCTCCGGAAGTGGAACCCAACTGCGCAAAGTGGCCGATCAGGATTATGGGCAGCCCCTGGTCAGAGGCGCCGCCGCCTGTGTTCAGCCCTATTGAGCTGGGCTGGAACGACTGGTCCTCGGGGAAGAAGCCTTCCGCGAAGCGGTTCCAGCCGAAGCGCAGTTCGTTCAGCCTGGTGGAGGAAACCGTGTGCACCCAGGAGAGCGAGACGAGTTGCACGCGCGTGGGCGTGTAAGTGTTGAACCCGGGCAATTGTCCGCCGCTCGCCGTAAGCGCCAGCGGGAATGACTGGTCGCTGTCGCCGAAGTAGTAGCGCCCGGTGAGCAGGTTCCCGGCATTGAAGTTGTGATCGATTTTCCCAATCAGGCTGTCAACCCGGTTGCGCGATGGCGAAATGACGGAAGCATCGGGCGAGTTGCCGTTCAGGCAGCCGCTCTCCTCGCCGGGGCCTGCCGTTCCAAATGTTCCCTTCAGGTTGGGCGCGGGCCAGGGATGGCGAGCCAGCAGCGCGCTGATTATCGGGTTCACGCTGCCGCCCCCGGTGGTGATTGCGGCGGTATCGGCTGCAATCTGCGCCGGGTCAGGCACGCATCCCAGAGTCACCACCCCTACCTGCTCGCGCTGGGCTTCATAATCGAGAAAAAAGAAAGTGCGGTTCTGCACAATCGGCCCGCCCAGTGAGCCGCCAAACTGGTTGTTGTGGAAGGTGGCCTGCGGCTGGCCCACCGGATTGAAGTAGTTGCGCGCATCCAGAGCGTTGTTGCGGAAGTATTCGATCGCGGCCCCGTGCAGCTTGTTGGTTCCGCTCTTGGTCACAATGTTGACCACGGCGCCGGCGTTGCGGCCATATTCCGGCTCGAAATTCGAGAGCACGCGCAACTCCCCGATCGAATCCACCGGCAGGATGGTGGCCGGCGTGCCGAACACCCCCGCTTCGTTGATGGCCGGATCGTTGCGGTAACCGTCATTCATATCCGTGCCGTCGAGCAGGAAGTTGTTGGAACGGCCGCGCGCTCCGTTCATCGAGAAGATGCCGAAGGAGCCCGGGGAATCGGAAATCTGGTCGGGCGAGCCGGCGATCCCCGGAGTCATATAAATCAGCTTGGTGTAGTCGCGGCCATTGACCGGAAGATCCTTTACGGCGGCGGCGGTCAGCGTTCCGCCCAGAGTGTCATTGGTGGTTTCCACTTGCGGCAGCGATTCGCCCGCCACTTCGATGGTCGTTTCGACATTGCCGGGCTTCATGGCCGCGTCCACGCGGCGTTCCACGGCGATATTGACGGCGACATCGGTGGTTGTGGAGGTCTGAAAACCTGCCTTGGTGACCGTGACCGTATAGCTGCCGATGGGCAGTTCAGGAATTGTGTAGCTGCCGTCGGCGCTGGTCTGGGTGCTGCGCTCAAAGCCGTTGGCGGCATTGCGGGCCGTAACCCTGGCTTCGCCGATGACGGCGCCGGAAGCATCCGTCACCGTGCCCAGAATGGTTCCACGAAACGTTTGCGCCACCGCGGCGCCCGCCAGCAAAACCAGCAAAGCAACTGCGCTCAGGATTCTCATCGTGCCTCCGGCTTTTGGAGCAAAACACACTACGCTTGAGCAGGAGGTGTTGCAAGAGAGCAGCGCCAGCCTGCTCGGGGCATTCTCCGTGCCTCCGTGCCTCCGTTGCGAGAGGCTCGGCTCTCAGCAGATGCGCGGCAATTGCTCGCCAAACAGGGTGTCGAGCACCCGCGAGCCGCCGATTCCGGTGGTCATGATGACCATGCCGGGATGTTCGGCCGTGACTTCGCCGATGATGCAGGCGTCTGTGCCCAGCGGATGCCGGCGCATGCGGTCCAGAATCTCCTGGGCGCCGGCCCTGCCCACAATGGCCACAAGCTTCCCCTCGTTGGCTACGTATAGAGGATCAAGGCCCAGCAGTTCGCAGGCGCTGCTTACGGCTTCGCGGACCGGGATTGCTGTCTCCTGCAGCCTGACGCCAACGCGCGAGCGGGCGGCGATTTCGTTCAGGGTGGTGGCTATGCCGCCGCGCGTGGGATCGCGCAGCACATGAATGTCGGTGCTCGCCTCAAGCATGGCAGCCACCAGCGTGTGCAGCGCGGCCGTGTCGCTGCGAATTTCACCTTCAAATTCCAGCCCTTCGCGCTGCGACAGGATGGCCATGCCGTGGTCGCCAACGTAGCCGCTCAGGATGATCTGGTCGCCGGGGCGTGCATTCGCGGCTGAGATGTTGACTGCACCCTCGATCACGCCGATGCCCGCGGTGTTGATGAAAATCTGGTCGCCCTTCCCGCGGTTCACGACTTTGGTGTCGCCGGTGACCAACTGCACGCCCGCAGCCTGAGCAGCGCAGCGCATCGAGTTGACGATGCGGCGCAGATCTTCCATCACCAGCCCTTCTTCCAGAATGAACGCCGATGAAAGATAAAGCGGGCGGGCGCCGCTCATCGCCAGGTCATTTACGGTGCCGTTGACCGCCAGCTCGCCGATATCGCCTCCCGGAAAAAAGATTGGGGTCACGACAAAAGAATCTGTCGTAAAAGCCAGCCGCGCCGCGCCGATTTCAAAAACCGCCTGGTCATCCAGCTTGTCGAGCAGCGGGTTGGAGAATGCCGGGACAAAAATTCGTTCGATCAGTTCAGCGCTCAGCTTTCCGCCGCTGCCGTGCCCCAGCACCACCTGCTTGTGATCGAAGATAGGTAACGGGCAGGCGGCGCCCGGCATGCTTTCCGGTTCGTCAGAATTCAGTGTGCGCGTGGGGGCTTGGGCTGAATCAGGCATAGGTCACTTTCTGCAAGGCTGACTGGCTGCATAGCTGACTGGCTTACTCCAGCCAGCCGGCAAATTCGGCAATTCCGCAATTCGGCAATTCCTCAAATGACGTCTTCTTCCCCCAGCGCCACATGGATCAGGTCCCAAAGAATGTGCAGCAGCGCCACATGCGATTCCTGAATGCGATGGATGCTGAAGCTGGGCACCGTGAAACAGTAGTCGGAGGCCTGCGCCATGCGTCCGCCGTCCTTGCCGGAGAACGAAATCGTCATCAATCCCTTCTTGTGCGCAGCCTCCAGCGCATATAGAAGGTTCGGTGACTGTCCGCTGGTCGAAATCGCGAGCGCCATATCGCCCGGCTGGCCCCAGAGTTCAATCTGGTCCACGAACACTCGGGCGAAATCCTTGTCGTTCGAGATGGCCGTGAGTACCGGAATCTGGCTCACCAGGTCGAGCGCTGGCAGCGCCCGCCGTTTTTCGATGATGGGGTGAATGAACTCAACCGCCACGTGCTGGGCATCGCACGCGCTGCCGCCGTTTCCCATAATCCACAGCTTGTGCCCGCTCTGGAACTGCCCGGCCATCCTCTGGCTTAGTTCACCAATTTCGTCGGCGTAGCGGTGGAAGAACTTCTGCTTGACCTCCACGGATTCGCCGCACTTGCGCAGAACTTTATCGCGCCACGAGTCATTTGCAGGTGTGGTCCCCGGAATGGGCGATACAGCGCTCAAAATTCACCCCCTGAGGAAGCGAGAATCCGGCCTAGGCCTGCGCCACCTGCACCAGGTCGGCTTTTTTCAAATGCCTGCCATAGGTGTAGTACGCGGCGCAGGCTCCCTCGGCCGAAACCATGGTGGCACCCAGCGGATGCTGCGGCGTGCATTGCTGCCCGAATGCCGGGCAGTCATGCGGTTTTCTTATGCCCTTCAGAATCTGCCCGCTGATGCAGATCTCCGGCTCGCGAGTATCGATTTCGCGCACGTCAAACAAGCGCTCGGCATCGTGCTCGCGGAACTCCCAGCGCAGCTTGAGGCCGCTTTTGGGAATGCTGCCCACGCCCCGCCATTTGCGATCGCCCACCTCGAACACGTCATAAATCAGCTTCTGCGCGGCTGCGTTGCCTTCCCGCCCCAGCACGCGCGCGTACTGGTTCTCTACCACTGCCTGGCCCTGCTCCAGCAGGCGCACCGTCATCAGCGTGCCCTGCAGCAGGTCGAGCGGCTCGAAGCCGGTGATGACGATTGGGACCTGGTACCGCTCGGCGATGGGCTCATATTCCCGGTAGCCCATTACGGTGCACACGTGCCCCGGGCCCAGGAAGCCCTGCACCCGGTTCTGGGGAGATTGCAGAATGAAGGCGATGGCCGGCGGCACCAGGACGTGGGAAACCAGTAGCGAGACATTTCTCAGTCCCTCCTTGTAAGCCCGCCACACCAGCATGGCGTTGGCTGGGGCTGTGGTCTCAAAGCCGATGGCGAAAAACACCACCATCCTCGAGGGATTGGCGCGTGCGATCTTCAGGCAATCGAGCGGCGAATACACCACGCGCACATCGCCGCCCCGGGACTTGATGGTGAACAGGTCCCCATCGGAGCCGGGCACGCGCAGCATGTCGCCGAAGGAGCAGAAGATGACCTCGGGCCGCCGCGCGATGGCGTGGGCTTTATCGATCATTTCCAGCGGTGTGACGCAAACCGGGCACCCCGGCCCGTGCACCAGTTCGATTCCCTGCGGCAGCAGGAAATCGAGGCCATGTTTCACGATGGAGTGAGTCTGCCCGCCACACACCTCCATAATGACCCAGGGACGCGTCTGCGCCCGCTGGATTTCGTCCACCACTTTGCGGGCGAGCCGGGGATCGCGGTATTCGTCGAAGTATTTCATCGCTTTGCCCCGGAAGCGGCTTCATCCACCACCGGCGCTTCCAGTTCCGTGAGCTGATCCATGGTTTCCAGCAGCTCGTAGGTGCGGCGCGCCTCCTCTTCATCCACCACGCTGAGGGCAAAACCCACATGCACAAGCACGTACTGCCCCACCTCGGCCTCCGGCACGTATTCGAGGCAGGCCTCGCGGATAATTCCGCCAAACTGCACGCGCCCCATGCGCATCAGTTGCCGATCGTAAATTTCAACAACTTTACCCGGAATTGCCAGGCACATAGAGGTTCACCTCGGGGCGCCACGCGCCGCGCACGGCGCAAGAACAGAAGGAAACGCCTACGCCATTGTCCACGGGGCGCCTCCGGCGTTGTCTGTGATGCGCGACACAGCCGGAAAGCAGCTTCCCGGGAATTGGGGTTAGTGGGCAGTAAAATGGACCATTACCAGGAATTGACGTGGGTCCGGCCGCCCTCGGCCGGACAGGGCGAGCGAAGCTCGCCTGGGTTGACGGCGTAGCGGCCTTTCAGGCCGCCTGGCCGGCCGAGGGCGGCCGGCCCCACGTAGGTCGCTGCCGGTTTTCTCATTTCTGGTTCGCAACATATAGAGCGAACCAGCAAACCGGGAATTGCAGTCTGGGCAGCCGGCAGCAAGCCAGGGCTAGGGCAGCGGCAATCCGGGCAGGCCCGTAATCCTTATTCCGGCAGAGCGCACTTTATACCGCGTGTTAATGGCGATAAGCAATGCCGTCAGTTGCTCGACGGTGCGTGCGTTCTCCAGTTTCCCGCCATCCACCGCGCGCGCGCCCGGAATGAGGTTTGCCAGTTCCATGGCAGCGCTCCGGGCATTCTCATCGTCCGAACACACGATCACGTCACACTCAACCGCGTTCTCCGAACCCAGCGCTTCTGCGCCGATATTGTGAAATGCGGCGGCCACGCCCACGCTCTCGGGAGCGAGTTCCCGCGCCTGCAGTGCGGCCGAGCCCTGCCACACGCCGAGCACGCGCGTCGCGCGGCCTCCAACCGTTGAAGCCAATGGCACGGTGGTATCGATCAGCACGGCCCCTGCCCGGAACGCCTTCCTTATGCCTTTCAGCGTATCGGCCTGGGCGGGGAACGGCACCGTCAGCACAACCACATTGGCTGCGGCCACGGCATCAGCATTGGCGGCGCCTTCAATCGTGGCACTGCCGCAGCGGCGCGCGAGTTCGTCGGCTCGTTCCTGCGCCCGCGCAACTTCGCGCGAGCCGATGATGATCTTCTCGCCCGCCCGCGCCCACCGGAGAGCAAGCCCGGAGCCTTCCGGGCCGGTGCCGCCGACAATGGCAATGGTGCGCATGGAGCTTCGGGCTTAGAGCTTATAGCTTACGGCCCTCATCGAAACAAGTCTTTCTCCGCCGGGCGAATGAGCTTGTGAGCGCCGCCCCTTCCTGGTTGATATCGAAATCCGCGAATGATGCACGCCGGAATGCGCTCCAGTTTGCCGCACGCCAGGCCCGCCAGCGCAGCCAGTTCGTCGGCCACGGCTTCCGCGCTGGCATGCAGTTCGTAACCGTGCGGATCTACCTGCCCTCGGAAATCGCGTAAAGGCTCGAGCCCTGCAACTCCGATGGCCGCTTCGGTCAGGCCTTCCCGCCATGGCCGCCCGAAACTGTCGGCAATGATTACGGGAATGCGCAAGCCCCGGGCGCGCCGCACTGCTGCCATGAGCCGCCGGGCCGAGCCGTCGGGATCGGTGGGCAGCAGCACCGCGCTCGTACCCCCATCGACGTTCGAAAGATCAACTCCGCTGTTGGCGCAAACCACTCCGTGGCGGGTTTCCGTGATCAGGACGCCGTTTTTCATGCGAATGACGCCGCGGGCGTTCTGGGTGGCGAGTTCGATGACGCGGGCATCCCGCCCCCACTTTTCAGCCCACCGCCGGGCCTTGGGGCGCGGGTTCACGCCATCCAGGCGCGCCACCGCGCCTTCCGCTTTCGAAATCACCTTATGCTTCACCACCAGGATGTCGCCGGCCAGCAACCGCAGCCGCGATTTGCGGAGCGCGGCGCGAATAAGGCTCGCCACAGAATCGCCGGGGCGCACTTCGGGAATGCCGGAGATAGGGATGGCCTGAATGAGCGCCCGAGCGGCCATCAAAAGCCGGCGGCGCGGGCGACGGCAGCGGCGCCGAATCCCCATCGCCGCACCAGTTGCTGCGATGCGCCAGACCCGGCGGCCTGCGCCAGCGCATGCAAATCAGCAACCCGATCCACATCCAGCGCTATGCCGGGGCGCTTGAAAACCACGACCGGCTTCTGCGTAGCGATGGCAGCACGCAAATGCGGCACGAAGCTGTGATTGCCGAATCGCAGCGGAAACAGGCCCGCGGGGCGGCGAAACACCGCGTTGGTGCCCTGCCCGTCGGCAGCCGGCGCGAGCACCGTACCCGCACGGCGGCCTGCCTCGAGGATGAGGGATATTTCGCTGGCCGCCACCAGCGGAGCGTCACCCGGAATCACCAGCGTGAATTCTGCGCCGCGTGCAATGGCATGCTGCGTGGCCATCTCGATGGCTTCTGTTTCGCCGGCATTTAACCCGTCATAAATTCTGCCGAAACCGGCTTCATCGGCCAGGCGCAGGGCCTCCGGATCGCGAGTGACAATGCCGATCGCAGTCAGCGGCGCAACCGCGCCCAGCGCGCGCAGCACATCCTGGAACATGGTTCGTGCGAGCTCGCGGCGCTGCTCGGGCGTAAGCGTTTGCGCCAGGCGTTGCTTGGCCGTCGAGAAGTCTTTTACCGGAACCAGAATCATGGGCTCACTGCTTCCCTGGAACAAAACTTGTCCAAAGCGCCTCCCAGAGACGAAAGCGCCGCCCGGGCCAGTTCATCCTTGGAAGGTTCGGAGGTCATGATGGTATCGCAGAAGTGCACTCGCACCCCTGTTGAAAACCCGAGTGCGGCATTTTGATCGTGCCATTTTGCGTCGCGGTAGTCGGCAATCAACACGTCGAGGAAATCGGAATAGGCGCTGGCCACACCGGAATACGACGGCGCAAAGCCGGCGGCGCGCATCAGCGCTGCGGCCGGGCCGCTGACGGCCGCGCCGCCAACCATGGGGCTCACTGCAGCAATCGGCGCCGGGGCGGCCCGCAGCGCGTGGCGAATGCCCGGTATTGCGAGAATTGGTCCAATACTGGTGATCGGATTGCTGGGAGCGATGAGGATCGCCTGCGCCGCAGCAAGGGCCTCGAGCACGCCGGGCGCCGGCGATGCCTGCTCTGCGCCGGCGAAGCAAACCCCCAGCGGCGTGGGAGCGTAATGCTCGCGCACAAAATATTCCTGAAAGTTCAATTCGCCCGCCGCGGTCGAAACTCGTGTCTCCACCCGCTGGTTCGTCATTGGCAGCACGCTCGAGCGAACGCCAAAACGCGCCACGATTTCTGCGGTGGCTTCCCCGAGCGACCTTCCGGAGCCCAGCAGTTGCGTTCTCGCCAGATGCAATGCCAGGTCGCGGTCGCCGAGCCGGAACCAGGTCGGCAGGCCCAGGCGCGCGGCAGCCTCTGCGCAGTGGAAGCTGTCGCCCTCCACTCCCCATCCGCGTTCCCGGCTCAACTGGCCCGCAAGAGCGTACGAAATCGAATCGAGATCGGGCGAAACATGCAGGCCCCACCATTCAAGGTCATCGCCGGTATTCACAATCACCGTAATGTCTTCGGCCGGAACTACTCGCGACAGGCCCTGGACAAACTTTGCCCCGCCTGTGCCGCCGCTCAAAACAGTGATCATGAGTTCGGGGAGCATAGCACAGGCGGCGCTGAACAATCCGCGCAGGGGATGCGGCGCCCACCCACAGACGCAGAGGACGCTATGGACGCAGAATTGCCTGATTTATTTCTCTCGTCCCCTTGCGTCCCCTGTGTCCTCAGCGTCGCGAATTTCGTCAAACACGCGGCGCCCACCCACAGACGCAGAGGACGCTGTGGACGCAGAGTTGGCTGATTTATTTTCTCGTCCCCCGCGTCCCCTGTGTCTTCTGCGTCGCGAATTTCGTCAAACACGAGGCGCCCACCCACAGACGCAGAGGACACTGTGGACGCAGAGTTGACTGATTTATGTCTCTCGTCCCCTGCGTCCCCTGCGTCCTCTGCGTCGCGAATTTCGTTGCTGCGCAGCTCCAGCCCCCTGTGGAAATCAAATTAGTTAGAATCGATGGGCCGAAAGTGAGGCAACCATGGCTGCAATACCGGAAAAATACAGCGACATCGTCCACAAGCGAACCTTTGCCATGTTCGGCACCATCATGCCGAATGGCCAGCCGCAGGTCACGCCCGTGTGGGTTGACGCGGAGAATGGCACCATCGTCATCAACACCGCAAAAGGACGCCAGAAGCACAAGAACGTCCAGCGCGATCCTCGAGTCGCGGTGACTTTGGTCGATCCCGATAATCCATATCGGTACGTCGAAGTGCGCGGCCGGGTTGTCGAGATGACGGAGAACGGCGCGGCCCAGCACATTGACAAAATGGCACAGAAATACCTGGGCCAGGCGAAGTACCCGTACGCGCAGCCGGGCGAGCAGCGAATTCTGCTGAAGATTGAGCCTGAGCACGTGCACGGCATGGGATAGGGGAGCTGTAAGCTTTAAGCTCTCAGCTCTCAGCCAAAGCGCTCCGGCTTAAAGCTTACGGCTTAAAGCTTTGAGCTTCCTCCTTATGGTGGACCATGGCACATGCACCTGGATTCCTGAAGATTGTGAATGACGCGAAGAGCCGCGTGCGGCAGTGCACGGTTGACGATCTTAAGCGCAAGCTCGACGCCCAGGAACACCTTGTGGTGGTGGATGTTCGCGAAGAGAGCGAGTTCGCCCGCGACCACATTCCCGGCTCGCTTCCTCTGGGGAAGGGCATCATCGAGCGCGATATTGAAGCCCGGGTTCCGGAGGCAGATACGCCGCTGTATCTGTATTGCGGCGGCGGATTTCGTTCGGCGCTTGCGGCTGACAATCTTCAGAAAATGGGCTACAGGAATGTAGTTTCGGTGGATGGCGGGTATCGCGACTGGAAGGCGAAAGGATATCCGCTGACCAGCGATTGACGGCGCCGGCGGTTGTTTCGCCTCTGGTGTTTTGGTATCGTTCGGCGGTTCCTTCCAGTGGGGCTCACCAATGACCAAAGACATAAAAATCAAAATCAACGGCGTGGAGCACCGCGCATCCGTGGAGCCTCGCCTGCTGCTGGTGCACTTTTTGCGGGAAGTTGCCGGCCTGACCGGCACTCACATCGGCTGCGAGACCTCGCTTTGCGGCGCCTGCACTGTGATGCTTGAGGGAAGGGCAGTAAAGTCATGCACCGTGCTTGCCGTTCAGGCTGACGGCGCCTCAGTGACCACCGTGGAAGGCCTGGCGCAGAGCGGCGCCCTGCATCCGGTGCAGGAGGGATTCTGGGAGGAGCATGGCCTGCAATGCGGGTACTGCACGCCCGGAATGATCATGGCGGCGGCTGACCTGCTGGAACACTCGCCGGCCGCTGCCGCCGGCGCAACTCCGGGTGACTTGGAAATTCGCGAAGGCCTGGGCGGAAACATTTGCCGCTGCACCGGCTACCAGAACATTGTGGCGGCGGTGCGTTCGGCAGCGCGCAAGATGAACCGGCGCAAGAAGGCAGTGGCGGCGTAGCGCGAAAACTGCGGAGGCATTCGGATGGCAATTCGAAGCAGGAAAACAGGCAAGCCGGCGCCGCGCCAGATGGCGCCCCAGGGCACTCTGGCGCGGGCTCCCAAAAAGGCCGCGGAGCGCGGCATTGCGGCAGCACAGAAATCCCGGACCAACGGGCGGCCCGAACCCTGGGTCGGGCGCCGTTATCTGCGCAAAGAGGACCCTCGGCTGATTCAGGGCATCAGTCATTATGCCGATGACCTGCGGCTCCCCGGCATGCTGCACTGCGTCTTTGTGCGTTCGCCGCATGCCTACGCCAGAATTGCCGGCATCCATACCGGGGCCGCAAGGTCATCACCGGGTGTGGTTGCGGTTTACACGGCTTCCGATACCAAAGCGCTCGGCGTGGTGCCCTGCGCGGGTGCGCTACCCGATTTGAAAATTCCCCGGCATCCGGTTCTGGCTGAGGGTCACGTTCGCCACGTTGGAGAGCCGGTGGCGGCGGTGATCGCAGAAGACCTTTATCAGGCGCGCGACGCGGCTGAGAAGGTGCAGGTGGAATACGACCCATTGCCCGCCGTGGTGGACCCTGAAAAGGCGTTAGCGGGTACAAATTTTGTTCATGCCAGCGTCAAATCAAATCAGGCGTTTACCCATCAACTGAAGAACGGCGATGTTGACGCCGCATTCTCCCGGGCTGACCGCGTAGTGAAGGCGCGCTTCGTGAATCAACGGCTTGCGCCGGTCTCCATGGAGACCCGCGGCGTGGTGGCGCAATACCTGCCCGGCGAAAAGACGCTCACCGTCTGGTCCTCCACCCAGATTCCGCACCTTCTGAAAACCCAGGTGGCTCTCATCCTCGGTGTGCCCGAAACCCACGTTCGGGTGGTCACGCCCGAAGTCGGCGGCGGGTTTGGCTCCAAGCTGAATGTGTACCGCGAAGAAGCGGTGGTCCCATTTGCCGCCATGCAGCTCGGCCGGCCGGTGAAATGGAGTGAATCGCGGCGCGAGAACATTGCCGCCACCATCCACGGCCGCGACCAGATCAACTACGTGGAGCTGGCGCTAAAGAAGAACGGAACCATCCTGGGGATGCGGGCCCGGGTGATCTCCGATCTCGGCGCCTACCACCAGTTGCTCACCCCCATCATCCCCACGCTCACCGCGCTTCTCATCTCGGGCTGCTACAAGATTGGCGCTTTGCAGTGCGATGTGGTGGGCGTCTTCACCAACAAAATGGCGACTGACGCGTACCGCGGCGCCGGCCGCCCGGAAGCTACTTACATCATCGAGCGGATGGTTGATCTCGCTGCCCGCGAACTCAACCTTGATCCGGCAGAGATTCGCCGGCGCAATTTTCCGAAACCTCGCGAGTATCCCTTTGCCACCATCACCGGCATTACGTATGACTCGGGCAATTACGAGAATGCCATGAAAAAGGCGCTCGAGCTCGCCGGCTACTCCAGGCTCCGCGCCCGCCAGAAAGATGCCTGGAAGCGCGGCAAATATTACGGCGTGGGGCTTTCCACCTACGTTGAAATCTGCGCCATGGGCCCCTCGACCGCCATGCCCGCGGGAGGGTGGGAAAGCGGAACGGTGCGAGTGGAGCCGACCGGCAAAATCACCGTGCTCACCGGAGCCTCGCCCCACGGCCAGGGGCAGGAGACCACATTTGCCCAGATCGTGGCCGATATCTTTGGCCTTACTCCCGATGACGTAAACATCGTGCATGGTGACACGGCGGCGGTCCCCTACGGCATTGGAACCTTCGGGAGCCGCGCGACCGCGGTGGGCGGCACTGCCATGTACATTGCGGCGCAAAAAGTGAAGGCCAAGATGGCGGCCATCGCGGCGCACCTGCTTGGCGAAAAGGCGGCCGCAATGAACTTCAGCGCCGGCCGCGTAGGCACAAAGAAAAAGTCGCTCGGTTTTGGGGAAGTTGTCGGCGCGGCCTATGTGGCCCGCAATCTTCCCCCCGGCGTGGAGCCCGGGCTCGAAGCCACGCACTTTTTCGAGCCTTCAAATTTCACTTTTCCGTTCGGCACCCACGTGGTGTCGTGCGAAGTGGATGCCGAGACCGGCCACATCCGAATCGACAAGTACGTAGCGGTGGATGACTGCGGAAACGTAATCAACCCGCTCCTGGTGGAAGGCCAGATCCACGGCGGCATTGTGCAGGGTGTTTCCCAGGCGCTGTTCGAAGAAGTCATCTACAACGAGGATGGCCAGCTCGTAACCGGCACATTGATGGATTACTCGATGCCGAAAGCGGCGCAGGTGCCCGAATTCATTCTCGAACGCACTTGCACGCCTTCGCCCGTCAATCCCATGGGCGTGAAAGGCGTGGGCGAGGCCGGAACCATTGCGTCCACCCCGGCGGTGGTGAACGCGGTTTGTGATGCATTGCGGCCGCTGGGGATCACGCATATTGATATGCCCCTCAAGCCGGAGAAGGTGTGGCGGGCCATTCAGCAGGCCCGGGCTGCGGCAGCTTCATGAGCCTGAAGCGCGACAGGAGAGGAACGTGCAATGTGAAAAGTAAAAATGAACGCCCTCGTTTGCCGATTCCAGATTCCACATTTCACATTGCACACCGGGAGGCAGGCAGATGATTCCAGCGAATTTTGACTACCAGGCCCCAAGTAGCGTGGAACAGGCCATTGCGCTGCTCGAGTCCTCTCATGAGGCCAAACTGCTGGCCGGCGGGCACAGCCTGCTCCCGGCCATGAAGCTGCGGCTGGCCGAGCCCGCCCTGCTCATTGACCTCGGCCGAATTCCTGGCCTGAGCTACGTCCGCGAGGCCGGAGCCCAGGTTGCCCTGGGCGCAATGACCACGCACGCCGCCATCGCCGAATCGCCGCTGCTTGCCTCGCGCTCGCCGCTGCTTTCGAGGGCAGCGCGGCAAATTGGAGATGTGCAGGTACGCAATCGCGGCACCATCGGCGGCAGCATTGCCCATGCCGACCCGGCTGCCGATTATCCGGCAGCGTTGCTCGCGCTTGACGCCGAAATCGTGGCGCGCGGCAGGAAGGGAGAGCGCACGATTCCTGCCCGGGAGTTCTTCTCCGGGCTGTTCAGCACAACGCTCCTCAGCGGCGAGCTGATTACCGAAATCCGTGTGCCGGCCACCACAGGCGCCGGAACAAGCTACGCCAAGTTTCACCATCCTGCCTCAGGCTTTGCCGTGGTGGGCGTGGCGGCGGTGGTAAAGATGGCGTCCGGCAAAATCCAGAGCGCCGCGATCGGAATTACGGGAGTCGCCGATCACGCCTACCGCGCAGGTGCGGCGGAACGCGCCCTGGTGAACCAACCGGCGAGCGCCATTGCCGGCGCCTGCAGCCGGGCCGCAGAAGGCGTGGACGCGCTGGGCGATCATTTTGCCTCGGCGGAATACCGCAAGCACCTGGCAGCGGTTTACTGCCGGCGTGCCGTACAGGAAGCGATGGCTGCGAAGGCATGAAACTCGAAGGTTCATACCGGCTTCCGGTTCCGCGCTCCCAGGTTTGGGAAGCCCTGCTGAATCCGGAAATCCTTTGCCGCGTGATCCCCGGATGCGAAAAGCTCACGGCTGCCGGGCCCTCCAAGTACACCGGACTCTTTCGCGCCGGCGTTGGGCATATTCGCGGATCGTTTTCCGGAGAAGTGGAAATTACCAACATCGATCCGCAGAATTCCTATACCCTGCGCTCGCGCATGAAGGCCGGGGTAGGCTTTGTGGATGGCACCGGAGACATTACTCTGGCCGACGATATGGAACAGCCCGGCGCCCCGTCCACGCTCCTCAACTATTCGGGCGAAGTAAAAGTGGGTGGAATGCTGGCTTCCATAGCCGGCCGCCTGGTGGAATCCGCCGCGCGCAAGAACCTTGACGATTTGTTTGCCAACCTGGAGCGCGAATTAGGGCGGAGCGCCGGCTGAAGCACTCACCCTCGCTCTCAGCGGGGAACCGCTCACGCCCGCTTCAGCATTCGCGCAATCCACACCAAAATCACGGCGCCGATAAAGGCTACGATGATCGAGCCGATCATTCCGCCCCAGGAAACGCCCAGCGCGTTGAAGATCCAGCCGCCCAACACGCCGCCGAGGATGCCGATAACAATATCCGCCACAATGCCGTAGCCTTCGCCTTTCATGACCTTGCCCGCCAGCCACCCCGCAATCAATCCAACCACAATCCAGGCCAGGATTCCCATGCGATCTCCTTTCGATCACCCTTCCGGGCAGCGCGCAAATATTAATGATTTTTGCATAAAAGAGCGACACCCTCAGCAAATGTCATCCCGACCCTGAGCTTGCCGAAGGTGAGGGATCTGCATTTCGCTGTCCATCAGCAAAATGCAGATTTCTCGCGCCAAACCAGCGCTCGAAATGACAAGTAGCGAGGTGCCGGACGCCTGGAGATTTCTTGCACAGCATGGCGCGATTTGACGTTCGCTACTGCAGGGCTTGAAGAAGCATACTTGACCCTAAGTCTCAATTCGGGTAAGAAGAAGTCGGCCCAGCCGGGGGAGCACAAGATCGGCTTTCTTCCATGGGATCGCCGCAGCAATTTCGCTATCGGATTCTCGTTGTTGACGACGAGGAGAATGTACGGCTTACGCTGGGCGCATTGCTCACGAATGAACATTATGAAGTCTTGGTTGCCGCGGATGGTTTCGAGGCCCTCGCAGTAATGCGTGGCGCAATTCCTCATCTGGTCATCACCGATTTGAAAACCCCAGCCATGTCCGGCTTTGAGCTGCTGGGGGTTCTTCGCAAGCGATTTCCTTCCGTTGCTACGATTGCTTTCAGCGGTGAATTCAAGCCGGCGTCTTTCCCGCCCAATCTGTTGGCCGACCGCTACCTGGAGAAGGGCCAAACGTCTCCCCTGGAGATCATAAAAACCGTTCGGGAAATCCTTGCGACCTGTCCGATGCGTTTCCAGCCCGCAAAGGCGGAGCTGCCCCCTGTCTGGATTCCCCGGTCGCGGAAATCGTACCTGGTGCTCACCTGTCCTGAGTGTTTACGGTCTTTTTCAGTGCCACAGCACGCCGTTGCAGCCGGCCGCTGTCCAGACGAGATATGCCCGCATTGCGGTTCTACGGTTCAGTATTGCCTTGACGCCACTGTGGCTAACGAAACATCTGATAAGTCGCAAGCCGCCGATAGGCGTAAGCCCCTCGAATCACTCACGGATGAGGTTGCTGGTTCAGAATCACAGTCACTCCGCTTGAGTTCTTAGGCCGCCACCCAACCGCTTTCACGCTCCGGCCTTGGGCAACGGCTCCAGATCCGTGCCGGCAAACACGCGGGCGAACTCCCGCAGAAGTTCCGGATGTATGCGGCCGTTCGAGGCGCACACCTCATGGCTGGCGATATCGAATTCGCCGCCGCTGAAGTCGCTCACCATCCCGCCGGCCTCTCGCACCAGCACGACGCCGGCTGACGTGTCCCATGGGTTGAGATTGAATTCCCAGAAGCCGTCATAGCGCCCGCAGGCAACGCATGCCAGGTCGAGCGCCGCCGACCCGGCGCGGCGCACGCCGTGCGATCGCAGCGTGAGGTGCTGGTAAAAGTGGATGTTCGGGTTGTTGTGCCGCTTCTTGCTGGGAAAGCCGGTTCCGAGCAGGCTCTCGGCCAGCGCCTTAACCGGTGACACCACAATGCGGTTGCCGTTCAGCCACGCGCCCGCGCCCTTTTCAGCGGCAAAGAGTTCGTCGCGCGTGGGGTCATAGATGGCGCCGGAAATCAGCTCGCCGCTGCGCGCCAGGCCAAGCGAGACGCAGAACACCGGATACCCGTGCGCGAAATTGGTTGTGCCGTCCAGCGGGTCCACATACCACTGGTACTCGCTGCCCGGCTGCGTGCGCGTGCCCTCTTCCCCCAGGATGCCGTGGCCGGGCCAACGCTCGCGGATGCGCCCCACGATGAGTTCTTCTGAGCGCCGGTCGGCTTCGGTTACGAGATCGACATCGCCCTTGTACTCAATGCGAATGTGTGCGGCCGGCGCGCCGGAATCGCCGGCCAGCCAGGCGCCGCGAAAATAAGTGAGCAGCAACCTGCCGGCTTCACGTGCGACTTCGCCGGCTTGGGAAGCGAACTCGAAGCTCGGGGCCAGGCGGATTACTCCTGGCCCAACTCCGCCATGGCGGGCATGCTGCTGGCCGCGCGCTCGCGGCGCCCCGGGCCGGGCTTGCGGTTGTCTTCTGCAATGTAGGCGATTCGATCCTTGAAGATAAAAAGGTTGGGCTCGCCTTCCCGCGTCAGCCGGATCATGCGCTGGTCGTAGTACTCAATCCAGCCGCGCACCACCTGCCCATCCAGCAGCTTCACCGAAACCGTCTTCTGCCGCTCCCCTAGCGACCGCAGGTACTCGGCTTCTTTAAATGTCTCATCAGGCGGCGGGCTCTTCTGGGCGCGCCGGGGAAAGGAGAACGAGCGGAAAGACATGCGAGAGATTCTACCATCGCGGTCACAACGGAGACATTTTCGAACTCACGTGGGTCCGGCCGCCCTCGGCCGGACAGGCGGCCTGCAAGGCCGCTCTTATTGGGGTCATCGGTTCTGCTGATACTGACCTCAGGCGCGCTCCGCACGCCCAGTCCGGCCGAGGGCGGCCGGACCCACGTCATTCATCCCAGGGCATCTCTAATGGGTGTAGTAGCCGGTCCTGTGCCTTACGGTGTACGCGCTCTCGCCGCCTCCTCCGGGCTCCGCGCCCGTCGTTCTTACGCGAACGTCAATGCGCCGGAACTGCTTGCCGTCATCCCGCGCCTTCGCATAGTAGCCCAGCACGTATTGCGTGCGCAGCTCGCGATCAATCTGGTGGAAGGCTTCATCGAGCTGCCCCGGCTTGCCGGCGTAGAAGTACTTTCCGCCCGTGTCCTGGGCAAACTGCATCAGCGCGTGTTCGCCGCCAATGTCGCGCCCGGCGCTCGCTTCAATCGGCACATCAATGATGCTGTACACCAGCGCCTCCGATTGAATTGCGGAGCGCAATGCATCCTGAAAGCCCATCCGGCTCGTAGTGTCGCCGCCATCCGTAATGACCACCAGCGCCTTGCGCCCCCGGCGGCCCGCCAGCGTATCGGCCGCCAGATAGACAGCGTCAAAAAGCGAGGTGGCGGCGCCGGTGCGCACGTGCTCCAGCCCGCGTTCAATGGCCTTGATATCGGAAGTGAACGGCACGATTTCCGTCACGTTCTCGTCAAATCGATAGACGGCCAGCCGGTCCTCGGGCCGCAGGATGTCGCGAGCAAAACGGCGGGCTGCTGCCACTTCCAGCGGCAGGTCTTTGCGCGTACTCAGGCTGGTATCTACCGCGATTACGATGTTCAGCGGAACTTCCGATTCGCGGTCGAACATCGCAATGCTTTGCGGTACATCGTCTTCCAGAACCTGAAAATCCCCGCGGGTCAGTTCGGCTACCGGCGCTCCATCATGGTTCAGAACCGTGGCATACACGTTCACCAGGCGCACGTCAGAACGAAAAGTTGGAATTTGCGATGAACTGCCTGCTCCGCTTTGTGCGTACAGCGAAAGGCAAAGCGCAATAGCGAGGGAGAATGCCGCCGCGAAACCCACCACCCGCCGGAGCCGGCCATCAGTTGGCATCGCTGCTTTCATTCTGCGCTCCCTGGCGCGCCGCCGGCAGTCAAGCTCGCGGGGAACGGCTCGCCATCGGCCCAAACTGCGCCGTCCTCGAAATGCTCCTTCTTCCAGATTGGAACCGTCCGCTTCAGCGTGTCGATAATCCAGCGGCATGCGTCAAAGGCCGCGGCACGATGCGCGGAGAAGACCGCTATGACCACACTCGTCTCGCCAATCTCGATCCGGCCCAGCCGGTGGTGCACGGCAGCATCGCGGATGGGAAACTTCTCCCTGGCCTGCTCCACCAGCAATTGCAGTCCGGCTGCGGCCATGGCTTCGTATGCTTCGTACTCCAGGAAAAATGTCTGGCGCTGCCGGCTGTGGTTTCGAACCACTCCCTCGAAAACCACCACCGCGCCGTCCTCGGGCTGCGCCAGCGCCTGCACCAGCGCGTTCGGCGAAAGCCGGTCACCCGTCAGCAGCCAGCGGCTCATTACCGGTTGCCCAACCCCGGCAGCCCCTCCGGACACCGGAGGAAGGAAACCGATCTCATCGCCTTCTTTGAGCCCGGTGCTGGGGGAAGCAAACTCGTGATTGAGAGAGAGCGCCAGCGACGGGATATGGGCCCTCAACTCGGGTGCTTTGCGCGAGTAGGTGGCCAGCAGGTCAGCCAGCGTGGCCCCTTCCGGCAGGAACGCATCCTCGCCGGATGAGCCCAGCAGGTCGCGCAGCACGCCAAAAAAGAGCACCCGGACACGAAACGGCACAGCGTACCTAGAATACGCGAACCCGCCGCAGCCGGCATAGTTGCGCCGCTCTGCCGGCTGCCCGCAACCGCAAATTTCAAAATTTCGCAATTTCGAAACTCCGCGATTCTCTGGTGGTATCCTCGGTGATTCAGAACAGAGGCGGCGAATGATCATTGGGGTTCCCAAAGAGGTCAAAGACCATGAGAGCCGGGTCGGAATTGTGCCTTCCGGAGTGAAGGCGCTCGCGGATGCCGGCCATACCGTGCTCGTCGAAGCAGGCGCCGGTGAACTCTCCAGCCTCCCCGACAGTGAATACAAAGAGGCGGGCGCGCGAATCGTGGCCGGCGCCCACGAAGTATGGTCGCGGGCTGAGATGGTCGTAAA
>JAFAIN010000046.1 GCA_019236695.1 Acidobacteriota bacterium | reverse complement strand
GCGACCGCCACCACCGCCTGCGCCTACTACGGCCGCAAGTTTCTGCAGCGCGGCTTCATTCCCCGCCGCCTGTAACGTCTGGCGCTGTTGCCCCGCCTGCCGGCGGACTTCGGCAATGCGGCCCAGCAACTTCTCGATTTGCTGTGCGGTTGCGAGTTGGCGGCGCAGATCATCGGCGGAAGCCGCGACGCGCGGGTCCATGGAGACAGTGAGAGGTTGGGATAAAGTCTGGCCGCCAGCGATCAGCTTTACGGTGTACTCGCCGGGTGCGACCCACGGCCCGGCTGCGCCAAACCCAAAGCGGCCTCCCCCTCCCTGCACCGCGGGAGCGTAGCGGAGGTCCCACATAAACCGATGCATTCCTGCCGTGGCCTGGAGCGGCTCAGGGGTGCGGATCCATGCCGCCGGAACGTCGATGGTGCGCGGATTGACCGTGGGCGCGGACGCATCACTCGAGTAGCGACGCACGAGCCCGCCGGCTGCGTCATAGATTTCCAGCGCGACCGGTCCGCCCGGCGCCGACTTCAAGTAGTAATCGATGGTTGCCCCGAGAGGATAATTCAGCGACACCGTGGACCCGAGGGGCAGCGGCGTGCCATCGAAACCGGCGCTCTGTATGCGGAATGCCGGCGCCGGCTTGAATAGATATATGGGCTGGGAAGCGGCGTTCGCTGCCTGCCGAAGCGGTGTGATGTCGTCGAGGATCCAGATGGAGCGCCCGTGAGTGGCAACGGCAAGGTCGTCGCCATGGATCACGAAGTCGCGCATGGACGTGCGAGGCAGGTTCAACTGCAGCGACTGCCACTGATCGCCATCATTGAAGGACACAAATACCTGCAGTTCGGAACCTGCGAAAAGCAGGCCTTTGTGAGCGGGATCTTCACGAACGGTGTTGATATAGACGTCGCCCGGGAGCCCGGAAATAACCTTCTGCCAGCTCCTGCCGCCATCGCGCGTGCGATAGATGTAAGGCGCGTAATCCTCCAACCGATGCCGATCGACGGAAGCGTAGGCCACCTGCGGGTTGAAGTGCGACGCCTCGATAATTCCCACTTTGCTCCATGGACCTACGCCCGGCGGCGTAACGTCCTGCCAGTTCTTCCCGCCATCGGAAGTGTGCTGGATCAGGCCATCATCCGTTCCGATCCAGATCAGCCGCGGGTCGAGGGGCGAGGGAGCAATGGTATAGATAACACCGCGGCGAGGGTCTTTTGAGGCGGCATCGGCCGCAGTAATGGAATCGAGGTTGGGAGGCGCGCCGGGATCCGGGCGAGTCAAGTCCCCGGATATCTGCGTCCAGCTCTGGCCGCGGTCAGGGGAACGGAAGAGCATCTGATGGCTGGCGTAAAGAGACTCATCAGCAGCTGAGAACACGAGCGGGAGAGTCCACGTCCTGCGAAAAGCCCCCGGCTGGCCCAGCGTGGGCGAAACATCACGCGCCGTGTTCGTAGCCTGATCGCAGCGCTCGACTGTGCCACCAAAAATGGTGTTTGGGTCGCGTGGGTCGGCGGCTACGTAGCCCGATTCCCCTCCCGCACACGCGGGATACCAATCGCGGTTGGTTTCTTCGCTGAAGTACTTGCCGCGCGAAGGCACAGCCACGGCTCCCGAATCCTGCTGTGCTGCATACAGGCGGTAGGGAAACGCATTATCAGCCACAATATGGTAGAGCTGCGCAGTGGGCTGGTTGTACCAGGAACTCCAGGTCTCGGCCCCGTCAATGCTGATCACGGTGCCCTGGTCGCTGGAGAGCGCAAGGCGCCGCGGGTCATTGGGGTTGATCCAGAGCTGGTGGTAATCGTCACCGCCGGGCGCTCCCCTTATGGCGTCAAATGTGGCGCCGCCGTCGCGGGAGCGATACGTGGACGTATTCATCACGTAGATAGTGTCGGGATCCCTAGGGTCAGCGGCAACCTGGCCGAAATACCATCCGCGACCCCAGATCCGCTGCTCGTTCGACATTTGCCGCCAGGTTGTGCCGCCGTCATCGGAGCGATAAAGGCCGCCATCACGGGCATCGACGATGGCGTAAACGCGGGCAGGCTGGGCGGGCGAGACGACGAGCCCAACGCGGCCAAGACCTTCGAGAGCGAGCCCGTCGACAGGATGCCAGGTCACGCCGGCGTCTGTGGACCGGAATACGCCGCTGCCTGGCCCGTTGGATGGCGGATAAACGCTCCATGGCGGTCGCCGCGTCTGCCACAGCGACGCAAATACGGTGCTCATATCGGGCGATGCTGCCAGGTCGATGGCCCCGGTGTTGTCGTCCTTGAACAGCGCTTTATTCCAGGTGACACCGCCGTCGGTTGAGCGAAATACTCCACGCTCAGGATTTGGGCCATAGGCGTGGCCAAGCGCGGCCACGAGCACCACGTCAGGATTCCTGGGATCGATAAGAATGCGCCCAATCTGGCGTGTGCCGCCCAATCCAATGCGCGCCCACGTGGCGCCACCGTCGTTGGATTTGTAAATGCCGTCGCCATAAGAAATCTGCGAGCGCATGTCAGCTTCCCCCGAGCCAACATAAATAACATCAGGGTTCGAAGGCGCTACGGCGATGGCTCCGATAGAGGCAATGGGCTGCGAGTCGAAAACGGGTGCCCAGCTTTCGCCGTCGTTTTCCGTCTTCCACACGCCGCCGGCCACGGACCCAAAATAAAAAACCTCAGGGCGGGACGGAACGCCGGCCACAGCCACTGAGCGGCCCCCGCGAAACGGGCCGATCAGGCGCCACTTCATGGCATTGAAGACCGCCGGATCAACCTGGCCGAAAGCGGAAGCCGAGGCAGAGAGGAGCAGAACATTGCGCAGTAGTTTTCGCATGGCGAGAAGGGCGGCAGTATAGCAAAGCCGCTCTCCTGCGCGGAGCGCTTTGGTTCACACCTCCTAATCACCTGGGCAACGGTGCGGGCGCAGCGGCCTCTGCCGGAAGGAGTTCTGGAATTGCAGCGCCGGCCAGTCGGTTTCGAACACTCAGGCCATAGCGGGAGCCGGCACTCGGATGCAGCCTGAAACCGAAACGACCCGCCATCGCACAGCTTCCGAGCACCGTGAGCGAAGCGAGGCACCAGGGGATCGCGGGAGATAGCCAAAACACACGATTTACGAAGCTAAGCAGAGCGATCCATAGCAGGACGGCGAAGGTTCCAAACAGAATCGGAACCTTGCGCTGCAGGCTGGCCCACGGAATCGTGCTGTCACAGCCGGCGTGCACCATCAATGCGAAGGGAAACGCAACCACTAGATCTATGAGGTAGTGTTCTCCGGAGCCCAGCGTCGCCGCGACCGTGAAAATGGCGAAGGCGAGAAATATCCATTGCAAGGCCGTATTCTGCCTTGATCGCCACAAGGCAAGCAATACCCAGGCCATGTGCAGGGAAGGCATCGCGTTTCGCGGGGCAGCCGGGATGGGAAGCGGCTGTATGGCAAGGGTCCTGACGGTTTCCATGGCAAGTGGATGCTGCGGAAATCCGCCAAATACATACGCTGGCCCGGTGGCGGGCAGAAGATTGTAGATCACGGTCCCGAGAATTGGGGCAGCCAGAAGTGGCACCAGAACCGAAGATGCCAGGCTGTCGCGCCGGCGAAGGTGGGTGACAAAGAGCAACATCAGCGGAATGGGAAGGCCGATATAAACGGCCATGCAGATCGCATGCAGCCATGGGCACCCCGCCATCCACTGGCCCGCCACGAAACTTGGTTGGAATCCGAGGCTCGCATCGAAAGAAAACAGGAACAGATCGAAGGTCTTGGGGTGCAGCCTGGTCGTAGCGTACAGCGCCAGGGTTATGGCCCAATCCGAAGCGGCAAAAAGCGCTGCCCCGAAAAAAACCGAGAGGAGACGCCTGCGATCGTGATTCTTTGCTGAGATGGCCAGCAGCCCGAGCGCGACTAATGACGCGAGGCCAATGTCTGCCAGAACCACATTCAGAGTCGGCTGAAAATGGCGCAGCCATAAGTTGCCAAGTACGACGAACGCCGTTCCCAGCAGGACGAAAACAAAGTTCCGAGCCGGCTTCGGAAAGGCGAAGAGCAGGAGCGCAATGCTGGCCAGCGCTTCGGCACGAAAGGGCGCGCACGCCGACTCGTGGAAGTAAGGGCTGCTAGCCAAAGTTAAAGCTGAAGTGAGGAGAAGAAATGCAGAGATTACGTGGCCCTTGGCCCGGAGGATACCCATTGGTTCGGCCCAAACAACATTTGGCGCGAAGCGCCGCTCGCGCGCGGAAAATCAACACCACACACGAGGCAAAAAGTTTTTGCGACTTACGCCCGGACTACTAGCAAGGTGAGCGGGGCTTCGGCCTCAGGCAGCGTCAGGTGTCCAGCTTTCCTGCTGCCGCGAGCGCCACGCCGGTTTCGGCGGCGGAATTCCTGGGCTTCATCTCGGCCCCCTGGTCCCTGCGCCGCAGGTGCACGCCCTTAAGCAATTGGTGGTGGACGCAGTAGAGGGCCAGTTCCAGGCGATCGGCAACGCCCAGCTTGTCATAAACCTTGCGCAAATAGTTCTTCACCACCTGCTCGGTCGTGCCGATCTCATAGGCAATCTCCTTGTTGCGCATTCCCTGGGTAACGCCGGAGATAATGAGCAGTTCCTTTTCGGTCAGGCGGGCAGTAGGAGCCTGGGTGGTCAGGTGAGCAGCCTGGGCGCGATAAGCGTCAAACACGCGCGTGATTCCGCGTTTATCGAGCCAGCTTTCTCCTTCCCATACTTTGCGGATGCAGCGCACCAGCAGTTCAGGGCTGATGGCGCGGTTCACAATTCCGGCAGCGCCGCGGCGAATGTACTCGATGGTGTTGGCCGGCTCGTTTTCACCGAGCACCAGCACGATTTTCAAAGCAGGCGCCTGCCGCAGGAGCTCGGTAATGGCTTCTGACGGGTCCGGGCAAATGGCTGTCTCGAGCAGCATGACATCAGCGGGATGCCGCTGGGCCGCGCTGAGAGCCTGGGCGTAATTTTCCGCCTGTGCCACTACCCGGATGTCATCCTCGACAGCAAAAATTTTGCGCATTCCGACGCGATAGATGGATTGCCCGTCGGCCATGACGATACGCACCGGGTTGGCGGCGGTGGGCGCACCGCGCCCGGCAGGCGCGCCGTTCGCGGTTTGATTGACTGTTTCCGCCGGGGCTTCTTTCACCGCAGCATGGCTTTCAGTGTCCGACAAATTTGTTGCCATCTTTACTTATCCGCCGTTTTCGAATTGGTATTCATCGATGATCGCGGCGGCGCATCGACGGCCGCCCGCGCACGTGGTCCGAACAACGCGGCCGGTGCAACGCACTTGAAGTGGCGTCGCCTGGCCTACCATTTCCGCCGGCATGACGAGGGTGAATTCGATCTCGGCCCCGGGCTCCAGATCGAGATCCACCGCCAGCAGCGCGCCGGCAGCCGAAATATCGGCCGTTTCTCCTATGCGTTCACGGTCCGCAGATCGCACGCAGACGGGCAAGTGCAGGGGAAAGCGTACGGCGGTCCGCAACTCGGTTACGGGGGCTGGAGTAATCACAACCTAAAGCGTAGTGCGGCGCGGCGGCGCTGGGTAGATTACGAAAGTGCTGCAGAACCGGGGCACATACCGGGGCCCTCCCCATCGGACGCCATGACGGGAAGCAAGTCCGAAAACCTATTCCATTTGCGCGGGACCATTCCAGCGACCTTCGGCCGCTGGCCGACGGAGGGTGGTCGAACCCAGGTTGTTTAGCGGCATCCAGATGCAAGACTCAGAATTTTGTGACTTCGGTGAAGTTGAAATCGCGTACCTTCATCGCCGGCACAACCATATCGAACGATTCCTCGCCGCTAGCCCGAACGGGATCGCTCATTATTTCAACATTTTGCAAGAAATTGACCATGCTTTGGTTGAATCGAAAATTACGGACTCCCGCCTGCAGGCATCCATCCTCGACAAGAAACGTACCGTCGCGAGTCATTCCAGTAAGTATCTTTTCGTAGGGGTCTACTTCGCGGATATACCAGAGCCGGGTTACCAGCACGCCTCGCCCCGTGGAGGCAATCATCTGCTCAAGCGAATGCCGGCTCTTTGAGGCCGGTTCGACCACGATGTTGAGCGGCATCTCCCCGATTTCATTGGGCAGGGGGAAGCCGTGGCCGGTAGGGCGAATATGGCCCACTTTGGCAGCGTGTTCCGAGTTGCGCATCATGGCGGCTGAGGCGCGGGCATACACCAGGCTTGAAACCGTGCCGCGATCCACCAGTTGCACGCGCTGGCGCTGAATTCCCTCGCCATCAAAAGGAGCCCCCGACTGGAGCGGATGACACACGTCATCAAAGATGTTGATGTTTTCACCAAATATCTTTGTGCCTACGCGGTTGGTGAGGAATGAGCGCTGGTCGAGAATTGCCAGCGCGCCCCAGTCCCAGAAAAGGAAGCCGAGAAGGTCAAGCACGGCAGCCGGTTCGAGCACCACCGTGTACTTCCCGGGGGGCAACTCCCGCGGGTGCGCCGAGTCCCGCGCCTTGCGGGCAGCCGTTTCCGCCAGGCGCACGGGATCCAGGTTGCGGGCATCCGGAGAGTTGGCCTTCTGCCATCCTGAGGAATCGCCGGCCAGCATGGTGATGGAGATTTCTGCCGAGGTCTGGCGATGGAATCGGGAAACTCCCCGCGAGTTCAGCAAAGCATCGCAACTCTCAGAAGTTGCGTAAATACCGGCGGCCGTCAATTTCTCCGCCCTGGCTACGCCAACCACGCGACTGACGGCCTCGGCGCGGTCTGCCGGGGTCATGGCGGCGGTGGTCTCAAAGAATCTGGAAGGCGGCGGCCTGTGCGGCTCCCCTATAGCCGCGTCCTCCGGGGTTGCCATGGGGAGCATGGAGGGATTTTCCTGCTGCACACGGGCAATGCTCTCAGCAGCCTTAACGGCCCGCGCAAGGCCCTCCTCATCGAGTTTGTTGGTGTTGGCGCGTGCCGTTTTCTGGCCGAAGATGGCGCGAATGGAAACCACCATGTTCTCTTCAGCCACGTTCTGATGGATGGTGTTGTTGGCAAAACGGGTGAGCGCGCTTCGGCCACCCGAGATGAGGACTTCGAGCTCGTCGGCGCTCGAGCGCTTTTTGATGAGCTCGAAAATGCCGTGTGCGCGTTCTTCGCTCAGCATGGGCGGGTGTCAGGTCCCCCTGTATGCGCTGCCGATCTTCACATTGCGGAAGCGGGCGGGCGCCGCCCCGTGCCCGGTTCCCATCACCTGCTGCGGCTGGCCCTTCCCGCAGTTTGGCGTGCCCCACAGGTTCCATTCCTTGCGCGAGCAGATAGCATCCATTGAATTCCAGAACTCGGTTGTAATGCCGCTGTACGATGGATTCTTCAACATCCGCCCAATCCTGCCGTTGCGAATCTCCCAGCCGATTTCACAACCAAACTGGAAGTTGTAGCGCTTGTCGTCAATCGACCAGGAGCGGTTCGTCTGCATGAAAATGCCGTCATCGGTTGAGGAAATCAGGTCTTCCAGGCTCAGCGGGTCCTCGCCGGGAAGGATGCTTACGTTGGTCATGCGGATGAGAGGAATGCGGTTCCAGCCCTCCGCGCGCATGGTGCCGCTGCTGCGCGGTTCGCCAATTTCGGCAGCGGTTTCGCGCGAGGATAAATAGCCGGTGAACAGGCCGTTCGTAATGATCGGCGTGCATTGCGCGGGCACGCCTTCGTCATCGTAAGCGAAGGTGCCGAGGCCCGGGCCATGCTGCTCGGTGGCATCGGCCACAACGTTCACGATCTCGCTGCCGTAACGCAGGGTGCGCAATTTATCGAGCGTAAGGAATGATGTACCCGCAAAATTGGCTTCCATCCCCAACACGCGATCAAGCTCAATTGGATGGCCGATGGATTCGTGGATCTGCAGCCCAAGCTGCGAGGAATCAAGGATGACGGTGCCGACGCACTCAGGGCATTGCGGCGCGTTGTGTAGGGCCACCGCTTCCTCCGCCACCCGGCGCGCGTTCTCCACGAGCTTCAACTCCGCAACCAGTTCGTACCCGCGATTCTGGTACTGGCCTCCAAAGGAATTCGGGTATGAGCGCTTGGAGATCTCACTATCGCGGAACGAATACGCCGCATAGCCGGCTCCCGTTATCGTCTTTACCTGGTGAATATCAGCGCCGCCTGACGACCAGAACCATTGCTCGTATCTGCGGAAGTGCATGCTGGTTTCGGCGAGCGTGATGCCGGCTACGCTGCGCAGTTCGCGATCAATGTGCAGCAGCACGTCGAGATTCTGCTCCACCGGCGTGCCGAAAGGATCAATGACGCAGGGCGTGTGCCAGTCGGCCCTGGCGGGCGGTTCGGGCGCAAGAGCGAGCTCGCGGTGCTTCACCCGCGCCGAGGCGCGGGCGATTTCGACGGCCCGGGCCGCGGCGGCCTCAACCGATTCGCGGCGCAAATCGTCAGTGGCGGCAAAACCCCACGCGCCGGAAGCGATAACCCGAATACCGGCCCCCAGGGACTCGGCATCCGTGGCCTGCCCAATGACACCGTTCTTGGTGGCGATTGCACGCTGCCGATCGTCGACTACACGTATATCGCAGTAGCCGGCGCCGCGCGCCGCTGCTGTGCCGAGGGCCCAATCAGCAATCTGCTTCATAGCGTGCGTACGGGAGTTTATCAGTTGCGGACAGGCAGCCGCAGGTTGTCAGCGTGGGGGCGCACTGGCAACTTTTTGTGCTGCGGGCGCAATCTCAATTGTTCACCGAGTCCAGTTTGTCGCTGTAGCTTGACCCGGACATTTTTTGCGGATGGAGCGGATGACGCGAGGCCCGAATGCCCTATTCCCTGCCTTCCATGCCTGGCGGCGGGCCGTCTTTTTCCCGGCCTCCTCACTTCTGCTACTGGCGATGGCAGGCTGCAGCGGGCCCACTGCCGGCAGTTCGGGATCGCCTTCCGGGAGCCAGCCGGCCGGCGGCAGCCCCCAGATTGTTTCCTTCTCGGCAAGCCCTGCAACAGTAGCCGCAGGGCAGTCCACTACGCTGACGTGGCAGACCGCGAATGCGACCTCCATTTCAATTTCCCCGAATCCCCAGCAGGGCGATGAGAACACGCCACTGGCGGCTTCGGGTTCGCTCGCCGGCGTGGCGGTACCCAGCACTACCACATTTACGCTCACCGCAACCGGCTCGGGAGGAGCAAGTGTGACGGCGACAGCCACTGTGACTGTACCGGTTTCGCTGAGCTTTACGGCTTCGCCCATCACGATCAACGCCGGCCAGAGCACAACCCTGAGTTGGAGCGTTAGCAGCGGTACGGCGAGTTCGCTCGCGATCAGCAACGGAATCTGCAGCTCGTGCGCGCTGCCTAAAGGCACTGCTGCGACACCCCCTCTTTCCTCCACCACAACTTACACGGCGACCGCAACCGACTCTTCCGGAACCCAGGTGTCACAGGCCGTCACCATCACGGTCAATGCGGCGCAGGCCGGTGCGCTGAAGCACGTATTTTTCCTTGCGCAGGAGAACCGCTCATTCGACAGTTACTTCGGCATGCTGGGCGCTTACCGCAGCTCGCGGCTGCAGCAGGCCGGAATTGCAGATTCGCAAACCGTCAACGGCTTCGATCCCAACGCGACGCTCACCAATCACAACACCGGCGCGAAGGTGAAGCCATTCCATGAAGCCACGGTCTGCACCGAAAACCTTACTCCGGCGTGGGATGAATCGCATCATGACGTGGCGCTCACCGGCGGAGATGCGGCATGGGCGAGCACCAGCAGCTTCAACAGCAGCATGTTCGCAATGAACAATTTCCTCGACACCACCGGGTCTGTGACGCAGCAGTACGACCCCAACGGAACCAGGGCGATGGGATATTACGACCAGGACGACCTGCCTTATTACTATGACCTGGCGACATTCTTCGCGACGAGCGATACGTGGTACTCGCCGGTGTTGGCCAACACCGTGCCCAACCGGTTCTACCTGGAGGCCGGCACGTCATTCGGGCACGCCTATCCTGACAATTCCGGCCATCCGCAATATGCTGCAAAGACGATTTTCCGCGCCATGAACGAGGCCAACGTGAGCTGGCTGTACTACTACCATGATGGCGTTTTCCTCGCGAATTTTCAGGACTGGTCAGATCCAAAAATCCAATCCAACGTATTCCCGGACAGCGACCTGCTGGCGCGTTTGCAGGGGACGTGCAGCGGAGCGCCGTGCGATCCGGACAAAGCGCTGCCGCAGGTAATCTTTATAGACGCCAGCATCTCACTCGATGAGCATCCGGATGAAAACGTACAAAACGGCGCTGCTTATGTGCAATCGATTGTCTCGGCGCTGATGAACAGCGATGCGTGGCAGGATTCGGCTTTCATCCTGACATATGATGAGGGCGGCGGACTCTACGACCATGTGCCGCCGGTGCAAGTGCCGGCGCCCGATTCTTATGCGCCCGGCCAGTGCCCTGACCCGAACAATGGCTCGGCAGGATACTGCGCCACCGGCAAGCTAGGCGGAAACTTCAACCTGACCGGCTTCCGGGTTCCGGTAATCGTGATTTCGCCGTTTGCGAAGCCGCACTACGTATCGCACACGGTCCGGGATTACACAGCGATTCTCGCTTTCATCGAGCGCATGTTCAGCGTTCCGTCACTGACGGCTCGCGATGCATACTGGCTGCAGCAAGGCGACCTCACCGACTTTTTCGACTTCAGCGCTCCCAATTTGCTGCGCGCACCCGACGGCGTAACACCATGGGCGCAGTACCTGCACGGGCAGACCACAAGCGGCGTGTGCGATCAAACGAAAGAGGCCGGCCCGACGTTCTGACTTGTGTGGCGACTACGGCTCAGGATCGCCTCCTTCGGCTCCGGGGCGGGGAGGCGCGGGCGGTAACACGACCACCCGCGGGATATTGGCGTCATTCAGGGCCTTGTTCAGTCCTGCTACGTCGCCATCCACCACTTTTTTCAGGTTATCGAGCGCCGGATCCAAGTGCGCCTTCACGTCATTGAACTCTTCCATGTCGGTTTTCGAGGGCGCGGCAGTATAGCGATCGAGTTCAAACATGATGCGCCCAACCAGTTGCGGAAGCGCAGGCGGGTAATAGTTCAGCGGTCCGCCGGCGCCGCCGCCTCCTTGACCCTGCCCCTGCTGCCCGGGGCGGGCTTCAGCGGCCGCACGGCCGATGAACGGTGTACCCGCATCCAGCAGTTTCTTCAGAGTGTCCTGCGTCTGTTTCTGCAGGGCTTCAGGAGGTTTGGCTGACGCTGGCTGACGCCAGCCGGCGAGCAAGGCGTCAAGCGAGCGGCGCAATCCGGTGACGGTTTTCTGAGCTTCATCAGCCCTGCGGTACATGGCGGCGAGCTGCATGGCCATGTCATGCCGGGCGGCCAGATCCGCGGCGCTGACCTGCACGCGTGGGTCCTGCTCGATGTTGACTTTTGTGCTCTGGCTGAAGGAACCGATTTCCACCTTGACGTTGTATGTGCCGGGATCGACCATGCTGCCGCGCGCCCCGCCCCCGAAGAAGCCTTGCGCCTGAGCGGCAAGTTGTTCCTCGGTCGGTTTGACAGGAGCGTCATAGCGCAGGTCCCAGGGAACACGATTCACTCCCGCCTCGGCCTTGTCATAGTCTATTTCCCTTACCACCTTGCCGGCTGCATCGGTGACAGTTACTTTGACCTTCTGCTTTTCAGCCGGTTTGGTTTTCAGGTAGAAGCTGATCAGCGCGCCAAACGGCGGATTCGGCCCTGCGTAATACTGCTGGCCAGTGAACCAGGTGTTGTTGGCCATGCGCCATGCGATCGTGTCGCGAATCGGAAACAGATGCAGATCTTCCCCCAGCGTGGCCGTAGTCAGTTGTGCGAGCGGCGTAAGGTCGTCGAGAATCCAGATCGAGCGGCCATGAGTCGCCAGGATCAGGTCATTCTCGCGCGGGTGAATCTGAATGTCGTCCACCGGAACAGTGGGCAACCCAAGCTTGAGGCTGTTCCAGTGCGCGCCGCCGTCCTGTGAGTAGTAGGCTCCGAACTCCGCGCCTGCAAACAGCAGGTTCGCGTCCGAGGGATGTTCCCGCACCACGTGCAGCGTGCCTCGGGCTTCACTCATCCCGTTCGTGATGGAAGTCCACTTCTCGCCGTAGTTCGTCGTCTTGAATAAATAAACGTGGAAATCGCTTGAGCGATGCCCGTCGAATGCCACATAAGCGGTCGCTTCATTAAACTTTGAAGCCACAATGCGGCTCACGTATGTGCCTTTCGGGACACCAGGCACATTTCCTGCTACGTTCTTCCATGTCTGCCCGCCATCACGCGACACCTGCAGGTTGCCATCGTCAGTGCCCACCCAGAGCAGTTGCGCATTCAGCGGCGACTCGGCTATGGCGGTGGATGAGGGATACCACTGCACGCCGTCGTAGAGCGACAGAGTGTCGCGCGTGGGAAGCACACCGAGGATGGGCAGCTTGTTACGATCTGCTCCACCGGTCAGGTCGCCGCCCAGCCGCGTCCACGAGTCGCCGCGGTCGGTGGATTTGAACAGGTAATTGCCCCCGAAGTAGAGAATGTTGTGGTCATGGCTTGAGATGAGGAACGGGGTATCCCAGTTGAAGCGGTAGGGCGGGTCATCGGGCTTCGAGAACGGGCGGATGCTGCGCGCTTCATTGGTGCGCAATTCCTTGCGCTGCATGTTGCCGTCCTGCGACTCGGTGTAGATGGTTTGCGGGTCTTCGGGATCGGGCTTCACAAAGAAGCCGTCGCCGCCGCCCACCATAAGCCAATCGCTGTTCGGAATGCCTTCTTCATACCAGGTGCGGCTGGGGCCGCACCACTCGGCGTTGTCCTGGTAGCCGGCGCAGAGATGATAAGGCTGCTGCATATCGAAGCCGACCTCGTACGCCTGCCCGAGCGGCATCACGTTCAGGTGGTCCCAGTTGCGGCCCGCGTCGTGGCTTACGTACACCCCGCCATCGCAGCCCGCAAGCATGTAGTTCGAGTCGTTGGGATCGATCCAGAGTGCGTGGAAGTCGCTGTGCACCTGTTTCACGCGCGAGTTGGTGAATGACTTGCCTCCATCTTCGGAGTAGAAGAGATCGACGCCGCCGAGCCAGATGCGAAGGTCATTGTTGGGGTCGATGCGAATCTGGCTGAAGTAGGAGGGCCGGGGGTTGGTCGAGCCCATCTTGCGCCAGGTGAGGCCATGATCCTCGCTGCGGAACACGCCGCCATCAGTATTGTTCTGTACGAGCGCATATACAATGCTGGGGTCGCGGCGGTACACGGAGAGCCCGACTCGGCCAATGTCGCCCTTCGCAGGCAGGCCACCCGCAAGTTTGGTCCAGTTCGCTCCGCCGTCGGTCGTCTTATACACGCCTCCATGCGGCCCGCCGCCATTGAAGCCCCACACGGTGCGCCGGCGCTCGTAGGCTCCGGCATACAGCGTGGTGGGGCTTTTGGGATCGATAGCAACATCCGAAACGCCCGTATCGTCATTGATGAACAGCACGCGCTGCCAGTTCTTGCCGCCGTCACTGGTCTTATACACGCCGCGCTCGGGATTCGGCCCCCACAGGCCGCCCAGAGCAGCGACATAGGCGATGTCGGCATTCGTGGGATCCACCACGATACGACCAATTGCCTGGGTATGATCGAGCCCCACGTGCATCCACGATTTGCCGCCGTCGCTCGATTTGTACACCCCATTGCCCCATGAGGCGCTCTGCCGATTGTTGGCTTCGCCCATCCCGACATAAATAACCAGCGGGTTCGAAGGCGCCACAGCCAGGGCGCCCACCGAAGGATTCGCCTGCTCGTCAAAGAGCGAAGTCCAGGTAGCGCCGCCATCGGCGCTGCGCCATACTCCGCCGGTTGCGGCGCCGATGTAGATGACGCGGCTGTTGCCCTCCAGAGCCGTGAGATCATCCATCCGACCTCCCATGATCGCGGGACCAATGGGGCGCAGCTTCAGGTTTGACAACGCGGATTCCAGCGTCGGGGCAGAGTTTTGAGCCAACGACAAGGACGAGAGGAAAGCGAGCAGAAAGACAATTCGGCGTGACCTCATGGGGATCCTTTTTCGAGCAGAAATCAGGAACGAAGGTTAATGCCAGATGCGGCAGATGTAAAGGCGTAACCAAGACCGCGTGTAGGCGGGCAGTTCGTTCGGTGCACCTGAAACCGTCTTCCGCAGAATAGTTGACCGAGTCAACTATTGTGCTACACTGCGCGGCATGGCAGCCGGCCCTTCGCCCGCAATTCGCTCTGCGCCGCCCAGCGATGCCGTTCTGGCGGTGCGGCGCTTCAATCGTTTTTACACCAGGCAGATCGGGGTGCTGCAGAAACGTCTGCTGCAGAGCCCTTTTTCTCTGACGGAAGTTCGCGTTCTGTACGAACTTGCGCACCAGAAAGGCCTGACGGCGGCAGAACTCCGGAACGACCTTGGGCTTGACCGGGGATACTTAAGCCGCATGTTGCAGCGGTTTCACTCGCAGGGCTGGATTCGCAGTGTTCGTTCCTCGAAGGATCGGCGCAGCATAGTTTTGTCGCTTACGGTTCGAGGGCGAAAGGTTTTTGCGCCGCTCGAAAAGAAGTCGAGCGAGGAAGTGGCCGGGATGCTGCGAAGCATGGCGCCGTTGGAGCAGAAGAAACTGCTCGGGGCGCTGTGCGACATTGAAAGGCTGCTCTCGCCCGGCACTGCGACGAAGCAGGCGTGGACGATTCGTGGGCACCGGCCCGGAGACATGGGTTGGGTGGTGCACCGGCACGGCACTCTGTATTGGGAGGAGTACGGTTACGACGAGCGTTTTGAGGCATTAGTGGCGAGAATTGCCGCCGATTTCATCAACCGCCTCGATGCGCGCCGCGAGCGCTGCTGGCTGGCAGAGTTGAATGCCGAAGTCGCCGGGTCGGTATTTCTGGTGAAGAAGTCAGAAAAGGTGGCAAAGCTCCGCCTTCTGCTGGTGGAACCGAGCGCCCGCGGCCTCGGAATCGGAAAACGCCTGGTGGCGGAGTGCGTGGACTTTGCGCGGAGCGCCGGGTACAGAAAAATCGTGCTGTGGACGCAGAGCGAACTGCATGCCGCCCGGCATCTTTATGAGCAGGCGGGCTTCCGTCTTGCAGGACGAAAGCCGCATCAGAGCTGGGGCCGAAGTGACCTGGTGGCTGAAAACTGGGAGCTGAAGCTGTAGCGGAATGCGCCCGTGCCTCGCCGCAACCCTCAGGGTGCGGTCGCCGGTTGATCGATAGCTGGACGGTGATCCATATTCAGCAATTGCCAGCCGGTTTCATACACCAGGCGGGCAATGCGCGACATCTTGTTGAAATCGATCTTGTCGATGGTGTCGGTAGGCTGGTGGTAATCCACGTGCGTGCCATCGAAGTAAAAGATGATGGGAACGCCGTGCTTGGCGTAGTTCCAGTGGTCTGAGCGGTAATAAATGCGCTCGGGATTCCGGGGATCGTTGTACAGATAATTGAAATTCAATTTCTCGAAGCGCTGGTTGGTAGCCTCGCTGATGGTGTTCAACTCCCTGCTGATGCGGTCGGCGCCGACCAGGTATACGGAATTGGCATCAGTCAGGTTCTTGTCTTTTTCGTCATTGTCGCCCGGCGGTCTTGAGCGGCCAATCATATCAATGTTGAGATCGGCAACCAGCCGGTCGAGCGGCACGGCCGGCGCATAGTCGGTGTTGTAATGCGATCCGAGCAGGCCCAATTCCTCCCCCGCGTGAAAAATCACGAAGACAGAGCGGCGAGGCGGATGGATTGCAAGGGCGCGAGCGATAGCCAGGACGGAAGTCGTGCCGGACCCGTCGTCATCTGCGCCGGGGTAAATTTTGCCTTGAGCGTTGGTCTGCAAGTGGTCATAGTGCGCGCTGAAAGCAACGTACTCATCTTTCAGTTTCGGGTCGGTTCCAGGAAGGACTGCGACCACATTCTGGGTGGGCGCGCGCGTGGCCTCCACCGCAATCTTGATGTCGGCATGCGCGGGCAGGGCTTTTGGTTCGAGCGCCCCACCATCTTTGGTGGCGCTCGCGAGTTTCTCCGCGTCGGTGCCGGCGAGCGCCAGCAGCTTGTTCGCCGCCTCAGCGCCGAGCGCCACCGCCAAAAGCGTGCCTTCCGCATCCCGGGCCAGGGTCACGCGAGGCCGAGTAGCGAACCCTCGGCCCTGGCCGGAGCGCAGAGCATTGGAGAACCGCGGCGACAGAAGCGTGATCACGGCAACTGCGCCGTGCGCGCGCGCGGCACGCTCGCCTTCTTCTTCCGGCCCGAGTTTCGCATCATCCATGCCTTTGGGAACTCCGGAGGCGAGCAGCACAACCTTGCCTTTGACGTTGAGCCCCGCGTAATCGTCGTGCTTTTGCGCGGGAGCCGAGATGCCATAACCCGCAAACACAATGTCGCCGGCAGCGGATCCATCGTGAGCCGAGGAGACGACGAAGTCGCCGAATTTTAATTCGCTGGTTTCGCCATTGATGATGAGCGTGACGGCGCAATCCTCAGGCCTGGGTTTCGAGGAGATAAGGTCAAAATGCTGGAAGTATGTGCCTCCGTCTCCGGCAGGCTTATAGCCGTAGGCCTCGAGCCTTGACGCCAGGTATCGCGCGGCGATGTTGAAACTAGGGCTGAGCGTATAGCGGCCGCCCAGTTCGTCCGAAGCCAGAAACGCAAGGTGCTCGCGTAACTCGGCCGGGGTAATGACGCTTTCGCCGGCAGCGGGAGGATCGGCAATCCTGATGGTGACGGTCGCCGCCAGCGCGCAGGCGGCGAGCACAAGAGCAGGAAAAAGGCGACGCAACGTCACCCGCGGGAACGGCGGCTGGGCATGCATAGGGAGAGACTCCGAGAATGCCTCCTTTATACCAGAGGATTAGAACTGAAATATAGTTGGAGGGTGACCCTTTTCGAGTTGACCCGCGCGCTGGTTGATATTCCTTCCGTCACGGAAGATGAGCGCGCCATGGCGGAGTTCCTGGAGCAATACCTGGCGCAACTGGCTGCTGGAACAGGCGGGGTGGTGGAGAGAATTCCCATCGCGCAGGACCGCTGGAATGTGTTCGCTCGATGGGGCACGCCAAACGTAACCCTTTCGACTCACACGGATGTCGTTCCGCCGTGGTTTGCCTCCAGCGAAGACGAAACGCGCATTTGGGGAAGAGGCGCCTGCGATGCCAAGGGAATTATCGCAGCCATGATTTTCGCCGCGGTGGAACTATTACGGGAAGGCCACAGGGATTTCGCGCTGCTGTTTGTCGCGGGCGAGGAGCGCAATAGCGCCGGCGCCTACGCGGCGGCAGAATGCCCTCGCGGTTCCAGGTACCTGATCAACGGTGAGCCCACGGAAAACAAGCTTGCGCTGGCGTCGAAAGGTTCTCTGCGTTACGAACTGACGGCGCGAGGACGAATGGCGCATTCCGCCTATCCGGAACTTGGCGATTCAGCGATCGAGAAGCTGCTCAATGCGCTGGAAGCAATACGCCGGTTGCCGCTTGCGTCGGATGAGCTGCTTGGCCCCAGTACGATGAATATCGGGACCATCGCCGGAGGGCGCGCCCCGAACGTGATTGCCGATGAGGCCCGAGCTGAGCTGCTCGTGCGATTAGTGGATGATGGCGCCGGCACGCGCGCCGCAGTGGAGCGCGCCGCTGCGCTCGCAGGCGTGGAGGCGAAACAGGTGCTATGCGTGCCCGCCGTAAGGCTCGCGTCGCTGCCCGGCTTTGAAACGGAGGTGGTCGCATTCACCACCGATATTCCGGCGTTCGATGGCTCATGGGGCAAGCCGCTGCTGATCGGCCCGGGAAGCATTCACGTGGCGCACACCCCCGGGGAGTACGTCGCCAAAGAGCAACTCTTAGGAGCTGTCGGAATTTATAAGGAACTGGTTGTGCGGCTTTCCTGAGCATCGGTGACGATGGCAGGGACAAGCGGACAATTCAAATGAGCGAAATTCGTCCTCACATAGAAGTTGGCGTGCTCGGCGGGACGGGGATGGTGGGGCAGCACTTCATCCGGTTTCTGGAAAATCACCCCTGGTTTCGTCTTGGCTGGATTGGAGCAAGCGAGCGCTCCGCCGGCCGGGCTTATGCAGAGGCAACGAACTGGCGGCTCGACGGCGTTATGCCGGCGGCGGTTCGAGGTATCCGGGTGAGCGAGGCACGCCCCGGCAAGGGGGCGCCGCGGGTGCTGTTCTCGGCGATGGATGCGGCGGCTGCAACCGAGATCGAGCAGGCGTTTGCCGCTGCCGGCCACGTTGTGGTGTCGAATTCGCGGAACCATCGGATGGAGCCGGATGTTCCGCTGCTGGTTCCCGAGGTCAACCCGGACCATCTGACGATGATTCCGCATCAGCAGCGCCGTCGCGGATGGGAGGGAATGATCGTTACGAACCCGAACTGCTCGACCGTGGTGCTGGCTCTCGCGCTCGCCCCGCTGCGCCGTTTTGGGATTTCGCGGGTTCTTGCGAGCACCATGCAGGCGGTTTCGGGCGCAGGGTATCCTGGCGTGGCCTCCATGGATATACAGGGCAATGTGGTTCCGTTTATCAGCGGTGAAGAAGAGAAGATGCAGCAGGAGACGCAAAAAATTCTGGGCGACTTTGCGGCATCGCCGCCGGCCATCCATCCGCTTGCCGCGAAGGTCAGTGCGAGCTGTCATCGGGTTCCGGTGGTCGATGGGCACACCGTGGCAATATCGGTGGAACTGAGAGATTGCCCTGCTATGGGGGAAATCGCAGGCGCGATGGCCGGCTTCCAGTCCCACCCCCAGCAGCGCAAGCTGCCCAGCGCACCGCCGCACCCGATCATCGTGATGGATGAGGCGGACCGCCCCCAGCCGCGGCGCGACTCCGGGCGCGAGAACGGCATGGCCGTGTTCGTGGGCCGCATTCGAACCTGCCCGGTATTAAGCTGCAAGTTCGTGGCTCTGGGCCACAACACCATTCGTGGCGCCGCCGGGGCGGCCGTGCTCAATGCGGAGCTGATGATGACGGAGGGGTTGCTGAGCTGATGATCGTGATGAAGTTCGGCGGGACCTCAGTGGAATCGGCTGCCGCCATCGAGCGGGTCGCCGGAATTGTGCAGGCCCGAGTTAGCCGCCGTCCGCTGGTTGTGGTTTCAGCCATGGGCAAAACCACGAACGCTCTCCTCGAAATCGCACGTACTGCGGTGGAAGGCGATCGCGATGCAGCGCTCTTCCGGCTGCGGCAGGTGCGCGATTTTCATCTGCAGCATTCCGAAATGGAGCGCACCATCGAGGCCCATTTCCAGCAACTGGCGGAGCTGGTGCGAGGCCTGGCGGCGCTAGGGGAGTTGACGCCGCGGTCGCTGGACGCTGTCGCCAGCTTCGGCGAGCGGCTTTCGAGCCTGATTGTGACCCGGCATTTTCAGCGGCTGGGCATTCCCGCAAAGCACATGGATGCGCGCACCGTGATCGTCACCGACGGGCGCCACACCCAGGCGGCCCCGCTGTTCGGGCCCACCAATGAACGCCTGAAGAGCTGCATAGCGCCCCATCTCGAAAAAAACGTTATGGTGATGGGAGGCTTCATAGGCTCGACCGAAAATGGAGTTACCACAACGCTGGGGCGGGGCGGCTCGGATTTTACGGCTGCCATTGCCGGCGCCGGACTCGATGCCGAGGAGATCCAGATCTGGACGGATGTGGATGGCATGCTGACCTGCGATCCCACAATCTGCAGCGGCGGCCACCGGGTGCGGCGCCTCAGCTTTCGCGAAGCGGCAGAGCTGGCCTACTTCGGCGCCAAGGTACTGCATCCCGCCACGGTCGCTCCAGCCATGGAGCAAGACATTCCGGTGCGCATCCTCAACTCGCGCCGGCCAGAGGTGGATGGCACCTTGATTGTGTCGCATCCGGTTCCGGCGAAAAACGTAATCAAAGCCATCGCTACCAAGCGCAACATTACGGTGCTGAACGTGCAATCGCTCCGCATGTTTATGGCTTATGGATTTCTGGAACGGATGTTCGACGTCTTTGCCCGGCACGAAACCCCAGTCGATATGATCTCAACTTCAGAGGTCAGCGTTTCGCTTACCATCGATTCAGCCACCCATCTGGAGAAAGTCGTAGCGGACCTGAATCAGTTCGCCGAGGTGGCGGTGACCCGCGAGGCGGCCATTGTATGCCTGGTAGGCGAAGGCATTCAGGGCCAGGGCGGAATCGTGGCCCGCGTCTTCTCCGCGCTCGGCGGGATTGAGGTGCTTATGCTCTCGCAGGGCGCTTCGGCGCTGAATCTAGGTTTCGTGGTGGCCGAGCGCGACCTGGAACAGGCAGTCGGCCGGCTGCATCAGGAGTTTTTTCGCGAGCTCGATCGGGAGGTGTTCGATGCCTAAACGCCTCGCCATTATCGGCTACGGCAAAATGGGCCACATGATCGAGCAACTGGCGGCGAAGCACGATTTCGAAGTGGCGCTGCGCGTCGATCAGGGCGAGCGGCCCGGACTGGCGGGCATTGATGTCGCCGTAGAGTTCACCGCGCCCGGAGCCGTGGCCGGCAACGTGGAATGGCTGGCGATGGCGGGCGTTCCGGTGGTCGTGGGGACCACTGGGTGGCTGGATGAAATGGAGCGCGTGAAAGCCACCATTGCGCGGCTCCGCACCGGGCTGGTATGGAGCCCGAATTTTTCCGTCGGCGTGAACGTCTTCTCCCGAATCGTGGAAGCCGCGGCCCGGCTGATGAAAGACGAAGCAGAGTATGGCGCCTGGGCCTGGGAAATGCATCATGCCGCCAAGCAGGATGCACCTTCCGGCACGCTGCTGAAGCTGGTGGAAGAAATGCGTCGCGGCGGCTATGAGCGGGAAATCAGCGTCAGTTCAAACCGCGCCGGCCGCGCTCCGGGAACGCATGAGGTCGGGTTCGATTCGGCTGCCGACACCATTACGCTTCGCCATACGGCGCGCAGCCGTGAAGGCTTCGCCATGGGCGCGCTGCGGGCAGCGCAATGGATCATTGGCCGCAGGGGATTCTACGAATTCAAAGACGTGATTTTTGGAGGCGAACCATGTTCACCGGCTGCGGTACTGCGTTAGTTACGCCGTTTCGCCAGGATGGCGCTTTCGATGAAGCTGTGTTTCGCGTGCTCATCGAGCGGCAGATTGAAGAAGGCATCAATTTCCTGGTTCCATGCGGCACCACGGGCGAAAACCCTACGCTCAGCCGCGCCGAACAGCGGCGCGCGGTTGAGATTGCGGTGAACCAGGCGCGTGGTAAAGTGCCGGTGCTGGCGGGGGCCGGCGGCTATAACACTCACGAGGTGATCGAACAGGCCCGCGAATGGCGCTCGCTAGGTGTGGATGGAATCCTCTCAGTCGCGCCCTATTACAACAAACCTACGCAGGAAGGCCTGTTCCAGCATTACCGCGCCATTGCGGATGCGGTTCGCGTGCCGATCATCGTGTACAACGTGCCCGGCCGCACGGGAGTCAATCTTGAGCCCGCCACCATCAAGCGCCTGGCGCAGCTTCCTCATATTGCCGGTGTGAAAGAAGCTTCCGGCAACATTAACCAGATCGGCACCATTTTGAACCAGGCGGCGGATGATTTCCTGGTCCTCTCCGGGGATGACGCCATCACGCTGCCGACGATTGCGCTCGGCGGGCGAGGCGTGATTTCGGTGGCCTCGAACGAAATTCCACGGCAGATGACGGAACTGGCGCAGGCGGCTCTGCACGGCGATTTTGAGCGTGCCCGCCGGGTGCATCATCGCTACCTCCCGCTGATGGAGGTGAACTTCATCGAGTCAAGCCCGCTGCCGGTGAAATACGCCATGTCGCTAATGGGGCTGCTGGAACCGGTATGGCGGCTGCCGATGGTGCCTCCAGCCGAAGCCAGCAAGCAGCGCATTGAAGCAGTTCTGGAGCAACTTGGGCTCCTGGCGGAGCGCTCCGTTCAGGCTGATTAAGCAGAGTGCTCATGCAAGCCGAAATTGAGGCGCTGTTCGACAACCCGCCGCCGCGATACAGCTCAGAGCACTTCCTGCTGTTCAACCGGTTCAAGGCGGCGCTCAATGCGGGGCTGCTGCGTGCGGCTGAGCCGGACGCGACCAGTTCTACAGGATGGAAGGTGAATGCCTGGGTAAAAAAAGGCATCCTGCTCGGCTTTCGGATCGGCGCGATCATTGATATGTCGCTGGACCGTTCGCGCCAGCCTTTCTTCGACAAATCCACTTATCCGGTAAAGCAGCTTGATGAAGGCAGCGCGGTGCGAATTGTTCCCGGGGGTTCGAGCATTCGCGATGGAGCGTACATCGGCCGCGACGTGGTGTGCATGCCGCCCATGTTCGTCAATGCCGGCGCGTATGTCGATGGCGGAACTATGATCGATTCGCATGCGTTGGTGGGAAGCTGCGCGCAGGTAGGCCGCAATTGCCATATCTCGGCCGCCGCGCAGATCGGC
>JAFAIN010000096.1 GCA_019236695.1 Acidobacteriota bacterium | reverse complement strand
GCGTGAACTGCAGGTTCAGGTGGAATGAATCTGCGTCGGAAAGCTTGTAGTCAAACCGGTCAAAAGCATTTACCTCGTTGCCCTTGTCGTGAAGCACCTGGAACTCAGGGGGATCCAGAAACCTTCCGGTATTCAGCCCTCCCAGGGAAACGAAATTGCCCCATTTTTGATTTCCGTAAGCCAGGTTCCCGTTCACGGTGGAAGAGCCGAAGGAGCCGTATGAGGTCACCAGTTCCCCATGCGGTATGGGGTTGCCAAGGCCGGAACGGGTCGTCACATCAATGACAACGCTGGTTTTCCCGCCGTATTCGGCCGGCGGCGCGCCCTGAATGACTTCCAGGGACTGAATGGAATCCGACGGAATCTGGTTGGAAAAGATCTTGCTTTGCTGGTCTGTAATCGGCTGCCCATCCACGGAAAAGGAGTTTTCAGCGTGGTCGCCCAATCCATGGAACAAGCCATTTGAATCAGCGGCAATTCCCGGGGTGGCCAGCGTGACGAGCGAGCTGACCGAAGATGACTGGCTCTCGAGCGGCAGTTTGTCGAACAGGCCGCGGTCCACGTCCGTGTGCGCGTATGGGTCGGTTTCGACGAGATCGCCGGCGGCTTCCACCGTAATGGATTGGCTCGCCTCGCCCAGCGACAGGCCAACTTTCACATTGACGGGGATCGAGGAGCGCACCTCCACGTCCTGCACGAATGACTTGAAGCCCTTCGCCTCTACCGTCATGTGATACGGGTTGTAGGGAACATTGGCAAACGTAAAGACACCGGCGGAATTTGTCGTCGTCGTACGGTCATAACCGCTGACCGGATTCCTGATCTCCACCTTTGCATCTGTCACCAGAGCTCCGTTGGGATCGATCACGGTGCCCTGAAGGGTTCCCGAGTTTCCCATCTGTGCTCCGCAAAAAGCAGGGAGCAACAACGGCAGAAGCAGGCAAGCCAAAACATGGATGGTCTTTTTCACAATGCGTCTCCTCTGAAACACGCAGCGCCGTGCCAAAAAGTCACGGCAGGGCTGCGGGACTTACGTCAGCAGCCTCAGTTGATGGTCCCGGTATCCGCGGCTAAGAAAGGTGAGGCGGAGGACGGACATACAGTTCAGAGGTATGGAGGGGAGAGAACCGCAGCTCGGTTTCGGGCAAGACCGCACGGCGCCGCAGCACCTGCCCCGCTTCCACCAGCGCGATGGAAACGACCAGCGCGCACTGGAGGCTCAGGCATGTAATGCAGGGACGGGCCTCAGTATTGAGGCGGTCGTTGTGAACATGAAGCGCGGCCACCAGGAGCAGGAACACCAGCAGAAGGCAGACAACGGCCATTCGCCGGTGCGCGTCGTCTTTTAGCCGGAACTCCATGGCGAAACAGACTATTAAACGCTAACACGCTGTGCCAGCAGCAAGCAACTGCAAGTCTGTAGTAGTAGAGCGTCCGAGGGAGCGCGGTTCCGAAGATACAGCCCGTCGGGACCCCGCTGATCTGGGACAGTCGGGATATCGCGACACCTTACGGTTAGAGTGGCGGTTCCGGTTCCGGTTAGGGCACCCCGAAGCTATACCGGATGTATCATTTCGATCCCGCAACAGCGGGAGAGATTCTGCATTTTCGCGCCGGGCGACATGCGCATCCCTCCCGCCGGCGGTCACTACTTCTGCAGTACGGCCTTGACTTCCTCCGCGTGCGGATAACTGGGCGCGAGGCTCAACACTTTCTCCAGTTCAGCCCTGGCCTGTGCACTCTGGTTCAGCTTGGTGTAGGCGAGACCGAGGTGGTAGTGGAAGGTCGGATTATCGGGTGATTTGCGAACTGCATCTTGCAGCAGTTGCACTGCCCGGCTGTAATTTCGGCTGTTGAATTCGGCCCACGCCAGCGTGTCGGCGAATGCGGGCGAGTTTGAACCATCATTGGCTCGGGCTGCCAGCCGCCAGGCGCGTGCGCGGTCGCCGTTGTGCTCCAGGAGGGAGAATGCCACATCATTCTCCGCGGCCTTATTGGTCGAATCAATGTTGAGCGCCTTCTCGTATGAATCCTGCGCATCCTGCCACTTGCCAGCCGAATCCAGCAGTTCACCCTGGAGCACCAGAGGATTGGCGTCTTCGGGGAATTGCTGGCTCCACTTCTTGCAGGTGGCCAGCGCCTCTTCGCGCTTGCCTGCCATCAATTGCGCCTGGCTCAGCAACTGCCAGGCCGGCTCGTTGTGGGGGTCAAGACCCAGGGCGGCCTGCAGATCGGTCTCGGCGCCGGAAAGATTCTTCGCGGCAAGCTGCAGTTCGGCGCGAAGCACATGATACGCGCCGCCGGGTACCTGCTGGATCTGCTGGTCAAGCCGCGGCAGCGCCCGGCTCTGCTGGCCTTGCGCGTAGTACGCAGCGATCAGGCCTTTCATAGCCTCTACGTTGGCAGGGTCGCGCTGGAGCGACTGTTCGTACATCTGTTCGGCTTCGGCAAAGCGCTTCTGCGAGCCAAGGAAGCTGCCAAACTTCATGTAAGGCAGCGACTCCTGAGGCGCGACCGTGATGGCCGTCTTCAGCTCGACTTCGGCGCGCTGCGGCTGATGCTGCTGCATAAATTCGATTGCGCGCATGATGTAGGGCTGGGCGGAAAAGGGTTGCTGGTGCAATACCTGGTCCACCTGCTGGTTGAACAACTGCAGGTCGCCCAGTTCGCTGGCCAGTGCTCCCAGAGCGATGTGGGCATCGGCCATGCGCGGCTGCAGCTTGGCGGCGGCTTCGAATTCACGGCGCGCGCCTTCGGGCTCTCCCATCGATTCCAGCACCACGCCCAGGTAGTAGTGCGCCAGATAGAACTTGGGGTTTTCCCGGACCACGGCCTGCAGGATTTCGCGAGTCTTACCGGTGTTGCCCTGCCCATACAGAATCTCGGCTCGCTCCACTCGGGCCTGGGGGTCGCTGGAAACCTCTTTCAGCACGCTGTCGTTCAGGGCCTGAGCGTCCTTCATTTGCCCCGCGAGGATGAGGAGCTGGGTTTCGGCGATCTTGAGGTCAATGTCGTCCTTATGTGTCTTCATCAGCGCGGCGAATTCATCCAGAGCCTTGTGGGTCTGGCCGGTGGTGATGTAAACGTCTCCGAGCATGCGATAGGCAGCAGGGACGTCAGGCAGGGCAGCCTTGGCGGCATTGGCCGCTTCTTCGGCCTTTCCCCGTTGGCCGGATACCATGTAGAGCGTAGCGAGCGCCGCCCGCGGACGAATGTCCTTGGGCGCAACCTCAATCGCCTGCTGAATTCTACGTTCCGCTTCCGCAGGGTTGTTTTGGAGTTGCTTGACGCGAGCCATTCCCAACAGCGCTTCCAGGGACTTGCCGTCGGCCGCGAGGGCGGAGTTGTAGTTCTCCTCCGCTTTCGCAATGTTGCCTTTCGTGAGCTGCAGCGCCGCCAATGAAATCATCGGCTCGGGCCGGGAAGGCGCGAGCTCAAGCGCTTTTTGAATTTCCGGCAAGCCATTGTCCTTCTTCTCCAGGAGGGCGATCGCGTCGCCGAGAAGCAGGTGAGCCTCCCAATTATCCGGCTGACCTTCAAGAACCAGGTTGGCCTGGTGCTTGGCGCCGGCAGCGTCGCCGGTGAGCATTTGCAGCTTTCCCACCTGGAGCTGGGCGCCCAGGTTTGCTGGGTCCAGCTGCGCCGCGCTCTGGTACTCGAACAAAGCCGACCGCGGCTCGCCGAGCCGCACCGCCACCTTGGCCAGTTCAAGATGGGCCTGGGTGAAGCGCGGGTCAAGCTCGATGGCGTTCAGGAACTGGATGGTGGCCTCGCGCAGCTTGCCCTGGGCGGCATATTTCTGGCCGCTGCTGAGATACCGTTGTTTTCTTTGCTCCGGGCTGAAGTGCACGGCTGCGAAGAGTGCGGCGGCGGTCGCCACCACCAGCGTCGAACTGACTATCCACCAGGTCTGCTTTTTCTTCATGGGATTTCGTCTCGTTATTTCTTCACGATCTTGCGGATTGCCGCCGCTGCGCCGGTTCCGATCAGGATGAACGTGCCGGGCTCAGGAATGGGGTTGACCGGAGGTCCACCCGGGGGCGCCGTAAAGCTCTGGGTTCCACTGTAGGAGCCGGTGTAGTTGGCGCCGCCGCCGCCGCGGGCCCCGCCAATCACATACTTGGTGAAGTACTCAGGAGTGCCTGCATGATCGGAATTGGCGTAGATGCTTCCGCTGTTTGCGTCAATCGGCTTGACTCCCAGCGAGTTGTAGTCGCCCGTACAAGTGGCGGCATTCGTGCCGGAGCAGTCGGCGCCAAAGTTGCTGTACGCCGCCGCCGCCCATTGCCAGCTCAGGCCGAGCGAAGGATTGGCATTGAAATCGCCGCTCCACGTGACGCTGCCGATGCCGCCGGGCAACCCGGAAGCCGGCACCTGGAATGCCAGGCCCGAGAGAAAGGTGTTGCCGTTGCCGGTGGCCGAAACAGGCTGATACGTGATCCAACTGTTGGTCGCGTTGTCAAACGTGGTGCAGGAGCTTGCCCCGCCGGAGCAGGGATTACCGCTGGCGTAGAAGTCAATCTGCGTATTGGGAACAGCGAGGTTGTAATTGGTGTTCCCGGAGCTGAAACTGATGGTCTGGTTATCGAAGAAAACGGTGGCGCCGGTCGCCGGAATCGAGCCCGGCTTGATGACGCTGTTGAACCAGATGGTGTCGTTGCCCGGAATTGCGGTGCCGTTGAAGTTGCTGTTGATGGAAGCCGCAAAGCAGGAATTGTTCGAACAATCGGCCATGGCAGAGGGAGCAGCCATCACTGCGAACGTGAGCACAACGAGAATCGGAAAATAGCGACCCATTTTTCCCCCTGCGTCACATTAAGGTGAGCACAATCCAAAGCGAGAAAGAAATTTAAGGTCCATTGAAACTTTAGTTTTTGCGCTCCCTGATGCACCAGCGGGCGGCGGGCCGGAGATGTGCCCCGTTCACCTTCGTAACTTGTCGCTCACCTTCATCGGCCGTACCGTTCTAATGTCGAGAAGTGCGAAAGGCACGGCGGCGCGCCGCTTTCCGCTATGTGCCCTTAAACAAACAGTGGCGGTTACAGGCGGTTGATGACTCGTTCTGCAATACTCCCGGCCGGCCACAGGAGCCGCGGCTTCACCATCATCGAGTTGATCATGGTGGTCACCATCATGCTCATCCTGATTGCAGTGTCGTTGCCGGTTGCCGACACGGCCATGGCGTCCATGCGGATTGCCGGGGACGCGCGGTCGCTGGCCACCCAATTGCAACTCGCGAAGCTGGAAGCCGCAAACCAGTTCACGCATGTGCGTTTGCAGATCAACTGCAACGGCTCAACCACCTACTGCCTGCAGGTCTTGAATGGGACCAATTGGGTCACCGACCCGGGGACCCAGTACCTTTCCGCCGGAGTGAGCTTCGGAACCGGAAACGCCGCGGCGCCGGCCGGAACCCAGACCACACTTGCCCAGACCAGCATCGTGGAATTTAATTCGCGCGGCATCCCCATAACTTCGAGCGGATGTACGGAGCCCTGCGGAACTCCGACCAGCCAGGACACGGTTTATCTCACACACCAGAACGGCGCGGTTTACGCGGTGAGCGTAAGCGCGGCCGGCCAGATTAAGACCTGGCAGTACATCAATAGCGGATGGTCAGCCTTATGAATTGCGGCCTGAACTTTCATGTCCAATGTTTCTCTCGCCGGGCTTCATCTCTCGCTTACCGAAAGGGCGGCAGAGTGGGGGCCGAGCGCGGGGTCACGCTCCTGGAAACCATGATGGCAGCCAGCGTTCTACTGGTCGTGGTAGCGGGAGTGGCAGGGGTGTTTGCCTATGCCGCCGGCCAGAACAAGGGCCAGGGCGAAATATCTACGCGTACCACCGAGTATGCCGGCGACAAGATGGAACAGTTGATGGCGCTGAGCTTCAATGACGGCCAGACGAACACCACTGTATATCCAAGCCAGTCAACCGGCGGGGCGGGCCTGGGCGGGACCATGGCGGCCAGTGCCAGTGTGGGCGGAACAAACCCGGCGTCGCCGGTGGCAAACTACGTGGATTATCTGGACGCATCCGGCAATGTTCTCAACTCCTCGACCGGGGCGTTCTATACCCGCCTGTGGAGCATAGCAACTGATTCCACCGCAACATTGAAGACGATTACGGTTGTAGTCCAGGCAGCGGGCACAGGCGGCGGGGCGGGCCTGAAGCCCACCACTACGCTGGTGTGCCAAAAGACGAACTACCAATGAAGCATTCTCGGGAACACGCGCGCCTTCAGCTCTCTGCCGGATTTTCGCTGATTGAATTGCTGATGGCCATCACGGTGCTGATCATAGTTGCCGGCGCGGCTTTCGGGCTGCTGGCCAAAATGCAGCAGAGCCACGGTTCGACTACCGCGCGCGGCGAGATGCATGCCGGTGTTCGAAGCGCTACGGAGTTGCTGATCCAGGAGATCGGCCAGGCGGGCGCAGTGTCATTTCCGGCGAGCACTCTGAGCGCGGTGGTTACAGGTTCCTCGACGGCCCAGACCGTCGCCGTTTCCTCGAACTCATACATGTTTGTTGGCGAAAATGTGCTCGTGGATGCGGGCAGCAGCAAGGAAATTGTGGCGCTTACGGCGGTGGGCTCCGGGACCATCAGCGGAGTTTTCACCATGAACCATGCCTCGGCCGCGGTGGTCGCGCCCGTGGGGGTTTTCGCCCAGGGAATCCTGAGCAGCTCGAATTCCACGCAGTTGAGAATGATTGGCGACATTAATAACGATGGCACGCTGGTTCTGGTGGAGTATGACTGCGTTCCGCCCACACTGACGCGCTCGATCACGCCCATCACCAACAGCACCAAAAACACTCCCGACACACTGCTCGATAATCTGGTGGCCAATCCAGGCGGCACGGCCTGCTTCACTTATCAGCCCACTGTCGCTTCAGCAGGCTTTAATTTTATCCCCGGCGTGGGATTGACCCTGAGCACGCAGACCACGGTGCTCGACCCGGTGACGGGAACCAACTCAACCATGACGAAGTCGTTCCTTAACCTGGCGCCGCGGAATGTGCTTGCGGGCGTAACGCTCGCCGGCAACGGCAACACCGATCACATTCAGCCGGCACCGGCCAGTTTGCCGCAATAGGTGGAGCAATTCGACGAATGGCAGCACTTTCGAGGTACTCGGCAGAACGGCGCCCCTCGCGGACACGCCAGCGGGGCATGGCGCTTCTGACAGTTCTGATCATTGTGGTGATGCTGTCAATTCTGGCGGGCGCCGTGCTTTCGATGACGGCCACGGAATTCACTTCCACCACCGACCATCGCGCGCTGCTCGAGGCGCGCTATGCGGCGGAAGCGGGCGCGCAACGTACCGCAAATTGGATCATGTACTCGTACACGGCCCCCGCCAATGGCAGCGGGTTCGACCTGACTAGATCGCCGGTTCAGGCGGGCGGCTCTCCGGTGGTGCTGTCGGCGGACAGCACGACCGCGAATTATCCAACCGCCTCCGTGCAAACGGCTTTCAATTCAGCTCTGCAGAATCAATCTCTGCCGGGGTTTTCGAACGTCACGTTCTCCAGCCATGCCACGCTGATGAATATGCAGGCGGTAACGTTCTTCCAGTCGGGGGGTGGAGTGATGCAGACATGGCTTATCACCGCGACCGGTTCGGTCAGCGGAGTACACCCCGCCAAAGTGCAGGTGCAGGAAACGATCGAGAGGTTCGCCACTCCCATCTTTAACTATGCACTGGCCGCGACGGCGAGCGGCTGCGGGGTCATTACCTTCTCCTCCAGTTCCTATACCGACAGTTTCAATTCGAGTTCAGGAACCTACGCCCAAACCGTGCAAAGCTCGGGCGGCAATGTGCAGACCAATGGCAACGCCAACATGAGCGGCAGCGCGCAGTTCAAAGGAACCCTTTCGACCACGAATTCCGGCAGCGGAAACTGCAATAACAATTCCCCGAACGCCGTTACCAACAACAGTTCGGTGAATCCGCCATATTCAAGCCTCATACACCTCACGAGCGCGGTTAGATATCCCAATCCGGCCGCTCCCAGCCCCACGCCGCCCACAACC
>JAFAIN010000327.1 GCA_019236695.1 Acidobacteriota bacterium | reverse complement strand
GGGGTTTTGTTTCAGGGGCCGAAAATGACGTGGGTCCGGCCGCCCTCGGCCGGATAGGGCGGCCGAAGGCCGCCACCGTCGATTGCCCGGGCGGGAGTTCGCGAATCTTGCCCTGCAATCCTCCACGTCTAAAACCTCCGCACTTTCGCACTTTCGGCCGGCGGCGCCTTCGTTGTGCACTTCGTGGTTCGCTCCTAAAAATTCCGCACATTCGCACTTCCGCACTTTCGCATTTCTAACTCCTGCTATTCTCGGTTGAATCTTGGCTGAGCTCACCACCTCAACCACCGCGTCGCGGCGCATCTTTCTCTGTGCCGATGATTTCGGGCTCAATGAGCCCGCCAGCCACTCGATTCTCGCCCTCGTAACCGCCGGCGTTGTCCTCTCCACAACGTGCCTCGTAGATGGTCCTGTCGCCGCGTCATGTGCTCCGCGCCTGCGCGAAGCCGCCGCAAACTGCGCCCTGGGTCTGCATCTGAACTTCACTGACGGCGATGGGTCATATCGCCCTCTGCGCCTCCCGCTCTTCATTCTTCGCAGCTATACGCTCGGCGCCATGAATTCCTCGGAGCTCCGCGCCCATATCCAGCGCCAGTGTGATCGTTTTGAGCAGTTGTTCGCGCGCCGCCCTGATTTCGTTGATGGTCACCAGCATGTGCATCAACTGCCTCGCATCCGCGAAGCTCTGCTCGACGTAGTCCTTGCCCGATACGGCGCCGGCATCGCTGTGCGCTGCACCGTTCCTCGGCGGCCGCGTGGCCTTAAGGCCGCCCTCATCTCCGCCCTCGGCGGCAGGGCGTTCGCAGGCCACGCCCGCGATGCAGGGCTGCCCATGAACGCGGATTTTGCCGGAGCCTACGACTTCTCCACCCGTATCCCGTACCATACCCTCATGCATCAGTGGCTGCGCGCCATTTCCGATTGCGGCCTGGTGATGTGCCATCCGCAGTTGCCCCCGGCTGAAAGCGCTCGAACCGGCCGCGAGGCCGAACATATATTCCTCGCTTCCGAAAGCTGGCAAGCAATGCGCGATGAACTGAACATTCGCATCGTGCCGTTCACGGCGGCAGAAATTCGATGCCAGGTCCGGCTATGACCAGATTCGGCAATTCCGCAATTCGGCAATCATGAGATTCATTCGGGAGGAGTAATGCATTCCATAACCTCACCGCGTATCGCTGTCGAAACTACCGGCGCCATTGCACGCGTTCGGCTTCACAATGCCCCGCTCAACGTGATTGACATGCAGATGATGGATGAGTTGCAGGCGGTGCTGGAAGACATCGAGCAGCAGCCCTCTACCGTCGCGGTTGTGATCTCGGGTGCCGGCAAGGCTTTCTCCGCCGGCGTCGATGTCGCCGCTCATACTCCTGACAAAGTGCAAGGCATGCTTGCCGCCTTCCATTCCGTCATTCGCGCACTGCTCGCCTCCACCAAGGTGACGGTGGCCCAGGTGCATGGAGCCTGCCTCGGCGGAGGCGCGGAGGTCGCCCTGGTTTGCGACCTGGTTTACACCGCACGCGACGCCAGTTGGGCCTTTCCTGAGATCAGGCTCGCTTGCTATCCCCCGGTCGCCTGTGCCGCGCTGGCGGCCGTCGTAGGCCAGAAGCGCGCCGCCGAGCTGATCTTCACGGGCCGCCAGATCTCCGGCGATGAAGCCCTCGCCATCGGGCTGGCCAGCGGTGCCGCCCGCCTCGAAGAGCTCGAAACCATCGTCAACGAAGCCACCGGCCGGCTCACCGCCCTCAGCCCGGCAGCGCTCAGGCTGGCCAAGAAAGCCTTTTACTGCTGGGACGCTGCCCACCTCGAGAAAGGACTGCAACGCGCTGAGCAACTCTACTGCTCCGAACTCATCCACACCCAGGATTGCAATGAAGGCATCCGCTCCTGGATGGAAAAGCGTCCGCCGCAGTGGACAGGCCGTTAATGTCAAAGCTGATTTCGATGCGCGAAGCCGTCGCGCAACTCGTGCCCGGCGGAGGCTCCGTTGCCATGGGCCTGCAGCTCGAGCAGATGATTCCGTTCGCTGCCGGCCATGAGATCATTCGCCAGAGGAAGCGCGGCCTCAATCTCATCGGCCCCATCTCTGACATCCTCTTCGATCAGGTCATCGCTGCCGGATGCGTCGAAACCGTCACTGCTGCCTGGGTCGGCAATGTCATGATGGGCTCCGCTTATAACTTCCGCCGCGCCGTCGAGCGGGAAAACCCCGGCCAGCCGGGCGCAACCCTGCGCGTCATCGACATGACCAACTTTACGGTCGCATTGGCGCTGCAGGCTGGGGCGATGGGCGTCCCATTCCTGCCAACCAGAACCGCTCTCGGCTCCGACCTCGCGAACTCAAACCCGTTCTTCGCGTCCCTCGAGAATCCGTTTGCCGAAACCGGCAGCGACAAGCTGCACGCCATTCGCGCGCTCAATCCCGATGTTGCCATCGTCCACCTGCAGCGCGCTGACGCCGAAGGCAATGCCCATTGCTGGGGAAACTTCGGGGTCATGATCGAAGCCGTGCACGCGGCAAAGCGCGTCATCGTGGTGGCGGAAGAGATTGTCGCACCCGAAATCATCTCCAGCGATCCCAACCGCACCGTCATACCCGGGTTCCTGGTATCGGCGGTAGTCGAATGCCCCGGAGGCGCGCATCCGTCCCCCGTCCAGGGCTGCTATCGCCGCGACGATGCTTTCTTCCGCCACTACCATCAGCAGACCGTCAGTGCAGAAGAAACTGCCGGTTGGCTGGATCGCTGGATCTATCGCATCCCCGATCGCGCCGCCTACCTCGACCAGCTCGGCGCCTGCCGCTTCGCCGAACTCAAGACCCAGCGGCACGCCTGGGCCGCCCCCACCGACTACGGCTACTGAGCGTGGCTCCGATCACCCCGGATTTCTTCGTGCCCTTCGTGCTCCCTTCGTGTACTTCGTGTGAAGCCTTTTCTGTCGGCGAACCCCGCACACGAGCAACTATTTCGCCTTTTATTTGCCATAAGCCCATTCTCCTGCTATACTGGTGTTGAGAGTTCAGAGCTGCAATTGTCTCCGTTCGCAGGTATTTACCATTAAGTAATAAAAACCAAAAAACCTGCCCCACTGATTCTCCACTGTTAGCAGTGGAGAATAGTTACTGATTGGTAAACAAATGGACTTCGAAATCTCGCCCGAACAGGTCAGCGAATTGCGGAGGGACAGCCACGACTTCGTCCTGCTCGACGTCCGTGAACCTCACGAGATTTCGACCGCCCGCATCGCCGGTTCGCTGAACATCCCTATGGGTGAAATCCCGAATCGGCTGCAGGAGCTCGACCCCGAACAGCACATCGTTGTGGTGTGCCACCGCGGCATACGCTCCGCCAATGTTGCCGCCTGGCTTCAGCGGCAGGGCTTTGAGCAGGTGCAGAGCATGAGCGGCGGAATTGATCGCTGGTCACGCGTGGTTGATCCCACCGTCCCGGTATATTAGGAATTGCAGGGTCTTTCGTGCCGAATCGCTATGAAAAAGCAGCTCATTTCGCTTCGGGTGAATGGACGGACGCATGAGGTCGCCATTGCTCCTTCCGAGCTGCTGCTCGATTGCCTGCGCCGCGACCTGGACCTGACCGGGTCAAAGCGCGGCTGCGAAGATTCAAGCTGCGGAGCCTGCACGGTGCTGATCGATGGCACTCCCATGTTGGCCTGCGCAACGCTAGCCGCCAGCGTAGCGCTTGACGAGGAAGGCTGTGGCCCTGCGATTACCACCGTCGAAGGCATTGCCGAGCACGGCGCACTGGCGGCCATTCAGAAAGCCTATGGCGATTGGGGCGGCGCACAATGCGGCTTCTGCACCCCCGGATTCATGTGCACCGTCTCTTCGCTGCTCGAACAGAACTCCGATCCCACGAATGAAGAGATTCGCGATGCCTTGAGCAGCAATCTATGCCGCTGCACCGGCTACATGCAGATGTACCAGGCGGTGCGCGCCGCCCTTGATGCCGAACGCCGGGGGCGAGGGTTGAGCCATGAGTGAGTTCAGCATCATCGGCAAGCCCGTGGCATTCGTCGATGCGGCCGGCAAGACCACCGGCAGCGGCAAGTACACTGACGACCTTTCGGTTCCGGGCATGCTCATCGGCAAGATCCTGCACTCGCCGCTTCCCCACGCCCGCATTCGGCGGCTCGATACCTCGCGCGCCGAGCGCCTCGACGGCGTAATCGCCGTCGTGGTTGGAAAAGACGCGCCCAACAAATATGGCATCCTGCCGGTCGGCCACGATGAAACCGCGCTGGCCGTCGATAAGGTTCGCTACGTCGGGGATAACGTTGCCTGTGTGGTCGCGGTAGATGAAGCCACTGCCGATCGGGCTCTCGATCTCATTGAAGTCGAATACGAGCCGCTGCCCGCGTACTTCGATCCCGAAGAGAGCATGAAAGCGGAACGCGATCTCATCCACGAGCAGCGGCCCCACAACATTGAGAAGGACTACCACCACGTCTTCGGCGATCCCGAATCCGGATTTTCGGCAAGCGCGGCGATTCACCAGGCCCGCTATATCGCCAATGAAGTGACGCATGCCGCCATGGAGCCCCATTCCACTCTGGCGACATTCGAAATCGATCCTCAAACCGGCCAGCCCGGCCGCCTAACCGTGTGGTCTTCCACCCAGGTGCCTTACTACCTGCAGCACAAGCTTTCTCTGGTGCTCGAGCTGCCCATGTCGCAGATTCGCGTCATTAAGCCGCTGGTGGGCGGCGGATTCGGAGGCAAGAGCGAAGTCATTCCGCTGGAGATCATTGCGGCCGTGGCGGCGCGCAAGGCGCGCGCGCCTGTAAAAATCACCTACACGCGTGAAGAAGTGTTCTGGGCGCACCGCGGCCGCCCGCGCACCATCATTGATCTGAAGGTGGGCGCCACGGCCGATGGCAGGCTGCAGGCAGTCGCTGCCCGCGTGGTTCAGGATGGCGGTGCCTATTGCTCCTACGGCGTCGTCACTATCCTTTATTCAG
>JAFAIN010000322.1 GCA_019236695.1 Acidobacteriota bacterium | reverse complement strand
TCTGTTAAATCTGGGCGGATTTGCGGGTTAAACACTCCGTTAATGTGCAAAACTCAACTGTTGCCGGGGTTCGCAAGCCGCCGCCGCGTTCTGCTTTCGTGTGCAGCGGTAGTGATGCAACTTTCGTGCTTTCAATTGTTTCCCGCTGACCCGGAATTGGGGCACTCCGTGTAAGTAGCTGATTGCCGAAGCCTCGGGAAGCCTCGGTTCACGATATTCACAGGAATTTCCACAGTTCTGTGGAAACTGCCTTCGATAGCCGGCCGCGGCGTGTCAGTAATTATCAGCGGGCTTCGCCCTGACTTTTCACATTCCACATTCCACATTTCACATGAAGAGCAGCCCGGCTTACTCGTCACGCAGCGCCTCGACCGGTTGCACGCTGACGGCCCGCCTTACGGGCAGGTAGCTCGCGAGCAGCACCAGGCCGGCCAGCAAAGCGCACGCAGCAGCCACTGTGGGCACGTTATACAGGCTGACGCTATAGAGCATGCTGGAAAGCGCGTGCCCGGCCAGGTAAGTGGCAGCAATGCCGAGAGCGCAACCGGCCAGCGCCATATTCAATCCGTGGCGGAGAACCATTGCGGCGATTTGCCCGCGCTGAGCACCCAGCGCCATGCGAATTCCAATTTCACGCACTCGCATGCGGACCAGGTATGCGATAACGGCGTAGAGTCCGAGGCCGGCGAGGAAGAGCGCCAGCCCGGAGAAAACTCCGAGCAGCACAACCACAAAGCGACGGCTGCCGAGGGAATCGTCCACGCGCTGTTCCATGGTCTTCACATCGAAGATGGGTTGGCGCGGATCAACTGCAGCCACTGCGGATTGCAGCGCTGAGGTCAACCCTTCCGCGTGAGAACCGGAGGTCCGGGCCACCAGAAATCCGGCAGTATCCGTCACCTGCGAAAGCGACTGGTAATAAAAGCCCTCATTGGCGTCGGAATCGAGCGAGGAATCCTTGGTGTGCTTCACAATGCCAACGATGGTGTAGAAGGTTTTGCCGTCCTGAGTTATGTATTCGCCCAGCGCGTCTTTGCCGGGCCAGTATTGCCGGGCCAGCGTGTCGTCAATGATGGCGACCGGCTGAGTGGCAGCGCGGTCGGAATCCGTGAAGTCGCGCCCGCGCAGCAGCGGAATGCCGAGGGTGCGGAAGTAATCGGGTGTAATCAGCATGCTATGGCCGTGCGGGCCCGGGCTGTTCGGCGGCAACACCTGCCCTTTGATTGAGAACGATGCCGAACCGGTGCCGCCCGTAAACGGAAGGCCGTTGGCAAGGGCGCCTGCGCTCACGCCGGGCAAATTGCGCAGGTTCTGCCGGGCCGCCTCAAAGAACGCTTCGCGTTTCTGATCGGTGTCATAAAGAGCCCCGGGGAGCGACACTGCCGCCGTCATAACGCCTTGGGGATCGAAGCCGGTGCTCAATCCCTCGACCACTCGAAGGCTGCGGAAGAGCAGGCCGGAGCAGACCAGGAGAAACATGGCTACCGTAATTTCGCCGGTTACCAGCAGGTTTCGCGTGCGGTTGCTGCTGCGGCCCGCGGTTCCGCCCCGGCCGCCCTCGCGCAAGGTGGAGATGAACTGCGAGCCTGCCAGGTAGAGCGCCGGAGCCGAGCCACAGAGCAGCACGGCAATGATTCCTACTGCCCCGGCAAAGAACAGGATTCGCGTGTTCAGGTGGACGTCAATATTGCCGGCAATGGCAGTGGGGGCCATCAGCAGGATTGAGGGCATGGCAAACACCGCAGTCCATATCCCGAGGGCCAGCCCGATTATGCCCAGCAGAACGCTCTCCCACAGGGGCTGGCTCATGAGGCGTGCGCGCGAGGCGCCCAAAGCCACTCGCACTGAGTTCTCGTGCTGGCGGTCGCTGGCCCGCGCGAGTTGCAGCCCGGCAATGTTGGCGCAGGCGATCAGCAGCACCAGCAGGACGGCAGCCAGAACAATGGCCAGCGGCTGGCGCAGGTTGCCGGCCACGAACTCACGCAGGGGAACCGCAAACATTCCCCAACCGGCCTTCTCCGCAAAGGCTACTTTGCTCTTTACCTGCTGGGCCAGCGCGCTTTCCTGCGCGTTGGCCTGTTCGAGCGTGACCCCCGGCTGCAGCCGCGCTACGGCAAAGAGATTCTCATTGAAGCGGTCGTTGGGATCGTGATAGCGGGCGGGCGGAAGGGCAATGGGCGCCCACAATTCGGCTTCATTGGGCCAATCGAACTCAGGGGCCATCACTCCGATGATTTCGAACGCCTGCCCGTTCAACTGCAGCTTGCGCCCAATAACGTCAGAGGCGCCCCCGAATCGCCGCTGCCAGCTCCCATGAGAGAGCACGATGACGTTTCCGGCCCCGGGCACATCGTCCTCGGGCCGGAAGGTGCGGCCCAGGATTGCCCTGGCTTGGAACACCTCGAACCAGGCCCAACTCACCTGCGCTCCCCGCAGCCGCTCCGGACGCGTGTTGTCGGCGCTGTAATTGAAGCTGGAAGGCAGCATGACTGCCGCCGTGCGGAAGACCTTTGTGCTCTCCAGTGAATCCTGGAAATCAGGCGCCGAAACTGAAATGTTCTGCAGGTCAGCCATCGCGGTGTAGCGGGCACGCAGCGCCACCAGGCCGTCAGGGTGCGGAATGCCCGTAGGGTTGAGCAGCACGGCGTTCATTACGCTGAACACCGCCACATTCGCGCC
>JAFAIN010000155.1 GCA_019236695.1 Acidobacteriota bacterium | reverse complement strand
GCGCCGGCGGCAAAGCTTGACGCCATGAGCCGGCTGGGCGCCGAACTGGTGAAGGCGCCCTTTGACCAGTGCTGGAGTGCGATGGAAGAGCGCGCGCATCCGGCCATGCGCGGCACATTCGTCCATCCCTTTGAGGATGATGAATTCATTGCCGGCAACGCCTCGATGGGGATTGAAATTCTGGAGGACCTGCCGGAGGTGAACGCCATTGTGGCGGCATTTGGGGGCGGCGGGCTGGCCTGCGGGATTGCGGCCGCGGTGAAAGAGCGGGGATCGAAAGCGAAGGTGTTTGGCGCGGAGCCGGAGACGGCGTTTCCGCTTACGTATTCGCTAGAGGCGGGCTCGGCGCAAAAATTCCCTAACTGGAGCCGGAGTTGGGTGGATGGGTGCGGCGGAAAATCGGTTTTCCCGCGCATGTGGGAGCTGGCGCATCACCTGCTGGCGGGAGCGGTGGTGGTGACGCTGGAGGAGATCAGGCAGGCGATGCGGATCGTGGCCGAGCGAAACCGCGTGATCATTGAAGGCGCAGCCGGATGCGCCGTGGCGGCCGGGCTCAGCGGGAAGTGCGGGCCGGGGAAAGTTGTGTGCGTGGTGAGCGGCGGCAATATTGACCTGACGAAGTTTTGCGAACTGGTGACCGGCTAAAGGGGAAGTAAGGTTGCTATATCTCTCTCCCCCACATACGACCTAGCCCAGCAGAAAAGCCCGAGCCGCACTACCGGTGCAAGCCTTGCGGGGGGTCCTTCGTCCGCCGCGGCGGACTCTCTGCAGAAACTCAACTCGCAAGTGCTTTCGATGGAGGGCGCTGGAACTGGACGGCGAATCGAGCACCGGGGTGAGGGGCGGGGCGCGGCGGTTGGATCTGCGTGCGATGTCGCGGTGTAAGCACTCTGGGGGTCCTTCGCCCGCCGTGGCGGGCTCAGGATGACAGTGATTTTTTCCCGGAGTGATTGGAACCAGCATGGGCGAGGCAGTTTCTGCTCGTACACCGGCGGCTTCTCTGCCGTGGGTGCTCTGGATGACAGAGCGGGTTATGGATACAGCAGCTTTAGCATTGCTCTAGAGTGCTACGCTCCGGCCAGCGCCTGGTCGAAATCCTTAATCAAGTCGTTCGATTCTTCTACGCCAACCGAGACGCGGATCAAGCCCGGACCGATCCCGATGCGTTCGGCTTCTTGTGGAGTCATGTAATGCGCGAAGTTGGCGGCGGCGTGGACCACGAGAGTTTCGACGCCGCCGAGCGAGGCGGCGTGTGAAGCGAGGCGCAAGCGCTTGAGGACTCGGCCGGCAGCGTCAAAACCGCCGCTGACTTCGAAGCTCAGCATTCCGCCGAAGCCTGACATCTGGCGGCGCGCCAGCTCATGCTGAGGGTGGCTGTTGAGGCCGGGATAGTGAACCTTTTTCACGGACTGATGGCTTTCGAGAAAAGCAGCGAGCGCAGCGGCGTTGTGGTTGTGCTGGCGAACACGCAGGCCGAGGGTGCGAAGGCCGCGCAGCATCAGCCAGGCGTCAAAAGGACCCAGCGCCGTACCGAGAATTACGTGCGTATTCCAGACCTCGGTGACGAGGGCCGCGCTGCCCATGAGCGCGCCGGCAATGAGATCAGAGTGGCCGCCGAAGTACTTGGTGGCGCTGTGGAATACCAGGTCGCAACCCAACTCGAGCGGCCGCTGATTGACGGGCGTGGCAAAGGTGTTATCCACCAGGGTGACGATGCGGCGTGAGCGGGCCAGAGCCGCAACGGCTGCCAAATCGGTAAGCGCCATAACGGGATTGCTGGGGCTCTCCATCAGAATGAGCACAGTGTTGGGCCGCAGCGCCTGCTCGAACGCAGAGACATGGCGCTGGTCAACCTGGGTGACTTCAACGCCAAAGCGGGGCAACAGCTTCTGTAAGAGGTTCGAGGTGCCGCCGTAATGATTTGCCTGAGCCACCACATGGCTTCCCTGCTTCACAACGCTGAGCACCGCCGCGGAAACGGCCGCCATACCGGAGGCCGTGACCAGCGCTGCTTCGGCAGACTCGGCTGCGGCCAGCACCTGTTCCACCTGGGCCAGCGATGGATTGCCGAACCGGCTGTAGTACTCGGGATGGCGCGGCTCGCCGGAGCGGCGGACAAACTCGCCAACCGAGGGAGCGCGAAACGTGGCAGTCTGGAAGATGGGCGGCGCGACGGCATTGGTGGGGTTGAGGCTGCGGTCGGCGTGGATGAGCCGTGTGTCGAGGGAATCGCGGTTGTCGTGGGGCATGCTGTTCTCCCATGGAAGAGGCGGGCAGTCGATTAAAGCATAACCGCCTTGAGTGGCGGGGCGCGGCGGTTGGATCTGCGTGCGATGTCGCGGTGTAAGCACTGTGGGGGTCCTTCGCCCGCCGTGGCGGGCTCAGGATGACATAGCTTTTTTTGCTGAGTGATTGGAACCATCATGGGCCAGTCAGTTTCTACTCATACTCCGGCGGCTTCTATGCCGTGGGAGCCTCGGGATGACACGACAATCGAGGCGGAGCGCTTATGAGGGCTACTGGTCCCGGCGGTGCAGGGTGGGGCGGTCATCATCGGTTTTGCCTTCACCCTTTTTATCGGTTTGCGAGCGGCGCAGGGAAGGCTTATTGGCGTCCTTGTCATCGATCATCTTGCGCTTACTCTGGAGCGCGGCGAGGCGAGCCTTGACTCCCTGAAACTCGCTGGTGTCTTCGACGTATTGATCCCGAGCGGGGAGGATGCTGCCAATTCCTTTTTGAGTGGCTTCCACGCGGTCAGGAGTTTGAGGGTGCGAGCCAAAGGCTTTGGCCATGCTGCCCGGCTTTTTCTTCTCCTGCGCCTCAACCTTTTCGAAGAACGTAACCATTGACTCAGGGTCATAGCCGGTTTTCCAGGCGTACTGCGAGCCGAGGAAATCGGCCTGGGCTTCATCCAGGCGCGAGAACTTGCTGAACAACAAGCCTTCGGGCATACCGCTCCAGAGCACTTCCCGGGCTGCCAAACCGATGCCTCCGCCAACGAAAATGAGGGGGATGGTGGCGAAACTTGCCCATTGCGCCTTGGTGTACATGCGCATGCTGTGGCGGGCGCAGCCGTGGCCAATTTCGTGGGCGATTACGCCGGCCAGTTCCGATTCGTTATCGGCCGCGAGAATGGTGCCGGAATTCACGTAGATAAAGCCGCCGGGAAAGGTGTTGGCATTAATGGTGTCATCATCGATGACTTTGAAACTGAAGGGGAATTTGGCATCGGAGTTGCGAACCAGGTTCTGGCCAAGGCGGTTGATGTACTCGGCGACCACCGGATCATTCACCAGCTTTACGGTGGATTCAACCATCTGAGAAATCTGCTTGCCCAGCTTTACCTCGGATTCAATGCTGTGCCAGTTGCCGAGCCCCCTCTCGCCGATTTTGCGATTGCCGATGGCATCCACGTCATCGAGACCGCCATCGTGTTTCACACTGGCCGGATTGGCGCCCATGGAGATTTCCTGGGGCTTCGGGGCGGACTGCGCATCGTTCTGCGCTTCGTTCTGCGCTGGAGCGGGAGCCGCAGTTCCCTGCTGCGGGGTTTGCGACCAGGTGAGCAGGGTTAAGGGGAAGACCAACACGGCCGGAGCCAGTCGTAAGCGCATAGGCACCCCCGGAAAGCAGCTACTCTGCTGCTGACGCAGGGATTATACCGCCAAAAGTGCGAAAGTGCGGAAGTGCGGAAGTGCGAAATTGTCCCACAAGCGCGAGTCTTGTCCCGCTTTGCGGGATCGGGATGACAATTGCTGAGGATGTCACTCTTTTATGCAAGGATCACTAGCGGGAACTATCAGTCATGGAGGAAAGCCTCGGGCGAAGGCCGGCGTCGGCGGCCGGCCTCGGCTGTCCAACTATTGGGCGGTGCCGTTGTGGCAATCGGTGCAGGTGGCGGCTTTGAGGTCGCCAATATCGATTGGGTGCTTGAAATCGGGGCCTTTCAAGGTAATGGGATTCGAGCTACCCTGCTGCTGCTCGAGTACGGCGTGGCAGATATCGCAATCCTTGCGCACGACTCTGCCATCGCTGCTCACATGCTCGCCATCATGGCAGCGGAAGCAGCCCAAAGAGTAGAAATGGCCGATGTTGTTGGGGTGGGTGCGCCAATCCACCTTCATCTCGGGAAAGATGGTGTTCTGGTAAATGGCCTGAGTCGCAGCAACTGCCTGATCAATGGACGCTTTGCGATCGATGGCGACCTGGGGAAACTTCGCCTTATAGGCGTCCTGGATGTCGCGCGCGATTCCGCGAAGCGCGTCAGGCGTTGTGCTGTAGGTGGCGGTGAGGGCATTGGTTGCAATGTTCTTGATGCCGGGAAGAGTGCGGTCAATCTGGCCGCCGAGCAGCGCCAAATCGACTGAGAGGTCAGGGGGGCGGTAAATGTGGCTGGGGCGGTTGTGGCAATCAATGCAATCCATCTGCCGCCTGGGCATAGCGGCAATCTGCTGCGGCGTAAGGCTTGAGCTCTTCGCCATGTAGTCGGTCACATGGCCGGCATTGTCCTCGACCCGAACCCAGGGGATGCTTTGCCGCTGCGGGTCGGTGGCGACATAGGTGATGCGGTTGGCAATGTTCATGTGCCAGTGGATGCCGGCGCTCAGCGCGCTGGCCGTGCTGCCGCCGCCGGTCTTGATGAGCATGCGAATCTGGCGGGGCGTGTTGTTTTCATCGGTGGAATAGTGAGTAAAAACCTTTAACTGGGCGCCGATGAAGCGTTCGGGCCAGTGGCACTCCTCGCAGGTTTCGGCCGCCGGGCGCAGGTTATGAACCGGCGTGGTGATGGGGCGAGGGTATTTGTGAAAGACCGCAGAATAGATCTGGTAGGTTCCGCTGAGCTTGGAGCGCACATACCATCCCGCGCCGGGTCCGACGTGGCACACGACACAACCAACACGGGCGCGGGGAGAGGAGAGATAGGCGGTGTACTCGGGGTGCATGGGCTCGTGGCAGGTTGTGCCGCAGAAACTGACGGTATCGGAGAACTGGTAGGCCTGGTAACTGCCCACGGCGCTCAGAATGCCGAAAAAAAGGGCGGCGACGAGAAAAGCCGCAAACTTTTTGCGCAGGTCAGGGCGATTGAAGTCGAGGCGCGGGAATGGTTCAGTGGGAATTTCGCCGGAGATGCGGCGGCGGCGGTGTTCCAGAAGAATGCCGAGGAACTGCAGCAGGATGCCGAGCGCCAGGAACGCCGGGAAAATAACCCAGGTGAATATGCCGAGGTACGGACTGGAGGACCGGCTGAAGAACCCAATCAGGTAGAGGAAAACAATGTTGGAAAACGCAACAATCGAAAGGATGCCGCCTGCCCAGCTCAGGCGATTGCGCGCCAGGTCGGGAAGAAGCGACAGCAATACGCGGGCAGAAAATGAGGATTGATCTTGTTTGTCAGGCATTGTTTTCCTCTTCGGCTTCGCTCAGGACAGGACACTGAGGTGGAACGAAAGTCTCAATCGTCGGCAGAGCTCTCGGCAGCGCGAGCGCGGCCCGAAGCGGAGCGCAAGGGATCGGCTGCTCCCGGTTGCAGCATGCCTGCATGGTGAGTCCTGAGGTAATGCTCGCTGACCTTTCCATCCCAGAATGCCCAGTTAATGGGATAGATTTCGGAGTCAAACAGAACAAAATAGAAGTGCCAGACCAGGATGGCGAGCACGGCGAGGATGGCCTCATAAAAATGAAAGGCGCCGGCGATATCGACCGTCCAACGCGGCAGCCAGCGTGAAACCAGCGTGGGGAACCACAACATCAGACCGGTAATCGCCATGAGGCATGTGCCCCAGATCAGCGACAAATATTCGACTTTTTCCCCGTAACTGAAGCGGGGGTAACGAGGCGCGACGGAACGGCGGCCCAGATTGTACAGAATTGTGTCGCGGAAGTCGCGTAGATCGGCCATGCCAGGAAGGAAGTCGCGGAAGAGCTGCCGGCCGTCCTTTTGAATGGCGATATAGCAGAGATGCCAGGCGCCCACGGCAAGCATAACGGCCGCGGCAATGCGGTGCCCAATGCGGCGCACGGCCTCATTCCAGCCCAACAGGCCGGCAATCCATGAATCGGGATACTTGAGCGCGAAGCCAGTGATCGCCAGGACGATGAAGCTGATGAGCAGCACCAGGTGCTGGAGGCGCTGGGTGCGATTGATGCGCTCGATGGTGCGCCCGGGATCGTGCAGCCGCAGCAAGGCGCTGCGGCGCCAGAGCAGGAAATTATGCAGCAGCATGCCGCCAATGGTGACCGAGATCAGGAGAATGTAGATCCGGCGCACCCACAGAGTGCCAATGGTGCCCGCATCACTGGAGAGTGGCGCATCAACGTGGACTTTGCTTAAAGCGAATTTCGCGGTGGCGCCGTTATGGCATTTTCCGCAAGTTTCGGCCAGGTGCGCGGGATTGATGGAAGAACGCGGATCGGAGGACGGCAGGATATTGTGCACGCCGTGGCAACTGGCGCAGTTGGCCACCACGGCGGAGCCGAGCTTCGAGGCCATGCCATGGTAACTGCCGAGGTAGGTGGAAACGCGCATGCCGGGCACGCCGAACTCGCGGGAGAGGCGCATGCCTTCATGGCATTGCGCACAGGTGGCCAGTGCCAGGTTCTGGGCGGCCACGGGAGAGCTGGGGTCAAGGTGCTTCTTGATGGTATGGATGCCGTGGCAATCGGTGCATACCGGGGCCTGCCAATTGCCGCGCTGCAGCGCCTGCCCATGAATGCTGGCCTGAAATTCATGGGCGACGTTGCTGTGGCAGTGGCTGCAGGTTTGCGGCACGTTGAACTTGAAGATGGGCGATTTGGAGTCGCCGGCGGCCAGGATTTCGTGGTTGCGGTGGCAATCCGTGCATACGGCCGCCTTCAAGTTACCTGCCGCAACGGCTTTTCCATGCACGCTCTGCTGATAGGAGAGAAATGGCTGGGCCGAGAGGCCGGCCGTCTTCATGACGAAGTTTTCGCCATGGCATGCGCCGCAGGTCTGGGGAATACGGGCATGGAACGTCGGCGAGTCTGCGTCGGTGGAAGGCAGAATGTCGTGGGGCTTTCCATGGCAATCGAGGCATCCGGGCGCCCGCACGCCCGGAGTCGCCACCGCGCTGGCGTGAACGCTGTGATCATAAGCGGACTGAGCATCGGCATGGCAGGCCGCGCAATTCACTTTGGCCGGCGCAAGATCGTGGGGATATGCCTTGATGCCGGTGTGGCAATCGGCGCAGCCGAGCACGCCGTGGACGGAATTGCCAAGCCGCTTTCCGTCAACGAAGACGCTGTGTGTTTTGCCGCCGGCCTCAGACGTAAGAGTGGAATCGCTGTGGCAGGAGAGACAATCGAGGGCCGCGGGTTCGGACGCCTTCTGGGCGCTTGCCGCGCACACTGTCAGCATTGCCGCTAGGAACAGCCGCCAACGCATGAGCCTGGGCCTCCATGACTGAACTTGTCCCTGGCTGATGCCCTTGCCCACGACGTTCGCGCAGCCGATGCGCGCCGGCCATTACGCCGCGCCGCAGACTCCCTGGTTCCAAGGCAAGCGCTACTTCTTGCCCATATCCTTCACGTACTTGACCAATTCCTTAATCTGATCGTCGGTCAGCTTGTCTTTGTAAGCCGGCATTTTGTTCTTGCCGTTTTTGGTAACCTCAACCAGTTCCTGGTCGCTCTTGCCCTGCACTTCGGGAGCGTGAAAATCATGGGCGCCGAGTTTTTTGCCCATCACGGTGTCGCCGTGACCATCGGCGCCATGGCAGGCGATACAAGTCTTGGACTTGTACAGGTCTGCCGCGCCCTGGCCTGCGGCCGGTGCGGCAGCAACCAGGGTGGCAAGAGCAGCCAGAGTAAACAGGAGAGAGATGCGTTTCATGATAGCTCCTTGAATCGGAATTTGCGGTACAGTTCTACCCCAATTTCTGCTTCTCGCGCTGGCGCTCCTCAAGCTTTTTGATGGTTGACCGCAACCAGGCGGCAATCCTCTCCTCAATGGCACCGCGTGCATTCTCATCGTAAAGACTGTCAATGCACTCGCCCGACCCGTTGAGGGGAATGTGGTGACAGGGGAACGGATCCGTTCGAAATTCTTCCGGCACGAACTCCATGAGTCCGCATGCGCTGCACGGATGAGGTCGGTCGGGCCGCGAGAAGTTCAGGCATGTGGGAGAATCACGAAAGAGGATCGTGGGCCGCCATGGCGTCTTGACGAGCCTGCCGTAGCCGCCATCCTCGATGTAGGCGAGTTCAAATTTCAGCAGCGCCAGCAGGTCACGGTCATCATGCAGTGGCTCAGCCATGAAGCCTCCTCCAACCTGGTCCAAACTTAAGCGTTATGGAGACATACGTATGTGACACGGGTCACAGGGCGGGGCGAGGGAGGTCACTCGAAGAGTGCGAAACTGCGGAAGTGCGGAAGTGCGAAATCGGCAGTCACGAAAAGCCGCGGATGGGACGGTGGTCTCAGAGAGGCCTGTGGATTCCTAATGTTGCTCTCCAGGACGAGAGTGCTCCGGCATGGTGGTGCACCAGCTTCGAAGTTTCGCAGTTTCGCACTTCCGCAGTTTCGCACTGCCGTTCGGGGGTTACTGTTGACGGTGAAAAACCGGCGCAGCCATTGTGGTGCAAAGTGCTGAAACGGATGGCAGTTAGGTACTTACATGCAAGCAGAAGGCTTTTTCCACAAGTTTATCCACAGTCGTGTTGAAAACCGCTGGAGCGGTTGGCCCGAGAAATGCGCTCAATGTGCTCGCGATTGCAAGAACCTTTCATGACACTGAGTGATATTGGCACGAGCGGCGGCCGCGTTCTGCCAGGTGTGCGTGGCCACCGGTTTTGACTCGAGTTCCTTGTACACCGAGAAGAAGTGCTGAATGGCGCGCAACATGTGGGGATAGATTTCGGCGTAGTCGTGGACGGACGTGTATTGCGGGTTACGAGTGGCGACAGCCAGGATTTTTTCGTCGCGGCGGCCCTGATCAGACATTTCGAGGAAACCAATCGGGCGCACTTCCATCAGGCAGCCGGCAAAAGATGGTTGCTCGGTGAGCACCAGCACATCGAGCGGATCACCGTCTTCCGCGAGCGTGCTGGGGATGAATCCATAATCGCCAGGGTAATGAACGGGCGAATAGAGATTGCGATCCAGCCGGAATACGTGCAGCCGCTTATCGTATTCATATTTGTTGCTCGAGCCCATCGGGATTTCGATTATGGCGTTGACCACGCCGGGCGCAGCCTCCCCGATGGGGAGCGACAGGTAATCAGGCACGTGCAAATTCTCCCATAACGGCGGGCGGGCGCCCGGCCGTCGGCGTTCCCCGCTGAAACTGAGGGCTACCTTTAGGACTTATGAAGCGGCATCGCAAGGAAACCGGTCAGGATGCTCGCTAATCGGGTGCCCTGCCGTTAGAATCAGCAATTTGCAAATGGGCTGCATCGTATGACCAATAAGGGCGGAGCAGGCGGGAACGCCAGCATTCTCGATGCAGCCGTGCTGGCCCGAATCCGCGAGCGGGCAGTGCGCTGGCATGTGGCACGAAAAGCGCATTCGCGAGCAAGGGCTAACCGCACAGAAATGGCCCTGCCCAGCGTTGCCATAGCCGCAGAACTCGGTGAAGCGGACGCAGTAGTTGCGCAGCGGTATTCCATGGAAAGTGAAATTGCGCGCGGTTCCGGGCTCGACCGGGTACAGGCGGCATTCCCGTTACGCAATGCCCGGAAAGGAGAAACAGCGCAGAATGAGCCGCGCCGGACGACGGCGGCCGGCGCGCTGGCGCTTGCGGCCGGAGTTGCCGCCGGCGGCGGCAAGCGAGTGGTGGTTGTGCTTTTGGACGACCCGGTTGACGAAAGCTGCGGCGCAATGCTGCGGCTCGCATGGCGGCGCAAACTTCCGCTCATTGTGCTTATGCCTGCCGGCTCGCGAATGTATTTGGGAGGCAAGGACGCGCCAACCTACGAAGTCGAGAGGATGCCATGGGTACCGGTGGACCGCGCTGACCCGATCGCAATGCATCGGGTGGCACATGAGGCAATTGAGCGCGCCAGAATTGGATATGGGCCGACGCTGGTGGAATGCGTGCAGTGGCCGTTTGCACATGATGACTCGTTCGGCGCCGCGCTTAAAAAGCTGGAGAGCCACATTCAAACATTGAGCAGCGAAGCCCTGGAGAGCCGCCCGGAGCTCGAGCGCAGAATAAGCGCAGAAGCAGCAAGGCGCGCAAGCGCGGAGCCGGAGGTGCTGCTGTTTGCGCCGCAGGCCGAAAGCTCGGTTTAGCGGCCAGAGCGTCTCCCGGCATGCCGAGGGCGGAAGCTAAAGGGGAAGTAAGGTTGCTGTATCTCTCTGCCCCACATACGACACGGCTCAGCAGAAAAGCCTGGAGGGGAGGATCTCCGAGCCGCGCTACCGGTGCAAGCCTTGCAGGGGTCCTTCGTCCGCCGCGACGGACTCTGTAGAAACTCAACTCGCAAGTGCTTTCGATAGAGGGCCCTGGAACTGGACGGCGAATCGAGCACCGGGGTGTAGAGGCGGGGCGCGGCGGTTGGATCTGCGTGCGGTGTCGCGGTGTAAGCACTGTGGGGGTCCTTCGCCCGCCGTGGCGGGCTCAGGATGACAGTGATTTTTCTACTGAGTGATTGGATCCAGCATGTGCCAGGCAGTTTCTGCTTGTACACCGGCGGCTTCTCTGCCGTGGGTGTTCAGGATGACAGAGCGGGTTATGGATACAGCAGCTTTAGTATTGCTCTAAGTGACGTGGCACCGACCGCCCCCGGTCGGCCATGCGGCCTGAAAGGCCGCTCGCCGTCAACCCAGGCGAGCTTCGCTCGCCGTGTCCGGCCGAGGGCGGCCGGACCCACGTGGTTTCCTAAGCACAACTGTTCAGGCGGCGCGACCGGCTTCGCCGGCGGGAGCGGAATCGGGGTTCGGCGGCGAGGTGTCGCTTCGCGCCAGTTGCTCTTCGGCGCGGTCTTCCGCCACCTGGAGTTGAGCGTGCAGGCGGCGGACAAATTCAAAATCGTCATCGGTGAGGCGAACGCCTTTCACCGGATGCATAACCACGTTGCGGATGCGATTCAGGCGGCGCAGGGATTCCAGGAACTCGGGCTTGTCGGCGCGCAGGCGGCCGGGAAGGCTGGCCGAGAGCACGGGCCATTCGCGATCAAACGTTAAACGGATGTGCATGAGCGTGGTGTAGCAGTAGAGCTCACCGGCGGGCTCAAGGTCGCGCTCATAAGTGATGGCGCAATCTTCGCGAACGGGCAGCGGAACTCCACGCCGCCACCAATTCTCAGCGCCGTAAGCTGCCAAAAGGCTGGTTCGAACATACTGGTGCAGCCGCAATTCGATGTCGCGGATGAATTCATACATATCGCCGAGATCGGCCCGCGCATCGCGTAGCTTGAGGTAAACGCGAAGATCGTCGCGGTTCATTTCGGTTCCGCCCTGCCGCAGGGAACGAGCGATTACGGAGGGCCGGTCGCTGCGGGTGCTCTGAATGGCGGTTTCGATGGCATGGCGCGTCTGGATATCGATGCTGAACAGAATGTCGGAACGGCGAATGATTCCCTGACCCACCTGGTTATAGAGAAGGTTGATGACGATGCCCAGCGGCAACTTCATTTCCTGGGCAATGCGGGAGGGAGGCATGCCGGCCAGCAGCAAGTCTGCAGTCCGCCTGCGGCGTTCGGAGAAGGTCATCTCCTAATGAGATGCAATGTGCTGCCCCGCAGAAGCACTCCGGCACCACCTTCCCGGCACAGCCCGGCACCGAGGATGCCCGTAGCGCGCCCGAAAGCGGGCGCCTTTCAACCAGTGGAAACACCCGGTGCACGGTTCAGAGCGAGCCAGTAATGAACCAGGAGGCGGGCCATTTCTTTGAGGCCCTCGGAGCTTTCAGGCTTTGCCAGGTAGGAATTAGCGCCCATATCGTAGGCCCGATTCACGTCAGCAGTATGGGTGGAGGAAGTGAGCATCACGACGGGGAGGCGGCGCGTTGGATCCTGCTGCCTGCGAATCCATTCCAGCACCTCAAAACCCGAACGCCCAGGCAGCTTGATATCCAGCAACATGAAGGCAGGAACCGGGTGAGCTGCCCGATCGTGAAACGGGGCATTCCCGCTCAAGTAAGCGATGGCCTGGTCTCCATGCTCGAGCCGCCGGACCGAAACCCCCTGATTGAGGCGGCCAAAGGCGCGCTGGACCAGGTGCGCATCGTTTGGGTCATCTTCGACCAGCAGCACAGTTGGGTTTTCGCGGTTCACACTTTTGGCAACTCAAACCAGAATGTGGATCCCTGGCCCGGGCTGGAGTCGAGCCCGACCTTGCCCCCCATGCGTTCGATAGCGCGCTTCACGATGGCGAGGCCGATACCGGTGCCGGCATAGGAATCGGCCGCGTGCAGCCGCTCGAACACCTGGAAGATGCGCTCATGGTAGACCGGATCGATGCCGATGCCGTCGTCAGAGACTTCCACGCGAACTTTGCCCTCCAGCGGCCTGGCCGCGACTACCACGTGCGACTGCCGGCCGGCGACATGAAATTTGAGGGCATTGCCGATCAGGTTCGACAACGCCTGCGCCAGCGTGGGCGGATGTGCCATTACGCTCAGTTCTCCGGGCACGCGAATATCGATTCCTTCGATATTGGTGAGCTGCGCCAGCGCGCTCTCCACGGCGGCGTGAACCGATGTGGGCTCCAGAGCAAGGTCAAGGCGACTCAGCCGTGAATAATGCAGCAGATCATGCACCAGCCGGTTCATGCGAACCGCGGCCGATCCAATGCGGTCGAGGTAATCGTTGGCGGTTTCATCGAGGATGGCGGCGTAATCCTCGCGTAAGGCGGTGGCAAAACCTTCTATGGCGCGCAGCGGAGCCCTCAAGTCATGAGACACCGAATAACTGAAGGACTCCAGGTCGGCGTTGGTAGCCTCGCGTTCCCGAACCTGCAACTCAAGTTCCTGTGCGTGGCGACGGATCTCGTCGAGGAGCTGCTTGCGTTCCGTAATATCGCGGGTAACTTTGGAGAACCCGGTAAGCTGGCCCTCTTCATCAAAGATGGCCGTGACGACTATGCTTGCCCAGAATCGGGAGCCATCCTTGCGTACCCGCCACCCCTCGCCCTCGTAGTGGCCGTTGGCGCGAGCCGTAGCCAGAACCTTCTGCGGCAGGCCCGCGGCGCGATCTTCGGGCGTGTAAAACGAGGAGAAATGGCGGCCGATGATTTCCTCGGCGGAGTAGCCCTTGATGCGCTCGGCGCCCGAATTCCAACTCGCGATATTGCCCCGGGCATCGAGAGAAAAGATGGCGTAATCGGTAACGCGCTCGATGAGGAGCCGGTAACGCTGCTCTGCCTGGCGGCGCTCGGTCAGGTCACGGGTAATTTTCCCGAAGCCGATGAGCGCGCCGTCGTCGTCACGAACGGCAGTAACCACAACGCTGGCCCAGAAGCGGCTGCCATCTTTGCGGATGCGCCAGCCCTCCTCCTGATAGTGCCCCTCTTCAGCCGCAGCGCGCAGAACCGCCTCGGGCCTGCCGGCCTCCTGATCGCGCTGAGAATAGAACCGGGAAAAATGCTGGCCGATGATTTCCTCGGCCGAGTACCCCTTGATGCGCTCAGCCCCGCGGTTCCAGGTGGCCACGTAGCCGCGTGGATCGAGCATAAAGATGGCGTAATCCTCGACCGAATCCACCAGGCGGCGGAATACAGCGTCAGAGCCCAGCGGAGAACGCCGGAAACGGTTTTGGGGCACTGTGGTCATTCGACTCGACAAATCATTCGATGCGGCGCCAGGCTCAATCTCCTGCCTTGCCCTTCAGGATGAGCCGCGGACGTTCATTCATTCCCACCCAGTAGCGCTCCACATCCTCAACCACGCGGTTGATCTCTTCCGATGTGGCAGGCTTTACGAGGTAGGAATTCGCACCGGCATCATAGGCACGATTGACCGAAGCAGAGTCTTTCGATTCGGTGAGCACGACAACCGGGATACGCCTGATTTCGGACTGCGTTCTGAGCCACACCAGAAACTGAAATCCATTGATACGCGGCATGTTCAGGTCGAGCAGGATGACGGCCGGAAGAGGATACATGAGCCGCTCGGCGTATTTTCCCTCGCCGGCAAGGTAGGCCATGGCTTGGTGGCCATCCTCGACCCGGTGAATCGCGTTCGCCACGCCGGCACGCTCGAAGGCGCGGAGAATGAGGTCGGCGTCGTCGGTATTGTCCTCAACCAGAAGAATGACGCCCGTCGGGATCGGAAGCATCAGTGGCGCAGCCCGGGGAACAGCTATGACTATTATAAAACATTCGCGCCGCGGCAGAGCCGCTCGAACCACCACGCAGCATCAATCGCCGGGCCTTGGTTCCCCGCTTTCCACCCAGGCGGTGTACCACATGTTGAGCAGCATCTGAGCGCCGGCCGCGAGGCGGGCGCGAGTGAATTCCACGCCTTCCGGCGTACCTGCGGCGCGGAACGCGCCTTTTTTTTCCAGCTCGTAAAACGGACGAATCAACGCATTGGAATCGCGAAGGTACTGCACGTAATCCTGGAACGGATGGTCCAGGCGAACCGGATCGTGCAGCAAATCATCAATCCTGAGCTTTGCCAGATTGGCCGAAACGAACCGGCTTTCAAAATTGGAATGGGTGTCACGAGCCGTGGTGTAGCCGCCGGGGTTCTCCCCAACCCAGCCGTTGTAATGGATGCTGGTGTGCATCGGGTTGGAGCCATCGGCTACGTAGTGGCCGAGCCAGCCGGCATAGAAGATGGCATCCTGCTCCGCCTGCGCGCTGGGCTGTTTTGCGGCGGTCAGGCTGCGATATTCGCGAAACGCGACCTTGAGGCGGTCAAAGACCTCGAGCGCCGCCCAGGGCTGCAGGCCGATTTTGTCGGGCAGCATCTCGTCCGCGGCGGCGGGTGAACCGGGGGTCGCGCTGTTGTGCAGTTCGTAGAGCCTGCGGTAGTAGACATAACGGCTCCGCGGCAGTTCGCCAAACCCCTGCAGGCGCTCGAGGTCGATAAAATGATCGGGCTCCTGGGCTTCTTTCAATTCGTACTCGCTGCGGTTTCGCCAGCGGTCCGGCTCGGGACCAAGATAGCCGATGCGTTCAGCCGCCTCGCGGAGAAAGGCAGGCATGGAGGAAGGCACATGCAGTGCCGCAGCGCTGTTGATCAGAACATGGCCATAGTTGACACAGGCGTTCAACAGTTCGGGGACAAGGCAAAGCGCCAA
>JAFAIN010000351.1 GCA_019236695.1 Acidobacteriota bacterium | reverse complement strand
GGGCGCGCAGTGCGCTGAGCATGGCGCCGAAAGCCCGTTCTTCCTGGACGGCGCCCAGGACCAGCGCGGCTGAAGAGAACAACTGATGCGGAACGCTGCGCTCGCCGGCCAGATAACGATCGCCATTCATGTGTTCCGGCAGCATACCGGGCGATTGCAGTCCGGTAAGCCTCGCCGTGTCATAAACCGTGAGAATGCCGTTTACGAGGTCGCCGTGTCGAAATTGCGCCAGTGCCACGAAGGCCCCCATGAACGGCCACACCGTGCCGTTGTTGTAGCTGACGGGATCGTAGAATTCACTGGTGCTGCTCAGCCATCGCGTTCCCCAATCGGTTGAGATGTCGGGCGAAGCCAGGCGATCGAGTTCGGCGGCAGCCTTTTCCTGGTCAATCGAGCCGCTGAGGCCCAGCAGGACTGCCGGCCAATTGCCCGCCATCTCAGCACGCTTGCGCTCAGCCGTTAGTCCAAATACAAAATAATTCTGGTCCGCGTTCCACCACTGCTCCTGCAGGGAGGCTACGGCCTGCCTGAGCCTGCCACGCGCATCGGAGGCAAGCGCCGCATCCTTCATGCGGTCAGCCATTTCGGCCGTAGCCTCAAGGGCTGCGACCCAGAATCCTTCCAGGTAGATGTCCTTCACCACTTTGCCGCGCAGCACACCCACTTCCACCGCCGCCAGCCCGGCCCTGGTGTTGTCCATTAGTCCGTCGGCAGGATCAACGGTCGAAATACAGTAGGCGTAAGCCGATTTGACGGACGGCCAGAACTCATGGAGCACCGCATCGCTCCCCGAGCGTTCGACATAACGCGCGATGGAGAACAGATACATAGGGGTGGTGTCGGCATGGTAGTAGGCAAAATTGTATTTGCCGAACCAATCGACCAGGTCCACGCTCTGCGACATCTCGTGCATCATCTTGCCGTCGGGACGCTGCCGAGCCTTCAGAAAGCGCAGCGCGTCGGCCGCACCCTGCAGGTCCCCAAAATCCTCCATGGCCCACGATGACATCATGGCGTCACCGCCAAACCACCAGGCAAAGCCCGGACGCTCACCCTCGCCGGAAGGGCCGTAGCCCGCGATCAATCCGCAATCAGGGCCCTGAACGTCGGGAACACCGCTGATTTGTGCAATCGCGGCATGGTTTGCCGGCCGGCACACCCAGCCGGAGTGGATGGCCACTTTCGCCCATTCAAACGCGCGGTCCAGTTCCGGGTCGCCGCTGTCGAGATGCAGGGTACGCTCGAGATACTGCTGTTCGGCAGCAACGCGGAGGCCGAACATGTCACCCGCGTGGGTGACCGCGTTGCGGTACTCGGCCCGGGCGCGAGTGGCGGAGTCGCGCCCCATTGAGTTTGTGATCACCATGACCGCGGGGCCACTCCCGGGCCTGGGGTCCAGGCGCAGGCGAAGGCGCATTTCACCGCCGATCAACTGATGATCCATGAACTGGGTTGCGGCATCGACTGCCGGCGAGCCGATGAGCGCAGTCGCAACTGCCGTGGCGTCGGTCAACTCCAGCGCCTTGTCTGGCGCATTCCAGCCGCTGTGTTGCCCGCCGAGGCTTGCCGGCCACATGGGCTTCAAATCGGGGACAAAGCTCGCCGTAACCGAGAGAGGCTTTGCGGAATCGGCCTCGAGAAACTGTACAAGCGATGGGGAATCAAGCGGAACCCAGAGGATCTGCCTGACCGTAAAGAGGGGGTGCACATAGACGAGGGTGGTGGCTTCCGGAGAGGTGATGACTTCGCGCAGCAGCGACTCGCCCCGAACCGGCTCAAGCATGCCCTCCTGCTGGAATTCCAGGCGAAAGCCATGCAGCACTTTAACCGGGTAAACCCACGCTTCAAACGCGCCGGTCTGGTGGCCAAAGGCGGCAGCGCGCCGGCCGGTTGCGTCGAAAACTTTCCACGGCAGCGCCTGAGTCTTCAATTGAAGCGAACTGTGCGGAAGGTCCACAGCGGACGCGCTGAACGCCTGCGCCGCCATAAGGCAGGCGCAGCACACCATGCAGCGAAAAATGGCCATGAGCGGCTCCGTATCGATGCAGCGGAAGCAAAGGATATCAAACGGTTCGTTCTGGTAATGTGTTCAGTGGCACAGCGAAGGTTTGAATTCATCCAGCTTGACGTTTTTACCCGCACCCGCCTGGAAGGCAACCCGCTGGCGGTTTTCACGGATGCCCGCGACCTCAGCGACAGCGAGATGCAGGCGCTGGCGCGTGAGATGAATCTCTCGGAGACCACATTCATTTTTCCGCGCGACCGGGCAACCGAAGATCGCGAGGGCGTAAAAGTGCGGATCTTTACGGTCGAGGAGGAATTGCCGTTTGCCGGGCATCCCACGCTGGGCACAGCCCTGTGCCTTCGGGGGTTGCGCGGCGAACGCGGCGAGGCTGCCGAGCAGATCGATCTGGACCTCAAGGTCGGGCGCATCCCGGTCCGCTTCAGCGCGGGCGCCGATGGCGCGGTTTTCGGCGAGATGCGGCAGCGCGACCCGGAATTCGGGGAAATCCTCGACCGCGGGCGGGTGGCGGAGGTGATCGGGGTGCCCGAAGAAGACCTCGCGCCCCAGTGGCCCATCCAGGCAGTCTCGACCGGCTTCGCATTCGCGATTGTGCCGTTTCGCAGGCTGGAGAGCTTGAGCAGCGTGAAATTCAACTTCAGCGAGGCCGCCGAATTTCTCAGCCGCACCTCCGCGCGGATGTTCTACTTCGTTTGCCCGCCGGAGAATTCACGGGAAGCCCGTGCCCGGATGATCTTCTACAACGGTGAAGACCCGGCAACCGGCTCGGCCGCCGGCTGCGCGGCGGCATGGATGGTCCACCACAACGTGATTGGCAGCGAGGAGCAGATTCTGATCCGCCAGGGCGTCGAGATCAGGCGCCCCAGCCATATTTTTGTTCGCGCCACGCGGCAGAACGAGGGCGTTACGAATGTTCGGGTGGGCGGATACGCTGTCGAGGTGGCACGCGGCACAGTTTCCATTTGAAGTAGCTTCCCGCCAGCGCACGTATGTTGCCGCTCGCCGCGCCGTTGTGGACACTGTGGAATTCAAAGCGAGTGATGACCAACTCGCCAATGCAGAATTTGGATTGCGGAATTTTACTCACGGTAAACAATTGCAGGTACGCGCTGAAGGATTCCCCGGAGCAGGTGCTCAGGTTTGCGAGCGGTCCTGAATTTTTTTTCTCTTATTAACAGAGCTGCTACTTTACACGCGTGCTTCGGGTGACCTAGGATTCAATCCGCGCCATCGTTATTTCGCCTCGTGCGGTTTAACAAATAGCAAAACAACTCTGGCCGAGTCTCGGCGGTGTGGCTTGCGCGCCGCGCAAGCGGCTGTGTGTCCCTGAGGGCTCTGATGCGACCCAAGAAGACGATCCTTTGTGTAGATGACAATGAGCAGTTGCTCTCGATCCGGAAAGTAATCCTGGAGACCCGGGGCTATCGAGTGCTGGCAGCCCCCACTGCAGCCCAAGCGCTGACCCTCTTTCATAACAATGCGGTTGACCTGGTATTAAGCGACCTGATCATGCCTGATTTTGACGGGCGCCAGCTCATTCAGCAGATCAAGGGCATATCGCCGCAGACTCCCGCTATCCTTTTTTCCGGGAAGCTCACGATATTTAGCGGCGAAGAAATGCCGGCCGACGTCTTTCTCCCGAAGGGCATGCATGCGCCCGCCGAACTGCTGGAACGAATTCGCCTGCTGCTCATCAGGAAACGGGGCCCAAAGCGGGCGCAAAAGCCGGAGGAGACGAGCGCGGCGGCTTCGTGAGAACGTCACTGGCCTTTCGCCTATTCTGCTGATCTCAATTGCCCAGCAAGCCTTTCAGCCGGGCCAGACAGCCCTTTCCGTGGGATCGCGCATCTTAACTGGAAATTAAAGCGTTCACCGGGCAATTTAGGCGCATTTTGCGCCTTCGTAAGATATACTTCCTGCACCGAACGCAGCATCACACGTTCACGCCACTTCGCGGAAGGTTCCAGAAGCCCCCCACACGGAGACGCCATGGATCCTGCAAAGCGAAGTTCTACCAGCCGGAGCGGGCACGAGAAGTCGGTTCGGGCAAAGCGGCACCGCCTGGCCCTTTCATTGCAGTACAGAGTCGCAGCGCCGGGCGAGCGTGTGCCGGCGCTGGTGAGCCGGGAATGGCGCAAGGGAAAGCTGTGCAACATCAGCGCCACAGGCGCTCTGCTGCAAGTTGCTGCACATGCCCTGCAGCCGGGTGTGTTCCTTGAACTGCAGTTGAGTTTGCCGGCGGAGCTTGTCGGCAGTGCGGAGGTTCCGCTGGTGTGCCTGGCTCGCATCGTCCGGGTGGAGCAGGTGGCCGACGATGCTGTTCAGGTGGGGGTGGCGCTGCAGCGCGGCGCGCTGCTGCCGAAATCGGGAGAAGGGCCGCTGCCCTATGTCGATCCGGGAGTACCCGAGGTCCAGCACAAAATTAACAATCTGCTGACCTCGATCGTTGGTACCTCAGAACTCATGCTCTTGAATGAAACTCTGCCGGCTGCCGAGAAGTCGCGGGTTGCCCGAATTCGCGAATTTGCCCTGCGAGCGGCTGCAGAGTTGCAGGCCCTGAAAAACCCGGCGGCATGAGGTTGTCACTTGGGCTGGTTAACGCGCAGCTCTGTAGGCCCGCCGCAGCCATTTCAAGGCATCCGCAATGTCCTGGCCGCCGGCAAACTCGAACGAAATCCACTTCGCGCCCGGGCTCTCGAACGTCAGCCGCGGATCGCGCAATGTTTCCTTTTCCGTGGCCCGCAGCAGCCGGAAGGCAATCGAATCGGGGGAAACCAGCGCCCTCGTACGAGGCAGTGCTGCAAAGATCTGCCGGCCCCGGTAAAGCGCGGTCATGCCGAACATGGGCCGGGCGGCGGTGTTGGCCCATAGCAGAACCTCGCTGACCAGCAACTCCGCCCATTGCCGCATCTCGTCGCTTGCCCGCGGAAGGGGTCGCCGTACCTTCGGCGAAATCTTTTTCTTCTTCATCGGTTTCGAAGATCATATTGCAACGAGAACTCCGGAGCCTCACGGGGTGGCATCGGAAACCACGCGCCAAACGCGGGCATGACATAATCGAGTGCTCATGGTCGCCATTATCCAGGTGGAAAATGTCAGCAAGACCTACCGCGTTGGCAGGGTTGAGGTGCCTGCCCTCCGCGGAGTCTCTCTGGCAGTGGAGAAAGGCGAGTTCGTGAGCATTGTTGGCCCCTCAGGCAGCGGGAAATCGACCTTGTTTTACATCCTGGGGGGGCTGGCCCGGGGCGATTCAGGGCGAGTGCTCATCGACGGGTCCGACTTTGCGGCGATGAGCGACGCGGAACGCACTCGCATGCGCCGGCAGAAGATCGGATTCGTATTCCAGAAATTCAACCTGTTGCCGACCCTTGACGCGAATCACAACATCGAAATTGCGCGGAGCATTGCTGGGGCATCCGCGAATCAGGATGGCGCGCACCTCAGGCGCGTAGTAGAACTGCTGGGAATCGAACATCGCCTGCATCACCGGCCTTCGGAACTCAGCGGCGGCGAACAACAGCGGGTGGCGCTGGCGCGAGCGCTGGTTAATCGGCCGGCTATCGTGCTGGCCGATGAACCCACCGGCAACCTCGACTCTCGAAACTCTGAGATTGTGCTGGGCATGCTGCGCCACTCGAACCAGGAATTCCAGCAGACGGTGCTCATGATCACGCACAACCCGGAAGCGGCCGCCTACGGTGACCGCATCATTCATATGCGCGATGGCCAGATTCAGAGCGAAGAACGAAATCAGCCGGTATTAACATAGGCCTCAGTTCCCGACTCGGGGCACAGGAGCAAAATGCGTATCCTGCGAAATCCCGTTAACTGGGCAGCGTTTGTGGCGCTGGCGATTGCGGTTCTGTGCCTTCTTACGAATTCGCATCCGGCTGGGGTTCGCAGCGCGGCAGTGATGACGGCGCGGTTTTCAGGCCTGCTGTTTGCCATTGCCCTGGCGGCGCATGCTCCCCGGCTGGCGTGGCTGCATGCGCGCCGCGTGGGGCTTACTTTTGCGTTCGTAGCGGCACACGGTGTTCATTTCGCAACAGTGCTGGGGCTGGCACTCGCGGATTCGGAGAGCGATTTCCACAACCTCAAGCCGGCCACATTTCTTTCGTTTGCCGTCGGCTTCAGCATGGTCGGCTGCCTGGCTCTCACGACCCGCGGGCTATCGCGGCCCGCGAGAATAACGCATGGCATCCTGTTCTACGCCACGTGGGCGTTGTTCACGCTTGCATTTTTCTCCGGCCGGCGAGCGCTCGCATCAGCCGCGATGGCCGCCATGATGGTTGTTGTTATGGGCGCCAGGATCGGACTGGCGCTCTGGCATGCTCCCCGGGAGCAGGCAGCGGGAGCCTGACCGCCTCACTCGATAAACCGCTCGATGGCTCGCGCGACACCATGGTCATCATGTGTGGAGGTGACATGCCAGCCGCGCGACGTCAACTCCTCGCAGGCATTGCCCATGATCACTGGCACGCCGGCAAACTCCAGCATCTCAATGTCATTGTGATTGTCGCCGATGGCCATCACGCCAGCCTGTGATATGCCGAGGCGCTCGGCCCAGCGGCTGATGGCCGCGCCTTTAGAGCAGCTACGGTTCATCAGGTCAATAATGGCCAAGTCGCGCATTGGGTACTCGGTTCGAAGCACAGTGAGGTGTTTCACCACAGCCGATGCGGAGAGCGATTGGCGGAGCATGCGCATGGCGTCAAACGATCCGCAAAACATGGCCTGGATGGGATCGGTTGTGAGGCACTTCTCGATGGGATTGACGCACTCGATGAATGCGCGGTTCTTTTCAATCCAGCCGAAGATCGATCCCGTAAACGCTGCAAACGATTCAATGGCCAGCGCGCCCGGCTGGTCGTGGTCAAACGAAATCACCATATGTTTCGTAAACGCCTGCATCTCGTGGCATAACTGGCGCGCCACCTCCATCGGCAACAGGTCGCGATGGTGGGTTTCGCCGGTGAGCGAGCGTGTAAGCGCGCCGTTCGAGGAGATCAGCGTCAGCGGCACTCCCAGCTGTTCGGCGATCGGAAGCGCAAACTTATGCCGCCGGCCCGTTACCAGCGCGATCTCCACGCCCCGCGCATGGGCGCGGCGCAATGCCGCAAGATTCTCGTCACTGACCTGGAATTTAGCGTTAAGCAGCGTGCCATCGATGTCGATGGCCAGCAGGCGGATGGAAGTCACTCTGAACCCATTATAGTCGGCGCAACTATGCAGGTTCCTGTCGCTCTGGGCAACGCTGCGCACGGTCAGGGTCTGTTACGCGCTACCGGCCATCTCCGCCCTGGGAGCGTAGTGGCTCTCCACGTAGTCATTCAGGATTGCCATAAACTCTTCCGCGATGCGATCGCCGCGAAGAATCGTGACCTTGCGGCCATCTACGAAGACCGGCGCCACCGGTTCTTCGAACGTCCCGGGCAGCG
>JAFAIN010000251.1 GCA_019236695.1 Acidobacteriota bacterium | reverse complement strand
GGAATCAGACAAAATCATGTTTGAGGTGTATCGCGAGGGCACTTACACGGGAAAATTCTGTGTTGTGTATTACACCGAATTGAACGAGCACAACAAGGAATGGGAAATTAACCGCGCCATGGCGGGCGAGCATTTTTATGATGGCTTTCTGCGTAACTATCGCAAAGGCGAAGCCAAAGACCTGATCGAAGGGCTGCTGAAACGCATGAACGATGGGGAAAAAATAAGCCCCGGCCAGTTCGAAGAGGCCATTCGCGCCTATATTCCCGAGCCTGCAAACCGCTGAGCACTCCGCCGGGGGCGGCCAGGGCTGGGCTATAATCCCCCTAGCATGCCCACTTCACCGGCAACCAAGGCTCCGGGCCTCGTTCCCGACGAATTCAAGCACTCGCCCCGGTCCACGGGCCAGAACTACCCGCGCAAAAAAAAGCCCAAAGAACTCGCCGTCATCACCGAGTGTTGCACCGGTTGTGCCGGCTCGCCCGCATGTGTGGAGTACTGCCCGGTTGAGGATTGCATGTTCTGGGTCCCCGACGAAACCAACCCTCCATTCGGCCGCATCCAGGTTGACCCCATCCTCTGCATCGGCTGCAAGAAGTGCATCAGCAAGGGCCCGGACGGCTGTTTCCTGGATGGCTGCCCCTGGGATGCCATCGAGATGGTCGAAACCACCGAAGTCGAGGCCGTAATCGGCAAAATGCCTTACTAGCAAGCTCTCAGCTCTAAGCTTTCAGCTCTCAGCCGGGCTCGCCGAATTTTGCAGTTGCGGCGACGTGTTTCGGCTGAAAGCTGAGAGCTGAGAGCTGAGAGCTATGGAACCACTTCGGTAAACCCCCACCCATTGCGGTAGCCATACTTGCCAACACAAGGTACGCGATTTTCCTTGTGCGCTTCGACGCCATCCCTGCGACCCAAAAAAAACTGATTGACAAGGCGCAAGTTATGGGTACGATGTGGTAAGAAGTGGTAGAAAGTGGAGCAATTCTGTAGCCCGGTGGCCGGTTGTGGAAGATTCGATGACTCAAGCCTTCCCGCCGAAACTCGATAGCCTGACCAGCGCGACAGATGCTGCTTTCTCCTCCGTAAATTCTGATGTTTCGCGGCAATCACCCAACACGCGTGGACGAGAAGGGCAGGCTCAAAGTTCCTGCCGAGTTCAAGCGAGTGATCGACGAGAAGTACGGAGAGCAGTTTTACATCACCAGCCTCGATGGGAAAAGTGGCTTGATTTATCCCTTCGAGGAGTGGGAGCGGATCGAGGAAAAGCTGTCGCGGCTCTCTACTTTCAACCCTACGAAGAAAAAATTTCTGGACCGCACCAACTATTACGGGCAGCAGGTGGAAATCGATTCGCAGGGGCGGCTGCTGATGCCGCAGTTGCTGCGGGAAGCCGCCGAGATCAAGGGCGAAGTGGCGGTGGTGGGCAACCTTACGTACCTGGAAGTGCGGAACCTCGAAGCCTACAGGAAACAGATCGAGGAGCCGTTCACGGAAGAGGACCTCGGGACGCTTGACCAGTTGGGAATTTAGGCCGAACCCGGTATTCGCCAGCACGCGGCGAGGAGCGCGGTGGTGAATGGAAGAGGGCCGGCCAGGAACGAGCCCCCAGGGGCAGCATGGCGAAGGCGATTTTGGCCATGTTCCGGTTCTTTTAAACGAAGCAATGGAATTCCTGCGGGTGGGGCGAGGCGGCATCTACATCGACGCCACGGTGGGCGCGGGCGGGCACAGTTTCGAAATTGCAAAGCGCCTTGGCGCCGAGGGTCGTTTGATTGGCTTCGATAAGGATCCCACGGCCCTTGCGGTTGCCGGTTCGCGGCTCCGGGCTCCGGCCGGATTGGAAAGAAGCTGGCCGGCCATCGAGCTCAGGCACGGGTCGTTTGCCGGGGTTGGAACGCTTGGGCCGGAGTCGGCTGCCGGTTTGCTGGCTGATTTGGGTTTGAGCAGCCTGCAACTGCGCGATGCGTCGCGGGGATTCAGTTTTCAGGCGGAGGGAGAGCTCGATATGCGGATGGATCCGCGGAGCGAGCGCACCGCCGATCAAGTGGTAAACCGCGCTCGCGAGGAGGATCTCGCGGATGCGATTTACAAATTCGGTGAGGAAAGGAGGTCGCGGAGAATCGCCAGAGCCATTGTTCGGGCGCGGCCGATACGAAGCACAGCGCATCTTGCGCAGGTCATATCGGCCGCGGCCCGGCCAATGAAACAGCCGGGCAAAACGATTCATCCCGCGACGCTCACGTTCCAGGCAATCCGAATTTGGGTAAACCACGAGCTTGAGGATCTGGAGGCGCTGCTGGAAGCCGCGCCGCGGATCCTGCAGAAGGGTGGAAGGCTGGTCATCATCAGCTTCCACTCTCTGGAAGACCGGCTGGTAAAGGATGCAATGCGGCTGGGCGCGCAACAGGGAATTTACCGGCCGCTGACGAAAAAGCCGGTGACCGCGGGTGACGCGGAGCGGAGGCGTAACCCGCGGGCCCGCAGCGCGAAATTGAGAGCCGCGGAGCGGATTTGATGGCTGCGGCAAAAGGTTTTCGGGACGGCATCGCCTCTCTTGTCCTGGGCGAAAGAAATCGGACCTCTCCAGTCCGGCGCCCGCTTTAGGGGGCGGGCGCGAAACCAACCCTCAGTCCGGTGCCGTCCCGAAAAAATCGCAAGGCGCGCCGCTCAAGGCCGGGCGGCCGCCGGGAACAGGCGCGGCGCGGGCTGCGCAGGCAGTGGAGGCTCTGGTCGTTGAGTCTTGGGTCTTCGGTCTTCGGTCTGGGTGGTGGGTGGGAGAAGGCGAATGATTTACACCGGAACCATGATTGAAGAACTGATGCAGGCGGTGGCGCGCGAAGAACGCCGCATGGGGGGAGACGAGGATGTACCCACGAAAGCGGGCGCGCCGGTCAGGTGGAACGAAACGGATTCGGGCGGCATGGCCGCAGGAGCAGCATAAATGGCGACCCTGAGCATTCCCAACGGAGCGGCGGCGCTCCTGAACCCCATTACGGCGCGCATCAACCAGCGATTTGCGCCGCGCGTGGTGGAACGGCCGGCAGATTCCGTGCCGGCAGCCATGCGGGGCACCCCGGAGATCTATATTCAGAAGCGCATTGACAATTCGCGTGTGGTGCGCGTGGTCGATCCGCGCCGCACGCGCGAGATGATGCATTTCGCGGGCGCCTGTGCGGCTCTGTTCCTCTTCGCCATACTTTATGCCTGGCAGCACTTCGGGGCCATTGAATATGGGTACCGCATTCAAGGGGCACGCAACGACGTTGCGGCCCTGGCCGAGGAAAATCGCCAGCTTACCCTGGAGCAGGCCGCGTTGCGCGATCCGCAGCGCATTGATCAACTGGCGCGCAACATGGGCATGCGCGCTCCCCAGGTTGGCCAGGTAACGCCGCTGGAACCCATGGCGGAACCCGAGGTCACTCAACTGGCAAGAGCCGGGTCGGTGCGCCCGGTCGTAGCGCGGTGAGCAGGCCGAGCGCGCTTCGGCCGAAACCTGCAGAGCATTTTCTTCTGCTCGTCTCCGGAGTGATGCTTGCCGCCCAGAGACCCTGAAATTCCCGAGCGCCGGCTGCGCTGGTTCACCGGCCTCCTGCTGTTGTGGGCCTTCATCGTGGCGGGCCGCCTGGTGCAGCTCCAGCTTCTCCGTTACGGCGAGTTTCACGAGTGGGCGCGCAGGCAGCAGCAGCGCACATTTGAAGTTTCGGCGCGCCGCGGCAACATCTATGACCGCAATGGCCGGGAGCTGGCTATGTCGGTCAACGTGGATTCGGTGTTTGCCGTGCCCGGGGAAGTGCGCGACCAGGAAGTAGCGGCTGCGCTGCTGGCAAAAATCCTGAACACTGAACCGCGGGAAATTCTGGCGCGCCTGAAAGCGTCGCATGCCTTCTGCTGGATTGCTCGGAAGGTCGACAGCGCCACCGCCGACCGCATTCGCACGCTCAAGCTGCAGGGAATTTATTTTCAGAAGGAGCCGCGGCGCTTTTATCCCAAGCGCGACCTCGCAGCGCAGGCGCTCGGCTATGTCGGCATGGATGATGAAGGGCTCAGCGGGCTGGAGCAGGCGTTTGATGGCGAACTGCACGGCATCCCGGGCCGCATGTCGATCCAGCGCGACGCTCGAGGCCGGTACTTCAGCGGAGTGGAGCACGAGCCCCAGCCCGGCGAGAACCTGGTTCTCACCATTGACGAAAAAATCCAGGCCATCGCCGAGCGCGAACTGCAGCGCGGCATGGAAGAAACGCATGCGCTAGCCGGCACAGCCATCGTGGAGAACCCGGCGACCGGCGAAATTCTGGCGCTTGCCAACCGCCCGAATTTCAATCCCAATGACACGCGGCACGTCACCCCGGCTCAACTGAAAGACCGCGCCGTAAGCGACATCTACGAGCCGGGCTCGACCTTCAAAATCGTGACCGTGGCCGCGGCCCTGGAGGAGCATGTCACCCGGCCGGAAGAGCCCATTGACTGCCAGATGGGTTCGATCGTGGTGGCGGGCCAGCGCATCCACGATTCCCGGCCGCACGGCGTTCTTGACGTAACCCATGTGATCGCGGAATCGAGCGACGTGGGCGCAATCAAGATTGGCATGCGGCTCGGCGAACAGAAGTTCGACCGCTATGTGCGCTCCTTCGGCTTCGGCTCGCCCAGTGGTGTGGAGCTGCCCGCCGAAACGCGCGGCCTTTACAAGCCGATCAACCGCTGGTCGAAAGTGTCAATGGCTGCCATGTCAATGGGCCAGGAGATTGGCATTTCCGCAGTCCAGCTTGCCGGCCTGATTTCCACCATCGCCAATGGCGGGGTTTACGTGGCGCCTCGCATTGTGGCGGCTGACGTTCCAGGCGGCCATTTCGGCATGGATCCGAAATTTCAATCCGTCTCGCTGTCGCCCACATCCGAGCGCCGGGTGATCTCCCCGGAGACTGCGCAGGAAATGAAGCAGATGCTGCGCGCCGTGGTTGTGGACGGCACGGCTCGCGGGCATATTGATTTGCCCGGGTACAGCTCGGCGGGAAAAACCGGAACCGCGCAGAAAGTGGATCCCGCGACCCATGCCTATTCCAAGACCAAGTACGTAGGCTCGTTTGCCGGGTTCGCTCCGATGGAGCATCCCGCGGTAGTAATCGCCGTGATTTTAGATTCGGCGGTGGGATTGCACCAGGGAGGCCAGGTTGCGGCGCCGGTTTTCGGCAGGATTGCGCGCCAGGTGCTTGCCTATTGGAACGTGCCGCACGATCTGGAGCTCGCTCCTGACAACCGCAAGCGCGAGCTGCGCGCTGCCGGCGACCTGCCGGAAGGCTCGCCCGATCATATCGGCGGGGTTCTGGATGAAGGCGTTCCCTCAGATCCCGGCGAAAAGGCAGCACCGTTGGCGCAGGTGGAAGCGCAGCTCACGGCGCCCGGTCCCATTTCCTCCACCACTCCCGTGCCTGCCGCCCTGAAGCTGCCGCCGCGGCCTGCGGCGGGCGCGGCCTCTCGACAGCCAGAGCCGCCTCAACCTGTCGATGGCGCAGTTGTGGTCAACGTGGATGGCGGCCAGGAGGTGCCGTCATTCATTGGCAAGCCGCTGCGCGCCGCAGTGGAAATTGCCCAGGAAGCCGGAATTGAAATCGAACCCGCAGGCAGCGGCATTGCCCGCGAA
>JAFAIN010000243.1 GCA_019236695.1 Acidobacteriota bacterium | reverse complement strand
TTTCCTACGGCGTCTATATCGTTCATTACCCCCTCATTCAACTGCTGGTAGAAAACGGTATCTTCGAGCGGTCGCCGTGGCTGGGGCTGGCCTGGACCACCGCTGCCGTCGCGGCGATCGCGGTGCTCTCCTGGTACTTCATCGAGAGCCCGTGGCTGGGCCGCGGCAATGCGACCCACCGTGCGCCTGTCCCCAATGCCGCCCTGGCAGGGTAACTTGCGCAAGGTTACTTATTTGTTACGGAAGTTTGCTCTGCATCACGGTTTGGTACCCCGTTCCCGGTTACTCTCCGCAGAAGATTGAGGGAGTTCTATGCAGCAGGGTAACCAGAGTGCGCCCCGCATCCCGGGATTGGACGGCCTGAGGGCGCTTTCCATCCTGCTGGTACTGAGCGGCCATTTGGCGGGAACCCGCAACGCGTATAGCCGGGCATTCCATTCCCAATTCGGCCCGCTGGCCGCCCTGGGCGTGCGCGTTTTCTTTGTGATCTCAGGGTTCCTGATTACCTCGCTGCTGCTCAAAGAGCTCGAGCGCACCGGAAGCATCTCGCTTTCCCGCTTCTATTTCCGCCGAACGCTGCGCATCTTTCCCGCGTTCTACGTTTACATTGCGGCCATTGCCGCTGCCGCTGCCCTTGGTCTCGTTCATCTGCTGCCCGGTGACCTGCTGCACGCCGTAACCTACACCATGAATTACCACGCGGTGCGCGGCTGGTGGCTGGGGCACACCTGGTCGCTCTCGCTCGAGGAGCAGTTCTACCTGTTGTGGCCGGCGGCGCTGGTCGTGCTGGGCCGCCGGCGCGGTTTCATGGCCGCCGGCGCCATGCTCTTGATTGCGCCCTTCGCGCGAATTGCCACCTTTTACCTCGATCCCGCGGCTCGGTCCGTGATTGGAGAAACTTTCTACACTGCCGCCGACAGCCTCGCCTGTGGATGCCTGCTGGCCGGCCTGGGGCCGCGCCTTGCGGCCATGAACTGGTGGCACAGGCTGATGAACTCGCGGTGGTTCTTCGCGGTGCCGGCCCTGGCGCTTGCCGCCAATAAAATATTTACCGGGCGCTTCAGCCTGGCCGTCGCCGAGAGCGGAATCAACATCTGCGTTGCGCTGTGCGTCGCGCGCTGCACCACCCTGACCGCCGGCCCCATGGCGCGCGTGCTGAATGCGCGCCCCATGCTGTGGCTGGGCGCCCTCAGCTACTCGCTTTATTTGTGGCAGCAGGTTTTCCTGAACCGGGCATCTTCAGGCTGGATGGCGGCGTTTCCGCAGAATATCCTGCTGGCGCTGGTGGCCGCCTCGGCTTCGTACTACTTCATCGAGAAGCCGCTGCTGCAGGCGCGCGCCTGGCTGGAACAGGCGCTGGAGCGCAGGAACCCCGCCGCACCTGCCTGTGCTTCCCAGGCCGCGATCAATCCCATGGCGTGTGGCACGCCAGCGGCAGCATCATTAGTGCCGCCGGCTGCCGCAGCACCCGCCGAAATCCCATTGCTGGAGGCGTTGACGCCCGCCGGGCGCTGACCGGATCCCCATGACCATGCCAACCACAGAAACCGGAACCCAATGGTGGCGCGACTCGGCCCCCGAGCTCGGCTATTGGGCCATTGACCGCCATCTTGCTGGCTTCGCCGATTGGGACGCTGTGCTGGCCAGTGGCCGCGCCGAGCTCGCCCGCGCCCTGCCTTTCCTCTGCCCCGGCAGGGAGCGCACCTGCCTTGACCTGGGATGCGGCGTCGGTCGGCTTACTTTTCCCCTCGCCGAGCTGTTTGGCAGCGTCATTGCCGTCGATGTCTCGCCCGCGTTCCTTGCCCTCGCCCGCTCCCACGCCGCGGGCAAAAACATTTCGTTCCGCCTGTTGCAGGGCTCCGAGCTTTCACCCACTGTCATCGAGCCCCTGGATGTGGTCTTCAGCTATGAGGTGTTCCACTATCTCAGCGACAGCACTTTGCGCCGGTATCTCCTGGATGCACGTCGGCTCATGCGTGCGGGAGGGGAGTTGGTGTTCGAAGCCAACACCCAGCCCGCACGCCGGGGCTCAGAAGTTAAACGTGAAATCCGCCGCTGCCTGAACGTTGCCGGCGTAAGGCGGTTCCGCGGAACCCCAACCCACAGCGGCTTTGCCACCGTCCACCGTTCCGAAGCCGATTATTTGAGGATAATGGCGGAATGCGGCTTCTCGGGCGCTTGCCTGACCCCCGAGGCCGGCCAGCAAACCTGGTTCCACGCTACCCCAGCCTGAAGCGATTGGCCGTTTGACATGGCGCAGCAGACAAGCGCCATAGGCGCGACCCACAATTAGCCCAGTGCGGAAGGCCTGGGTAAGGCGTCAGTCTCACAAGTGGAAGTACCATACCGGCGCCATCGCGGCCAGCGCTGCTCCGGCCTGCATAACCAGAATCAGCGCGCTCTGCCGCGGCTCTTTCGGCAGCCAGCGAACCGCAAACCATGCGGCCACCGGCGCCTGGCCCGCCATCAGCAACTGCCAAAGGTGTGCTGCCACGCCTTCGTCAGCCGCTGGCCGCGCAATTCCATGCACGCTTGCGTACACCACCACCACGCTGAGTGCGGCCAGCGACATCAGGATGGGCACATACCCGCTGGGCCGGCGGAACAGGGCATAGCTCACGGATTTCTCCTTTGCCAAGTACTTTATACTGCAAAGTCAAACCCGGGGTCAACAAAATTCCTGCGCGTCTTGAGTTTGTCATCCCTCGCCAAGTGAGGGATCTGCATTCCGTCCCGGCATACCGTCACAGCGCTTTGTACAGTCTCTTACGCCGCCTGCTTCGCCGGCTCTTATGGTTTGGCGCTTCACTAGACCCCCACCCACACCCACGCGAAGCCCAAAACGAAGCCCGCGAACGCGGGCGACAGATCATTAGCCCCGGGCGCAAGCCCGGGGTCAATCGCCGTACCCGATTCAAGCCCGCGCAGCGGGCGAAAGAAACGATACGCGATGGCCGATTCTATCGCCCTCTTCGAGGGCTTGGAATTGTTTTCGCCACTCAAAACCCAGGGCTTACGCCGCTGGGCTATGTCTTCCGCCCGCTTCGCGGGCTCTCCGTATTTCCGCCCGACCCTGGCGGGACGATCCACTTCTTCGAGGGCTCGAGAAAACAGCCCAATAGCACAATGACCCAATAGCTCAATCGCTGGCGTGTACAATGCCGCGAATCCGGGGGTGCGAATCAATTCCGCAATTCGGCAATTCCGCAGTTCGGCAATCAATTGATTCTCCCCTCCTGTTCGCCGCTCTGTCGTTTTGCGCCGGCATCCTGGCGGCGCGATATTGCTGGCGTGGGCCATGGTGGTGGGCGGCGGCGCTCGCGGTGTTCGCGTTCTCAGCCGTGTATTACGCGGGGCGGCGCACCGCCGTTTCGGCCGTGCTGGTTTTCGGGGCTTTTGCGGCAGGCGGAGGGCTGTGCTTTGCCGTGCGGCAGTTCCACCTGCCGGGCGTTCGCGCAGGCGAACTCGAAGGCCGCGAGGTCGTGCTCACCGCGCACGTAATCCGCGAAGGCGGCCCGCGTGCCGGCGATGCGGCTGCACAGTCCGTCGATCTCGAAACCGAAACCATTGCCCTCGGACCCGAGGCCGCGAGGCGGGCAGCTCAACCCGCCATGCCGCGCCGGTTCGGAGCCGGGCGCCCGCTTGTGATCCGGCTGCGAGCCACCATCTACTCGCGCGCCCGCGACCGGTATTCCGAGGAACCGCCCGACGAAAAGCCAGGCGAAAAGTACGCCGAAAGCGGCGGCACAGACATGCCGGCGCTGCAGTATGGCGCCCGCCTGCGAATCGCCGGAATACTCCGCAGCCCGCATAATTTCCGCAATCCCGGCGCGTTTGACTATCGCGAATATCTTGCCGGGCGCGGCATCTCGTTTGTCATTGCCGCGCCCGCCGAAGAGGTGCAGCCGCTGGCCGGCTTTGCAGGTTCCCGCGCCGGCTTGTGGAGAAGCCGCGTTCGCCGCAGTCTCCTGGCCCGCATTCACGCGTTGTGGCCGGAACCTGATTCCGGGCTGCTCAGCGCCATGCTCATCAGCGAGCGCTCGCGCATCACTCCGCAGGCTCGCCTGGATTTTCAGCGCAGCGGGACGTATCACCTGCTGGTCGTGGCCGGCCTTCATCTCGGAATCGTTGCCTGGTTCTGCTACGGCGCGCTGCGGAAGCTGCGCTTCGGTGAAATGGCGGCCGCCGTCGCCACCATCGCCTTCGCCTGCGGGTACGCATGGCTCGCCGATGATGGCGTCCCCATCTGGCGTGCCACTCTGATGCTGAGCCTCTACTTGGTTGCCCGGCTGCTTTACCGGCCGCATGCCGCCCTGAATGCAATCGGCGGGGCTGCGCTCCTCCTGCTTGCCCTCGATCCGGCCGCGCTGTTCGCTCCCGGCTTTCAGCTTTCCTTTGCCGCGGTGCTGGGCATTGTTGCGGTTGCGGGCCCCTTGCTCGAGAATACCGCCGAGCCTTACCTTGCCGGCCTCCGGCACTTCCATTCCACCACTTTCGATATACGCCTGCCGCCCCGCGTGGCCCAGTTCCGCCTCGATCTTCGCCTGCTGGTGCGCGCCCTTCAGCCGATTGCCGGAGCATGGCTGGCGCGCCTGCTCGTGGTGCGAGGCACATGGCTCATGCTGCGGGCCTTTGAATTGGTAGTGGTGTCGCTGGTCATGCAGTTCGCGCTGGCGCTGCCCATGGCCTGGTACTTTCATCGCGCAGCCATCCTTTCGCCCGCGGCCAACCTGCTGGCAGTGCCGCTCGCCGGCCTCATGCTGCCGGCCGCCTTCATGGCTGTTCTCTCCTCCTACGCCTCCGCTGCGCTGGCCGCGGTTCCGGCCTCGGCTGCCTCGGCCGCCCTGCACCTCATCACCCGCACTACCGGATGGCTCGGCGGCGTTTTTGATGTCCGCCTCGCCACCCCGTCCCTTCGAATGCTGGCTGCCTGGCTGGCTGCTTTCGCGGCCGCCGCCATCCTGGTGCGCGGCCGCCGCTGGCTCCCGGCAGCCGGCCTGGCGCTGTTTGCCCTGGCCTCCTGCTTTACTACCCTGGTTGCGCCGCCCATGCAACGCCATCCCGGCTCGCTCGAATTCACCAGCATTGATGTTGGCCAGGGCGATTCGCTGCTGGTCGTTTCCCCGGGCGGCAGAACCTTGCTGGTCGATGCCGGAGGGGCGCTCGGTCCGGAGCGCTCGGAATTTGATTTTGGCGAGGAAGTGGTCGCGCCTTACCTCTGGTCGCGCGGCATCCGCACCCTCGATGCCGTGGCCCTCACCCATGCCCATCGAGATCACATCGGAGGTATGCGCGCCATCCTCGCCGATTTCCATCCCCGCGAATTATGGGTTGGCGCCGCTCCGGCAACACCCGCCATGCGGCAATTGCTGGCTGAGGCGCGGCGCCTGGGCGTGGCTGTGCGCCACCTCGCAGCCGGCATGCAGTTCCCATTGGGCGAGGCAACCGTCCACGTTCTCGCGCCCCTGCCCGGCTATGAGCCGGGCGAGCGCGCCTCAAACAATGATTCCCTGGTGCTTGCCATTTCCCATCACGGCGCAACTGCCCTGCTGGCCGGTGACATTGAAGCCAAAATCGAGCGGCAGCTCGCCGAAGGTGAGGCTTGGGCGCCCGCGGCTTCAGGATCTCCAGGAGGCGGGCGTTCTCAAAGCCTTCGCGCCGATGTCCTGAAGATAGCTCACCACGGAAGTGCAACCTCAAGCACTCCCGAATTCCTGGAACGCGTGCAGCCTCGTTTTGCGGTCATTTCAGCCGGATTTCGCAATAGCTTTGGTCATCCCCGGCCGGAAGTCCTCGAACGCCTGGAAGAAAACGCCATTGCCACCTACCGCACCGATTCGTGCGGGTTGGTAAGCTTCTACCTCAATGCCGGCAGCGTGAAGGTGGAAACCTGCGGAGAAGGCTCGCGCTGGTAACTCAGCGGCCGTCAGAATAGCGGTGCGGCAACATGTTTGAATACCGCGAATCCGTTCCCGCCGATGTTCCCGCCATGGCGTTGATTCGCGCGGCCGAATGGGGCGCCAAAGAGGATTGGGTGCGCCGGATCCACGGATACATGGCCGGCGAGGTGTTTCCGCAGAAGGCGCTGGCGCCGCGCGCATTTTTTTCGGCGCTTCGCCAGGCGGAACTGGTGGGCTTTATTGCCGGCCACCTTACCCGCCGGTTCGGTTGCGCAGGTGAGCTCGAGTGGATCAACGTTGATGCCGCGTGCCGCGGAAGCGAAGTGGCTTCGAAGCTGCTCGCGTTGCTCGCACAATGGTTTGTGCAGCATGGCGCCTTGCGGATTTGCGTGAACGTTACTTCCGATAATGTGGTGGCGCGCCGCTTTTACAGCCGCCACGGCGCACGGGAGCTGAAGCCGGGCTGGATGGTCTGGGATGACATCTCGGCGGTGTTGACCCCTGAATAACAGGATGGCCTTTCGCGCCATTGTCATCCTGGTACTGAGCCTGGCTTTCTCCGTGCCTCCGAGTCTCCGTTGTGAACAACGAAAATGCCGGATTCAAAATCAATTTCGGATAGAAGCCCAAACCGGCGTTCCGCTATAACCTCGCGTATGGCTACGCAAATGACATCTCCTGAAGCCGAACGCGAATGGGCTGCAGTCCTCAACCGCGACCGCAGCCTCGATGGCGAGTTCTACTACGCGGTGCGGACCACCGGCGTGTATTGCCGTCCTTCATGCCCGTCACGCATGCCGGCAAGGCGAAACGTGCTTTTCTTCCGCGACCGCGAATCGGCCGAGCGCGGCGGCTTCCGGCCATGCCTGCGTTGCCGGCCCGCGGAAGTCACAACCTCCGGCGCCGATCCGGATTCGGCGTCGGTCCGCCGCATCTGCGATTTTGTTGAGCAGAACCTGGATTCCCAGTTTTCCGCCGCCGCCGTCCAGGCTGCGCTGGGCATGCGCGCCGCCGCAATCAACCGTGTGCTGCGCCGCGCGCTCGGGGTCACGCTGCGCGAGTATGCCGAGGCACGCCGGCTCGCTCTGTTCAAGCTGAACCTGGGCATTGGGCGAAGCGTCGCCGATGCCACTTACGAAGCCGGCTACGGCTCCAGCCGCGCCGCCTACGAAGGCGTGCAGCGGCGCCTCGGCATGACGCCCGCGGTTTACCGTGACGGCGCTCCCGGGCAGCAGATTCGCTTTGCCGTTACCGGCTCGCCCCTGGGGCGCATGCTGGTTGCCGCCACTTCCAAGGGCCTGTGCCGCGTGGCCTTTGGCGATTCCGATGCCCGACTGGAAGAGGAGCTGCGCGGTGAGTTCCGCCGCGCACGAATCCAGCGCGATGCGGGTTCCCTCCAGCCCTTCATCAGCGCGCTTCACGGCTACCTTGCCGGCGAGCGCCGCGATCTCGACCTGCCGCTGCACATCCGCGCTTCTCTTTTCCAGCGGCGCGTTTATCGCGAGCTAAGAAAAATTCCCCACGGGCAAACTCGCTCCTATGCCGATATCGCTCGCGCCCTTGGCCAGCCCGCCGCACACCGGGCCGTAGCCCGCGCCTGTGCAGCCAACAGCGTCGCCATGGTCATCCCCTGCCACCGCGTGGTGCGCAGCAATGGTGCTCTGGCAGGCTATCGCTGGGGCCTGAGCCGCAAGCGCAAGCTCCTCGAACTCGAGAAACCAATGTGAAGACGTTTTAGCTCGCGGAGCAAATAGACTGGCCCAACCCTTCACGCGCTGCGCTGATTGTGGGATCGCGCCTGCAGCGCGTGGGAACACCCACGCCTAACGGCGCACAGAGATACAGGCGCCTGAACGGCGCTCGAACTGCGCGCGCGGCATGGCCGCGCAAACGAGCGCCGTAGGCGCGACCCCACATTTAGCCCAGCGCGGAAGCGCTGGGAATGGTCAACACCCAATTTCAAGCGCCGTAGGCGCGACCCACATTTATCCCATCGCGGCCAGGGCTGGGTTCAACGAAGGCAGTCGTAAGGCCGAGGGCCGGCAGATCGGCCCGCTCGAGCACGCTATCGGACGAAGCGTTGCCGTGCCCGTAAAGTCGGGTTTCGGCGCCTGCTTCCAGGAATGGACGCAGCCATGGGCGAAAAATAAACAAAAACCATGTTGCTTTCACGCCCCCCCGACAGCTACACTGAAGCTGGAGACTCTTGGCCGGCACGCCTGTTTACCAATCGGTAAAAAAAAGGCGAAAAAACGGCTCCCTGTGGTTTTTCACTGCTAGCAGTGAAGATTTGTTTACCAGTTGGTAATAAAAGTCACTTCGACCCGGTCCATATCATTGAAAATAAATGGTTTATTGTTGTATGACTTATTTCCAATGGAATCAGCAACTTATACGGTTTTTGAGTCCCGCGAAAGCCTGAAACTTACATGCCTCCCGGCCTCCCCAACCGCGTGCTGCACTGCATCCGCCGGCATGAGTTCATCCGCCCGGGCGATCGGGTCGGGGTAGCAGTTTCCGGCGGAGCGGATTCGGTAGCGCTTCTGCGCCTGCTGCTCGAGTTGCGTAGCCGGCTCGGAGTCGTTGTCCTCGCTCTTCATGTCAACCATGGGTTGCGCGGTGCGGAGTCGGCGCTTGACCAGGCGTTGGTCACCGGGCTCGCCGCTCAGTTGGGAGTCGAGGCCCAGGTTCGCACGGTTGATTGCCGCGGCTGCGCCCGCCAGTACGGCCTGAGCCTTGAAGCTGCGGGGCGCCGGCTGCGGTATGCGGCATTCGCGGAGATCGCCTCGGAATGCCGCCTCGATTGTGTTGCCACTGGCCACACCCTCGATGACCAGGCCGAAACCGTGTTGCTCAAACTGCTGCGCGGAGCCTGGACCCGCGGCCTGGCGGGCATTTATCCCAGCGTTCAAAAAAGCGGTTTCCGCATTGTGCGGCCGCTGCTGGGCATTCGCCGTGCCGAGTTGCGGCAATACCTTGAAGCCCTGGGCCAGGGATGGCGCGAGGATTCTACGAATGCTGACCCCGCCTACTTGCGCAATC
>JAFAIN010000206.1 GCA_019236695.1 Acidobacteriota bacterium | reverse complement strand
ACTTTGTGGTGATTCCAGCTTCAGAATGAATGAACCACAAACAGGCACAAAGCAGCACGAAGGCCGGGCGGCAAGCGGCATGTTCAGTATTCCACCTCCATCAGGCACAAGCCTGCAGCGGGAGCGGTTGCGGCCGGATTTTTCGAGCGGCTGCGGGCGGCCAGAATCTGGCAGAGCGCCTGCGGTTGCAGCGTCCCGCGGCCCACCAGCAGGAAGGCGCCCACCAGATTGCGCACCATGTGATGCAGAAAGCCATCACCGCGCACGGTATAGATCAGCTCATCCTCCTGCCTGGCCCATCGCGAAGAAAAAATGGTGCGCACGTTGCTGGCTTCTTCATGGGCCAGGCGTTCCGAGCGTTCCGCATCGACAGCGGCGAACGAAGTAAAATCGTGCCGGCCTTCCACCAGCGGGGCCGCCGCCATCATGGCCGCCTCGTCCAGCGCGTAAGGATGGTGCCACACGTAACGTGCAATGAATGGTGGGCACACCGAGGCGCGGAAAATGCGGTACCGATATGTCTTGGCCCTGGCGGTGCCGCGAGGATGGAAACCGGGCGCCACCTCCTCGACCGCCAGCACGCGAATGCTCGGAGGGAGCGCATCGTTGAGCGCCGCAGCCAGGTTTCGCGCCGGAATGGGCGCGGCAGTGGACCAGGCAGCAACCTGCCCAAGTGCATGTACGCCCGCGTCCGTGCGTCCTGCGCCCTGCGGCAATCCCGTGGCGCCGGTTACGTGCTCCAGCGCCTCCGCCAGCGCGCCCTGTATGGTCGCCCGGCCCGGCTGCACCTGCCAGCCGTGGAAGTCGGCGCCGTCATAGGCGAGCGTGAGCTTCAGGTTGCGCATTCCTTACTTTCATATTTCAGCGAATTGAACAGCAGCGGATACGTGATAGGGAATGTCATTCCGAAGCGCAGCGAGGAATCCCGAAGCCGCTGGCCGTACGCGATTGCCGGCATTTCCGCCCAATGGCCTCGTAGGATTCTGCCCACGCCTGCGACACTGCCGGCCCCGCGGCGATCCTTCGCTGCGCTTCAGGATGACAGTGACTTCCTTCTGAATCACGGTGCAGCAGCTCGGCCAGGGAAATTACGAAATTACAAATTACGAAATTACAATTCTCCCTATTCCACCGCCAGATAATTTCTGATTGAAGATTTCACATTCGTTCCCCGTGTCTCCGCGTCTCCGTTGTGAGCCTGATTCCGAGGTCCGTGCGCTATACTATCGGTTTCCCTCCAGCGTGGGTTGCGGAACTTCTCACGAAGAATTTACGTAACTTTACGGGAGTTCAGGTAACAATCGGCGTTCCGGCAAGTCAATAAGAATTCAGCGGTTTCCTGCCTTGCGTCGGAAGCTAAAACCAAAATCGGAGAACCGTATGAGAGTGTCGCTCGGTGTGCAGGTTGTGCGGGTGGTGGTCGCGTGGCTCATGATTTGCGTCCTGGCGGCTGCCCAGGAACAGTCGAATTACACCAAATCCTCGCCGCTTGGCCCGAACGTGCTCCGGCCCTATGAGCCGCGCCAGGTGCCGCCGGTAAACTTCGCGAACTCCGGGCGGCTGGCCACAATGGTGAAGGATGGCAAGCTGATGCTGTCGCTCGACGATGCGATTGCGGGTGCGCTGGAAAATAACCTCGACCTGGTCATTGCGCGCTATAACCTGCCCATTGCCGATACCGATATCCTGCGCACCAAATCCGGCGCGGCGGCGCGCGGCTTTAACGCCGGCCTGGTCGCGGGCACGCCCGGCGGAGGCACCGTCTCTGTGGGAGCCTCGGGAGGCGGCGCCGGGGGAACCAGCGCTGCTGCCGGCGGCGCCGGCACCGGCACCAATGGCCTGGTCAACTCCACCCTGGGCACCGGCCCGCCCATTGATTCCTTCGATCCGGCGCTTACCGGCACCCTCGGCATTCAGCACTCCACCACTCCGCAAACCAACATCCTGTTTTCCGGCGTTCCGTCGCTGGTGCAGGCTACGGGCACGGTAAACTTTGGATACGCGCAGGGGTTCCCCACCGGCACGCTGCTGAACGTTACGTTCAACAATTCGCGCGTCACTACCAACAGCACACGCTCGCTTCTGGTGCCGCAGCTCAACTCCAACTACCTGCTGCAGTTCCGGCAGCATCTGCTGCAGGGCCTCAGCATTGCCAGCAACCGCCGGTTCATAATCCAGGCGCGCAACAACCGCGAAATTGCCGATGTGGCCTTCCGCAACCAGATCATCTTCACCACCACCCAGATCGAGAACCAGTACTGGAACCTGGTAAACGCATACGAAAGCCTGAAGGCGGCTTTGCGCGCGCTGCAGCTCGCGCAGCAGTTGCTGGGCGACAACCAGAAGCAGGTGCAGATCGGCACCCTGGCGCCGATTGAAGTGGTGAACGCGCAGGCGCAGGTCGCCTCCAGCAATCAGAACGTCATCATTGCGCAAACCAACCTGCAGCTTCAGCAGTTGCTGATGAAAAACGCCATTACCAAGAACGAAAATGACCCGGTGCTGGCCTCGGCCGAGGTCGTGCCGACCGATCGCATGCAGCTTCCCGAATCGGAAGCAGTTACGCCGCTGCAGGACCTCATTGCGCAGGCCATGCAGCGCCGGCCCGAACTGGCGGAATCGCGCATTGACCTGAATACCCGGCAAATGAGCATCAAGGCCGTGCGCAACGCCATGCTTCCCACCGTTGACATGGTCGCCAACTGGGGAGGCGCCGGACTGGCCGGAGCCCTCAATCCCAACTATCAGAACCTGGGCGGTGGCACGGCCACCTACCCGAACACCGGCTACACTGACGCGCTGACCTCGTTCAACACCAATCCCACCTACTACGTGGGGTTGAACCTCAACATCCCCATCTGGAACCGGGCTGCCCAGGCAGACCAGATCCGTTCGCAACTGGAATACCGGCAGGCGGAGGCGCGCCTGCAGCAGTTGCAGAACCAGATTTCGATTGACGTGCGCAACGCTCAGTTTTCGCTGCAGCAGAACCGCGCCCGCGTTGACGCAGCGATCAAAAGCCGCGATTACGCGCAGCAGAGCCTTGATGCCGAACGCAAGAAGTATGCTCTGGGCGCCAGCACCACCTACAACGTGCTCACCCAGTTGAACAACCTGACCACTGCGGAATCGAATCTGGTTACCGCCATGGCCGCCTACGAGCAATCGCGTGTGGCCATGGACCAGGTGACCGGAACTACGCTGGAAACGCTGGGCATCAACATTGGCGATGCGGAAGCCGGCGCCATTACTCACATGCCGAATGTGCCGGGGGTGGTGCCCGCCACTGCGGAGCAAATGAGCACCACTCCGCCGCCGCTGGCGCCCGTAACGATTCAGCCGCTGCCGCCGCTCAATACTCCGCCTTCCAACAGCAAGCCGCCGCTGGCGCAGATACCGGGCGCGCCGGCAACACCCGTGCCCCAGGTGCCACGCTAAGGAAGAGCCTTCAGCTCTCAGCTCTCAGCCGTCAGCCGGGGCACAAAGCTGAACGCTGAGAGCCGAAAGCTCACTCCGCCGGAGGTTTCGGCGGGTTCACGGGCGCAGTATCGTTTGCCGGCATTTCCAGCGGCTTTACGCTTGAATTATCGCGCCGGCGCAATTCCACCGGCTGGCCGCTGCGGCGCCGTGCTTCCACTTCAGCCTGCATGCTGGCCTGCACCTTGCCATCGCTCTGCTGCGCAACCTCACCCATCCTGCGGCCTTCGGCATCTTTGCGGGTCGCCAGCGCCACTTTGGCATTGGCCTGCTCGCTCTCCCGCGCCTTCGCGTAGTAAAACTCGGCGGTTTCGCGGTCGCCTTCGAGCTCCGCCAGGTAGCCCATATTGTTAACCGTAAATGCGTTCTGCGGATCCAGGCGGTAGGCCTGCTGGAACAGCTTCCGCGCTTCTTCTCTTTCGTTCCGGTTCAGCGCCGAAACCCCCCGCAGGTTCAGCAGCGTTACCTGCCGTGTAACGTCGCCATTCGCCTCCTGCAACTCCTTTCGAACCTTGCCCGCATTGCGCTCGGCGATTTCAGAGATCGGCTTGCCGCGCCAGTCATGGTTCACGGCCACCACAACTTTCTCGGGTGAGTGCAATGCCGCGGCCGCGCTGTAGTAGCTGACGGCCTGCTGCAGTTCGCCTTCCTTTTCCCGGGCAAACCCCATGTTGTTCAGGGTGAATGGATCGCGATTGTCAATCTTCAGCGCTTTCTGCAGCACCAGGTCGGCTTCCGGAGCGCGATCTTTCATCAGCAGCCCAATGGCTTCAATGTTCAGGCGGTTGAGCTGCATTTGCCGGTCCTGCGCGTTGCCGGCCACTTTCGCCACCGGCTTGCCGAGCAGGCTGTCGCTCGTCGCACGGTCAACCATGGCGTCAGAACTGAGGTCGGCCGCCAGCCCGTAATATCGCTGCGCGCGTTCAAGTTCGCCATCCAGTTCGGCCATGTAGCCAAGGTTATTGAGCGTGAATGGGTCATTGGGATCGAGCAGATAGGCCCGGTAAAACAGCTTCCTTGCCTTGGCGTAATCGTGATGCTCCACCGCGGCCACGCCGTCGCGGTTCAGTTGCTGAACCGGGGTCGGCTTGCTGCGTTTTGGAATGGAGATTCGCAAGTCCTGCGCGCAAAGGGAGACCGCCAAAAACAACAGAGGAATGAGAGCCAGGGGTAGTTTGCGCATACTCTCCGGGGGGCAGACACGTGCGCCTGCCGCTCACCTGGTTTGGATGGCGCGCAGGCCCCCGGGAGTGGCCTGACCCTGGAAAGCGAATTGCCGCGTGGCTCCCAACGCCGAGCGGATTGAGTGGCACAAGTAAAGTGGGTCCGGCCGCCCTCGGCCGGACAGGGCGTGCGAAGCGCGCCTGAAGTGAGCATAGGCGGAGACGTGAAAGGCAATCAGTGAGCGGCCTTTCAGGCCGCCTGTCCGGCCGGGGGCGGCCGGACCCACGTTACATCCCCAGCAGGTTTTCCCTTGACATGCCTAGACGTCTTGGGATACAAGCTAAGTTGTCTGGGGGAAACGCATGGCAAAGAATGAGCTGCAGGGAAGTCTCGACCTTCTGGTGCTGAAGACTCTCGCGCAGATGGGCGAGCTGCACGGCTACGGAATCGTGCTGCATATCCAGCGAGCCTCTGATGAATTGCTGTCGGTGGAGGAGGGCTCGCTCTATCCGGCGCTGCACCGCATGGAGCAGAGCGGCTGGATTCGCGCCGGCTGGAAGATGACGGAGAGCAATCGCAAGGCCCGGTATTACAGGCTCACGGCCGCGGGCAGAAAGCAGCTTCTGGAAGCCGAGCAGGGCTTCGAGCAACTGGTGAAAGGCATACGCGCGGTGCTGCGGTATGCGTAAGGCAATTCCATGTCGCTGATCGGCCGCATCGCCAATGTCTTCCGCCGGGCGCGGATGGAGCGCGAAATCGAAGACGAGCTGCGCTCGCACCTCGAAATGCGCGCCGCCGACAGCATGGCGGCCGGAATGCCGCCCGAAGACGCGCGGCGCGACGCCCGCATTCGCTTCGGCAACGCGCGCGTGCTGCAGGAGGAAACTGCTTCCGTCGACGCCGCGGCGCTGCTTGACGCCCTGGCGCGCGACCTTCGCTATGCCGCCCGGCAGTTGCGCCGCTCGCCCGGATTCGCGGCTACGGCCGCGCTCACCGTCGGCCTGGCAATCGCCGCCAACGTTGCCGTGTTCGGCGTGCTGAATGCGCTGGTGTTGCGTCCCCTCGACGTCCCCCAGCCGGAAGGGCTCTACAACATTGCGCATCGCCAGGCCGGGTACGACAACCAGTCATACCCCGATTACCGCGATTTTCGCGACCGCAATTCCACCTTCAGCGGCATGGCCGCATATCGCATCCAGCCGGGAGGCCTCAGCACCGGAGCCGCAGCCTTCAAGGTGTGGTACTACCGGGTTTCCGGCAATTACTTTGATCTGCTCGGCGTGCGGCCCGAGTTCGGGCGATTTTTTCACTCCAGCGATGAGCGCGGCCCCGATTCCGCTCCGTACATCGTGCTCAGCGACAGCTTCTGGCGCGCCCATTTCGGCGCCGGCTCGGGCACCGTGGGAGCGCTGGTGGAGATCAACCAGCATCCATTTACCGTAATCGGCATCGCACCCCCGTCGTTTCATGGAACGGAACAGTTTTTCTGGCCCGATTTCTGGATGCCGATCATCGATGTAAGCCAGGATGAAGCGCGCAGCTCGCTGGAGGCGCGCGGCTCCCACGGATTGTGGATCATCGGCAAACTGAAGCCCGGCGCCGGCCCCGCGCAGGCCACCGACGACTTGAATGCCATTGCCCGCGCCCTGGCCCGCCAGTACCCGGATGACGACAACCTCAGCGCCCGACTGGTGAAGCCCGGCATGCTGGGCGATGTGCTCGGAGATCCAACACGGCAGTTCGTCACCGGGGTTATGGTTCTGGCCCTGCTGGTGCTGCTCGCTGCCGCCACCAACCTGGCCAGCATCTTTGCCGCGCGCAACGCCGATCGCACACGCGAGCTGGCCATCCGGCTGGCCATCGGCTCCAGCCGCTGGCACATCGCGCGCCAACTCCTCATGGAAGCTGTGCTGGTCTCGCTGGCCGGCGGCCTGGTCGGCACACTCTTTTCCGCGATGCTGCTCCGAGGGCTGAGCCGCTGGCAGCCGTTTGCCGAGTTCCCCATCCGCGTGACCGTGAATCCTGACCTGCGTGTGTATGCCGCGGGTCTGGGGCTCGCATTGTTCAGCGGAGCGCTCTTCGGGCTTCTCCCGCTGGGGCAATTGCGCACGGTCGGCGCGTCACTGCTGATGCGGAGCCCTGCCGGGTACAACCGGCGTTTCCGCCGCTTTGCTTTTCGTGACCTGCTGCTGGGGCTGCAGATTGCCTTGTGCAGCATGCTGGTCACCGCCTCCATAGTGGCGCTGCGCGGTATGCAGCGCTCGCTTACGGCTCCGCTCGGCTTTCAGCCACAGGGCAGGCTGCTGGCCGTCACCGACTTGCACATGGCGGGGCATTCCGATCGGGCCTCCGCCGCCCTCCAGCGGCAAATGCTTGAGTCCGCCGCTCGCCTGCCCGGCCAAACCGCTGCCGGAATCATCAACCAGATTCCGCTTGGCACAGGCGGCGATAGTTGGCTCGTATATCCCGAAGGGACGACCGACTTCCGAACAAAGAACAGCGCATTCGGGGCTAAGCTCTTCGCCATTACGCCCGGATACTTGCAGGCTGCGGGGACGCGCCTGCTGGCCGGCCGCGATTTGAACTGGCACGACGACGAATCTGCTCCCGGGGTGGCGATCATCAATGCCACCTTCGCCCGCGCCATGTTTCATACCCTTTCAGCCGTGGGTATGCGCTTCTCCACCGCCGCCGATAAGACCAGCCGTGAAGTGGTGGGGATAGTGGAAGATGGCAAGTATGATTCGCTGGCTGAGGCGCCCTGGCCGGCAATGTTTTTCCCGCTGATGCAGCATCCCGACAGCAATACCACGCTGGTGGTTCGCTCCCTGCTTCCGCCTTCGGAAGCGGCGCCGGCGGTGAATCGCATGCTTACCAGCATTGATTGGGCGCTGCCTTTCACGCTCGAAACCTGGAACGACGAACTCGCATTTGTGCTGTTTCCGGCGCGTGTGGCAACCGCCGCATTGGGCGTCATGGGCCTGCTGGCCGCGATGCTGGCAGTTACGGGCGTCTTTGGAATGGCGACTTATGCGGTATCGAAGCGCCTGAAAGAATTGGGCATCCGCGTAGCCCTGGGTGCACATCCCGCTCAGGTGATTCGTTCCGCCATTGGCCGGCCCGTAACCCTCCTGCTAGCCGGCACCCTGGCCGGCGTGTTTCTGGGAGTGCTCGCCAGCCAGGTTCTGGCACAGATTGTTTATCAGGCAACGCCGCGCGATCCGGTAGTGCTGGCCGGCGTACTCGCAGCCATGGCCGGGCTGGGCATGGTGGCTGTATGGACGCCCGCCCGCAATGCCATGCGCGTAAGTGCGTGGCGGCTGCTGCGGGAAGAGTGAAGGTCACGCTGCGCCCGCTCCATCTCGCTCGAGTTCTGCCATGCAGCTAAAGGTGGTTCAGCGGGATCGTTGGAATCAAAAAACGTGTAATTTTTACTGTCCCGCTGTCCCACCCCTAGCGGAATGGAACAGTGGGACACTTTGCAGAGCCCGACCCCAGACCTTCACCTCACCAGGGTGTCCCACCCCTATTTTTGTAGGGGTTGGGACAGTGGGACAGCGGCATTTTTCGCTGGTTTTTCGGGCTTTTCGCTGTCCCAAGCTGTCCCACTGCTTACGGACATGATGAGGGTTATTGTATTTTCAACAGCTTAGGTCAATTGGATGTTCCGCCGCCCCGGCGAACGTTGATCCTGTTCAACAAATTGCGGCAGCCGGGCCTGTAAGCCGAATTCTGTATCCCGCCGGAGCGGGATGACGGTCATTCCTCTGGGGCAGCCATTGCTGGCTGTCTCTAGCGACCTACCCGGGACTCGGGCGCGCCGAGCCGGCGC
>JAFAIN010000125.1 GCA_019236695.1 Acidobacteriota bacterium | reverse complement strand
AGAATCATCGGACGCTGCCGCGCGCAGCCAGATCCTGCAATTCGTGCACTGTCTCGGGGGGCAGATGATAGCTCTCGCTCTCAGCCGGAAATGTACGGGCTTCCACGTCGCCCCTGAAGTTTGCCACCGCCGCCCCGATGATGCCGCGAAGATTGGCATACTGCCGGACGAACTTCGCCGGCGGCTGGAACCCAAGCCCAAGCAGATCGTGCAGCACCAGCACCTGACCGTCGCAGTCGGGTCCGGCTCCAATACCGATCGTCGGAATTCCCACATGGCGCGTGACCATGGCGGCGACTTCGCGCGGAATGCCCTCGAGCACCAGTGCAAAAGCGCCTGAGCCTTCCAACGCAGCGGCGTCGCGCATCAGTTGTTCGATTGCGGCCAGCGACTTTCCCTGCACCTTGAAGCCGCCGAAGCGATGAACGGACTGGGGCGTCAGGCCGATGTGGCCCACGACGGGTATTTCGGCCTCGAGCAGTCGTTCCACCAGCACGGCGCGTTTTTCCCCACCTTCCACCTTCACCGCCTCAGCTCCGGCTTCCTTCACGAACCGGGCCGCATTGCGTATGGCTTCCTCCATGCTGACGTGGTAGCTGGCGTACGGCATATCCGCAACCAGGAGCGCGCGCCGAACCGCGCGGCGTGCCGCCCGGGTGTGGTGCAGCATTTCATCCATCGTCACCGGCAGCGTGGTGTCATGGCCGAGCACAACCATGGCGAGCGAGTCGCCGACGAGCACCATGTCGATTCCCGCTTCGTCCACCAGGCGAGCGGTGGCGTAGTCATAGGCCGTGAGACAGGTAATCGCCTCGCGGCGCTGCTTCTTTTCCTGAATGGAAGGAATTGTGACCTTGGGGCAGGAATTGCCCGTAAGTGGGTTCATGGTTTCTCCAGTGCAGTTCCGCCCGTAAGAGGCTGGATACCGCCTGTATGCGGATAAGATGCCGCCGCAGCGATTGTAGTCGCAAAAGGCCAAAAACCGGGAGCTCAAAACCGGCCCTGATCTCCCATACCCCCCGCCCTCCCTGTGGAATTCCCTGGTCTTCACCTAGTTCGTCCTGATAGACGGGCTGACGAGGGTAGGTTCGTCACAACCCCTCAGAACGTGTGCCATTTCGAGCGAAGCGAGAAATCTGCATCGGCCTTCTCCGCGCCTCCGCGCCTCCGCGGTGAAATGCTGCCGGCTGCGAGCTTAGAGCTGCGAGCTTACCGCTTACCGCTGGGTTGTGGCATTCTATTGGCAATGCTGAGAAGTCTGGCCGCCGCCGCGTTGGCAGTCACGAGCGCGCTTGCAGCGCATGCGCAGGCGCCTGCGCCGGCAGGATCCGCAGCGCAAATCTACGAGCAGCTCGCAACCGTACAAATCGATGCGCAACAGGTGTATCGAATTCGCGATGTGTCGCTCGACCGGCGCTCCATCCAGGTGACGTTCAACGACGGCAGTATCGCGTTCACGCGCGACGTGCAGGGAAAAGTAACCGGCGCTTTCTTTGAAGGCGATGCCAACATTCTGATTTCTCCGCCTTCCACCGTCGAGCGCGCCTCTCTCGGCCTGTTTACGGGCGCGGCGATTCTGGCCGATGAATTCAGCACCGCTTACCTGCGCTTCGATGGCGATGTGCCCGGCGAACTGAAAGCGGGGCTGCGGCCATTCGACGATGAAGATTCCAGGCGCGAGTTCTACAGCCATGCCGCCCCCATCGCACAGAACCTGGCAGCCGCCGATGCCATGCGCCTTCTGGTTGACTTCTTCACGCCGCAAATGCATGCAGCAGGCGAGTATCTGCACCTGCGGATTGGCGGCACACCCCATGGCACGTACGAGGTGTATTACGACCCGAGCCGGCCCGAGGCCGTGCTGGTGGCACAGGTTGCGCAGGCTCGTGAGCGCGCATTCCTGGACGTTTGGACTTCCTATGCGCCTCTGGCGGCAGCCGCGCATCCTGTGAGGGCGTCGCAGCCGGGCGGCGGGTTGAGCGAAGGCTTGCGCGACGACGAAGTCGCCGGTATCGATCCGGAAGACGTGGAAGGCGACTGGCTGCGCGTTACGGATTACAAAATCAGGGCGCAGATCACGCCGCCCAGCAACCTGCAGGCAGACACGCTGTTGACGCTGCGATTCGCGCCGCAACCCACACGCCTGATGATCTTCGAACTCTCGCGTTTCCTGCAGATCAGTTCGGTAACCGAGGTGACGCCGGAAGGCGAGGAACCGCTGGAGTTCCTGCAGAACCCGGCCGCGCATGGCAGCCAGCGAGAGCGCCGCGGAAACGACATTGTGGCGGTGGTGCTGCCCCAGCCCACGCTGCCAAACCAGCGCTTGCAGTTGCGGTTCCGCTATTCGGGCGATGTGCTTTCCGATGCCGGAGGCGGTTTGCTGTACGTGGGCGCGCGCGGCACCTGGTTCCCCAATCGCGGCTTGAGCTATGCCGCCTTCGACATGGAATTCCGCTATCCCCCGGGCTGGACGCTGGTGGCGACTGGAACTTCGGTCTCCGAGACCACGCAGGACGGCCAGCAGGCAACCCACTGGATTGCGCGGCAGCCGATTCCGACCGCCGGTTTCAACCTGGGCCAGTACACCAGGGTGGCGGCCAAGGCCGGCAGCGTGGCGGTGGCGGCCTATGCTTCGCGCTCGGTCGAACGCAACTTCCTTCGCGCCCAGGTTCCCGAAGTTCCCCAAATCGAAGACAACAACAGCCGCCCGGTTGCCGTCAGACCGCCCGACATGCCCCCGGTGCCCACCGAACCCATTCCTGCCAAGCATGCCTCAAACGTCGCCGAGGATGCGGCCCATGCTGTGGACTGGCTCTCAGCCCACATTGGGCCTTATCCGTATTCGGAGCTCTGGCTCACGCAGGTACCCGGGCAGGTCGGGCAGGGCTGGCCGGGGCTGATCTTTCTCTCGAGCTTCGCGTTCCTCACGCCGCAGGAGCGTGCCGCCCAACATATCAGCGATTGGAACAGCCTGCTCTACGGCAAGCTGATGGTGCCGCATGAAACTGCCCACCAGTGGTGGGGCGACAACGTCGGCTGGCGAACCTACCGCGATCAGTGGCTGAGCGAGGCTCTCGCCAATTACTGCGCCCTCATGATCCTCGAGCAGAACAGCCCGGCCGATGTCCGCACCGTCCTGGAGCATTATCGTGAGCGACTGCTCGGGAAGAACGCCGACGGCACGCCGATCTACATGGCCGGACCCGTAACTCTAGGTCCGAGGCTCACCTCCTCGAAGTTCCCCAGCGGCTACGATCCCGTGGTCTATGGCCGCGGCACCTGGCTGATCCACATGCTCCGCAACCTGCTGCGCGATGCTCCCGCCACGCCCGGCAAGAAGGTCGCCTCGGGAGACGAACTGTTCCTTTCGGCGCTGCGCCAGCTGGGGCAGGCGCACCGGGAAAACGTCATGAGCAACGAGGACGTGCAGCGGGCTTTTGAGGCCGTGCTGCCGGCCGGCATGAACTACGAAGGCCGGCGGTCGCTCGAATGGTTTTTCGCTTCATGGGTGAACGGCACCGCCATTCCGAGGTTTGAACTGGAAGACGTTAAGTTCAGCGTGCGCGGTGAAAAGGCAATTGTCACGGCCCGCCTGCTGCAGAAGGACGCGCCGGAAGATTTTGTAAGCTCAGTCCCAATCTACGCCTCCGTGAGCGGAGGCAAGCCGGTTCTGCTGGGCCACGTGTTCACAGACGGCAGCGAGACCAGCGTGCGCTTCACCGCGCCTGCGGGAGCCCGCAAGCTTTTGATTGATCCGTATCAGACGATCCTGCGCCAGCCCTGAATATATTGAGCGGCGAGTTGGGGAACCCAGATTTGCAATGGAGTTTTCAGCGGCGCCGGCCTACATTGGTTGAAATGGTAGAAGTAGAGCGACTGCTGCAACAGAAAGAGATCGCGCTTCGGCGGGTCAAATCGGAATTGGATGCCTTGCGGCTTGCCGCTGCGCTTCTGGCAGAGCCGGACCAGCGCATGCGCTCCGCGCCGCCGGAGAAGCGGGCCCCAGTGGATCCGCACAGCGCGGCCGAAGCGCGGCTGAGCGACAGCCCTATACCGGACAGAACTTCATGGAGGGCCTCGCGAGTGCCGCCCGCTGCGGCGCGCCGGCAAGTCTTTCCGGAGGCGCGCGACGGCGTGATTGTGTGCGACGCCTGCGGCCATCAGAACCCCCATCACCTGGTGGATTGCGAGCGCTGCGATATTCCGATCCGGCTGCGGTCCTGACCCGTTTCGCCTGCGAAATTTACGCATGAGCGCCGATCTTTCCCTTCTCGATCCCTCTTGCCTGCGGCCGCTCATCTCAAACACGATCTTCTTCGCGCAGATTACGCATTACACCAGCCTCCCCTCGACCAACACGGTGGCCATGCAGGCGGCTGCCGAAGGCGCGCCGGAAGGCTCGCTTTATATCGCAGAGCAGCAGACGGCGGGCCGAGGCCGGGGCGGCCATACGTGGGAATCTCCGGCTTCGGAGGGGATTTACTGCTCGGCGGTGCTGCGGCCGCGGGTGGGCGCCTCCGAACTGCTGTCGCTCACGCTCGTCGGCGGCCTGGCGGTGCGTGACGGAATTCGAAGCGCTGCTCACGCCCAATGCGACCTGCGCTGGCCGAACGACGTGCTGCTCAACCAGCGCAAAGTCTGCGGCGTTCTGGCCGAAGCAGCGCCCGATGCCGGCGGCGGCCACTACGTTGTGCTGGGAATAGGGGTCAATGTGAATCAAGGCGGCTTCCCGGGCGCGCTCAGTGGGGAAGCCACGTCTCTCTACAGAGAAACGGGAAGCGTGTGGCCCAGAGCGGAACTGCTCGCTGAAATCCTTCTCTCCCTTGATCGGCGGTATCTCGCTTTTCGGGCCGGTGCCGGCGCAGCCGACATTTGCCGCGAGTTTGAAACTGCCTCATCGTATGCGCGCGGCCGGCATGTGCGGGTTGACGAGCAGGGCGGCTATGAAGGCGTAACCGAAGGCCTGGACCCGCAGGGATTCCTCCTGGTTAGAACCAGTGCGGGATTGCGCCGGGTCCTTTCCGGCGGTGTGCGAGCCATTGCGCCAAGACCATAACCGGCGGAGTTGGTGTAACAGGAGAACGGGACCGCCCAAGCCCGGGAAGTGATCGTATTCCTTAGTGGCGATATACCGGCGAGGAAAAGGGCCTTTTGCGGGCGGATTCAAGCCGGGCCTTTCGAGGCACTTGGACTGTTGGACCAGCAAATGGCTGGCCCCACCTGATTCGCTGGAAAACCGAAACAGGTGGGGCGCTCTGAAAGAAGCTCTTACGCAACTGTTAGTTGTCATCGTCCTCAACGCGCAACCCCGTTGCAGGGTCAAGCATTAGCTTCCGGTTGCGCGGCGATTTAAAGTCAAACATATTCGAAATCGTGCCTGCGACTGCGTCGGATGACTGGTCGCCAATCTGGCCGAGATCCCAGTTGTCTTCGATGAATCGCAGGATTGAGGATTGATCGCTTACATTGTGGGCCACGTAATTCTGTTTGGCCCAGGGTGACACCACCAGCAGCGGAAGGCGAGGGCCGTAGCCGCAGCGACCCGAATAAGCTCCATTGGCCGTCGTGCCGCACGTGCCGGGACCAAGCAGTTCGTCCTGGCTGGTGCTTGATTGCATCACAATCGGACCCATGACGTGGTCGTACCACCCGTCAGAGTCGTCGTAAGCGATGATGATGGCAGTTTCCCGCCACTCCCGTGAGCGCTGCAGGCGATTGATGGTGGTGACGACGAATCTCTGCTCCGCCAACGGGTCAGAGTAGCCGGCATGGCCATCTTCGAAACCGCGAGCCTTGAGGAACGAAACCTCAGGCAGGTTGCCATTATCCGCGGCCGACCAGAAGTCCGCGAGGTCGTATTGATGATTTGCCTGGTCGGTCTTGCCGATCATCGACACTGCGGAAGGCGGCAGATGATGCTGGTTGGTTGTCGAGGCGTAGTACTGAAACGGTTCGTGGTGCGGAATGTAGTCACCTTTCGGCAGTCCATCGCTGCCGGTGTGGGTTGCGCCGCAAACTGCCTTTCCGCCGGCCACTGACGTCGGCCGGAAGCCGCCCTGAAACCATCCCCACGTAATTCCTTTCTGATTCAGCAGGTCGCCAATGTTCTTGCCGCTCATTACGGCCTGATTCGGCTGCTGGCCCCCTCCTGGAGAACAGTCATCGTAATAGGGACGCAAATCTCCGACCATGGAGTTACCTGCAATGCTGCTCACATTGCTTCCGGTAAGGCCTTTGGGCGCAGTTGCGCCATGCGTTTGCCCGGAGACAAGATTCAGCGCCCCGGGAGTGGAAGGCCCGAACGTCGTTCCAAAGCTGTTGTCGCTCATTGCGAAATTCTGGGCGTAGTTCCACATCGCCGTGACCGTGTTGCCATCGAAGTAGCCCATGATGTCCGTCGCGCTGCAGGTCAGTGTGCCATCAGTTCCCGTGGTGCCAAGTTGCACGAACCGGTCCATCAGGCCGCCATGGAACATAAACTGCTCGTCGTTGTAGTTGTGGTCTTGATCGCACGTTGCCGCCTTGCTGCGATCCAGGCGAAATGGGTTGGTCCCGTTGGGATTGTTGTTCCGCAGAGCAGGCGAAAGGCCATTCACGCCGGGGGTATTCGGCCGCGCCTCGAATTGCGGCTCACCGGCCTGGTTCGCGGCAACTGGATAAGTTCCGAAGTAATGGTCGAACGAAACGTTTTCCTGGAAGATGACCACCAGGTGCTTGATGGGTGTAGTGGTTGCATGCTCGCTTTCATCGCTGGCGAAGACAGGCGAGGGCAGCAGCAACCCGGCGATGCCGAGCAGGGCCGCAAGGCGCTTCCATACCGGTCTTGAATTCAGGCTGGACAACATCATTACGCTCCTCTCATTTCTGCGGTTGAGCCGCGGAACGAGAGTAGGAGCGCGATATTTCGCGGAGGTTGCGGGGAAATGAAATTGCCATAAAACTCCGCCGCGCCTGGCCCGCGGTTTTCCACACTGCGATGGCAGCTCGCCATCCCTGGCGCTCCGCCCCCGGTGCTTGTCATTTCGAGCGCTGGTTTTGCGCGAGAAATCTGCATTTTGCTGATTGAAGGGGAAATGCAGATCCCTATCCCGCTTTGCGCGATCGGGATGATAATTGCTGGGGCGTCACCCTGTTATGCGAGGATCAGTAATACGCAAGTCGAGAGCTCCTGGTGAACGCTAGCTGAACTCGCCTCGGATGTATTGCTGGGTGTGGGGGTGCTGCGGGTCTTCGAACAGGTGCTTCGAGTGATTGAATTCCACAAGATAACCGGTGCGGCCGCCCTGTGTGGTGTCAACGTAGAGAAATCCCGTGTAATCGGCGACGCGCTGCGCCTGTTGCAGGTTGTGGGTCACAATCGCAATTGTGAACTTTTGGCTGAGTTCGGTCATCAATTCCTCAATCCTTCGCGTTGCGATAGGGTCGAGAGCCGAGCACGGCTCGTCCATCAGCAGGACTTCCGGTTCCGTCGCAATCGCGCGCGCAATGCACAGGCGCTGCTGCTGCCCGCCCGAGAGTGAGAGGCCGCTCTTGTTCAGCTTGTCCTTCACCTCGTCCCAGAGAGCGGCCGCGCGCAGAGCCTTTTCCACCTTATCGGCTCTGTCGCCTTTGAAGCCGTTGAGCCGCAGCCCGAATGCGACGTTGTTGAAGATGCTGGTCGCAAACGGATTCGGCTGCTGGAACACCATGCCGATGAATCGCCGCACGGCCACCGGGTCGATTCCATGCGCATAGATATCGCGCCCCCGATAGCGCACGTGCCCCTCAAAACGGAACCCGCGGACCAGGTCATTCATCCGGTTCAAACAGCGCAGCACAGTGCTCTTTCCGCAACCAGATGGGCCGATGAAAGCCGTAATCGAATTCTTCCTGATAGGAATCTCGGTGTCGCGAACTGCCTTGAAACTGCCGTAATAAAGCTCCCGGATGTGGCAATCCACCACGATGTCATCACGCTTCTCGGCCGGCAAGGTTGCGGCATGTCCATTGGCGGGCCGCAGAGGGGGCATGGCTGTAGACATAGGACTCTCCTGTTTATCGTTGCACTTGTCTTGCGGAAAGGGCCTGTCCCGCAAGATTGGCACAGAGCACCATTAGCACCAGCACGAGCGCGGCGGCCCATGCCAGTTCCACCTGGTTTTTAAATGGCATTCCCGCGAAGTTATAGATCAGCACCGCCAGCGAAGCAGTCGGTTGCATCAGCTTCATCTGGCCGTGCTGCCAGAGCCAGTAGTTGCTGAATAAGGCAGTAAAGATCAGTGGCGCGGTCTCTCCGGCGGCACGCGCAACGGCCAGCATCACTCCGGTCAGGATTCCCGGGATTGCAGTCGGCAGAAGCACCATCCACACGGTCTGGGCAGTGGTTGCTCCCATTCCGATTGCCGCTTCTTTCATTCGAGAAGGGACCATCCGGATCGCGTCTTCGGAAGTAAGAATGACCGTCGGAAGCATCAGAACCGAGAGGGCCACTGCACCCGCCAGGGACGAGAATCCCCCCGTCGCCAGCACCACCGCGCCATAGGCAAAGACGCCCGCCAGAATCGAGGGGAAGCCGGTAAGGAGCTTGGCGCAAAAACGCACGACCTCTGCGACTTTGTTGTTCGACTGCGCCAGGTAGACCGCCGTCAGGATTCCAAAAGGAACGCTGAACAGGATGGCCACGGCGACCATCACGGTCGTACCTACGATTGCGTTTCCAAATCCCCCACCGGCCTCAAGGGGACCGGGAGGCAACGAGGTGAGCGCGGCAATACTCAGCCTCTTCCCGCCCCGCCATAGCAACATCACCACGACGCTGAACAGGGGAACCAAGGCAAGCATCGTGAGCGCGGCCGTTGCGAGATTCAGGAGAGCATCTATAAGCGTGCGAGGCCGCCGCAGCGAACGTTCGAGGTGCGAGAAATCGACACCCGCAAATGGGTCTTCTACTCCAGCCAGGTTCCGCTCGACAACGTTGGTAGCCATGCCTCTCCTACTCCGACTGCATCAGCGCCGCACGGTGAAGAATGAATGCTCCTGCAACGTTCACAACCAGGGTGATCGCCAGGAGCACCAGAGCGGCATACATCAGGATTCCGACCTCTTTGGGCCCGGCTTCCGGAAAATTGTTGGCCAGCAGCGCCGCCAGTGTGTTTGCCGGCGAAAAGAGCGATAGCTTGATTTGGTTGCTGTTGCCTACGAGCATCGCCAGCGCCATGGTTTCACCCAGCGCACGCCCGAATGCGAGCACGATTCCGCCAAAGATTCCGCGCGACGCGGCCGGAAGAATCACGGCGAAAAGCGACTCCCATCGCGTAGCTCCAAGCCCGTAGGCAGCCATCCGGATCTTCGGGGGGACTGAGACCAACGCGTCACGGCTGATGGCCGTCACGGTGGGCAGGATCATAATCGCGAGTACGAGCACAGCCGGCAAGACCCCGGGCCCGCTGAGATCGGTTGAGAAGAACGGGACCCAGCCCATCTGCGCATGCAGCCAGTTACACCAGGGCCGGATGAGCGGGATGACCACGAAAATACCCCATAAGCCGTACACAACGCTGGGAATCGCGGCGAGTAGCTCGATAAGCTCCTTTAGAAGCCTTTCAAGCTGGTCCGGAAGCCTCAGCGTGACTGGCTTCAGGTGCAGGTTGAATTTCTTCAACGCTCCGAATACAGCAGCGCTTAAAAAGCCCTCGCTCAAGAAGATCGCCGCCGCCACTCCGAAAATCGAACCCAGCATGAGCGCCAGCACCGAGGTGTAAATCGTTCCCCAAATCTGCGCCAGGATGCCGTATGTCCCTGCGTTTGCATCCCACACTCGCCCCGTCACGAATCCCAAACCGAGAGTATGGATCGCGGGAATGGCGGCGGCGGTGATGCGAGCAACGATGAACCCCACGAGCAGGATCGTGAGCCATGCAAACGTGTGGCAGGTCTTGCGAAATACTGCGTCGAAAATCCGTTGGCCCCGCGATGGCGCCTGAGTCACCTCGCCGGCTCGCGCGTCGAACAGCGGCGAGGAAGTTGGGAATTCCGCAACAGGAGCGGCTGATGACATAGTCGTTCCTCCTACTGCGAGACGATCCCCGAGGTCGCAGCCATTCCTTTCGCCACGACGTTTGGCGGCAGCGGAATATAACCGAGCGCCTCAGCATCCTTCTGGCCATCATTGAGTTGATAGGCAATCAAATCCTTGATGGCGGCCAGTTTCTTCGCATCGTATTTCTTGTAGAAGATCTGCCACGTATAGGTGACGATAGGATAAGCGTCTGGGGCAGCGGGATCGGCGTTCCATACGATCAGGTTCTCGGGAAGCTCTGCCGACGCCAGCGCCGCCTGGCCGGAAACAGTATTGGCAGAAATGTACTTTCCGGCCTTGTTTTCGAGCGCCGCGAGCGGAACGTTCTGGCTCCTGGCGTAGCCATATTCGATGTAACCCACGGAACCGGGCGTCGTCATGATGGCTGCCGTGACGCCCTCATTGCCTTTGCTCTTCGTTCCGACGGGCCAGTTTGGCATCTTGTTCGTTCCTATAGTCTTTTCAAACTCCGGGCTGATCGCGCTGAGGTGCTTCGAGAAGACGAAGCTGGTGCCGCTCGAGTCAGCCCGGACGACAACGTTCACTGCGGTGTCGGGCAGCTTCACGCCGGGATTGGACTGCACGATCTCGGGGTCGTTCCACTTCTTGATCTTCCCTAGAAAGATTCCCGAGTACGCTTTCCGGGAGAGTTTCAATTCCTTCACGTCAGGCAGGTTGTACGCGATCCCGATGCTCCCTGCGGTCATGGGAATCAACTGCACTCCGCCTTGGACACGCGCCATCTCCTCAGGCGACATTGCCGCATCGCTGGCGCCGAAATCCACCGTTCGGTCAATCACGCTCTTCACTCCGCTCCCGCTGCCGACCGATTGATAATCGACCAGCACGTTCGGCCGGCTACCGCTGAAGCTCTTGAACCATTTTGTATACAGAGGCGCCGGAAAACTGGCGCCCGCTCCCTGTAGCTTCACGCCGTCGCCCGGCGAACCGTTACTCGATGAGCAGCCAGTCAGGCCGATTACGCAGAGGACTCCAATCATCGCGGTGACGGGGCGAATTCGCATAAGGCTCTCCTTTAATCACCTGCGCACGATACATGTCAGATGTAAATGGAAAATGAATTCCCTGTGAATTTTTCGCTTAGAGCCCATGCGGGGCAGCACGCGCAGATTCACGCAATCTTCACTTGACTCGGACCGCGGCAGCGGAAAGAATCGGTGGCCCTACGAATAGCACCCAAACCTGCTGTCTGATCGGGATGTGATCTCATGTCTTCCACGCCGCAGAGCCTGTTCACCATCGATCGCAGCACTTCTGAGCAGGGAATACCAACCCTGATGTGCCGAGGCCGCCTTACTTCTGAGGCCGGCGACTTCATCACTTCGGAAGTAAAGGATTTGTCTCCGAGCCATAAATTTGTGTTCGCCGATTTCAGCGGTGTTGGTTTCGTGGACAGTTCCGGACTCGGCGCCCTTTTGCGCGCATATATCTCGGCAAAGAAGGACGGCTGCGAGTTGAAATTGGTGAATGTGCATCCCCGGGTCCGAGACCTGCTGGACTTGACGCGATTGACCGGGGTATTGCAATAGCGATTGCGCCTCAGCAGAACAGCGTCTGCCGGCTGATTATTTCCGTGCGCGGGAGGGATACCAGCTCGGCTGGCGTGGCGAGAATTCACGGGCCAGGGCTGGCATAAGCATTGCCTGCCTCGCGCTTTCAAGGCTATTAACCGTATGCCGCTGTGAACCCAGTCAGATATTTGCGCCCGTGAAGGCGTGCTGCCAGGCGTGCCCGGGGCCGCAATTTGGTTGACAATCCTGCGGCAGCGGCGGTCCACTTACGCTCATGCTCCTTGTGCTCGACGTTGGCAACACCAACACCGTGATGGGGGTTTATCCGGCGGAGTCGGCAGGCGCGGCGGTGGTGCACTGGCGCCTCTCCACCAACCGCAGCGGCACGGTGGATGAGTACGGCGTTTTCTTCCGCTCCCTATTCGACATGGCAAAGCTCGATGTCCGAAGCATCGATGGGATCGTGGTTTCTTCTGTTGTCCCGCCGCTGGATTCCACATTGCGCGCCATGTGCGAGCGATATTTCGATGCCCGGCCGCTGTTTATTGAACCCGGCATCAAGACCGGCATTTCGGTGCTGCAGGAAACCCCGCGGGAACTGGGCGCTGACCGCCTGGTGAATTCCGTGGCCGCCTTCGAGAAGCACGGCGGCCCCGTTGTCATCGTGGATTTCGGCACAGCCACGACGTTCGACGTCGTGACAGAACGGGCCGAGTACATCGGCGGCGCCATTGCTCCGGGCCTGGGGATCTCCGCCGACGCACTGGTCCAGCGCACTGCCAAGCTGCCGAGGGTCGATATCCGGCCGCCCGCGCATGTGATCGGAACCAACACCACCAGCCACCTGCAGTCCGGGCTTTATTACGGATATCTTGGGCTGGTGGATGGCATTCTGGAACGCATGCTGGCGGAGCTGGGCCGCCCCGCCAAAGTGGTGGCTACTGGCGGCCTGGCGGCCTTGATCGGTCCCGGCTCGCAGTACATTACGGAAATTGACGATCTGCTGACGCTCGACGGGCTGCGCATCATCTGGGAGCGCAACAAAGCGAGGCGAAAAACGGCAGAGCACTGACGCAGCCATTCCACTCGTTGCGCCGGTTGCCATGAACCGTATAACCGTATCTATGATGTGGTATTCCGTATGAAGACTACGTTCGTGATCGACGATGGGGTTGCAGCCCAGTTGAAGCGGGAGGCGGCGCGACAGCGGCGCACCATGTCGGAGTTGGTCGAAGCCGCACTGCGGATGATGTTCCGGTCATCGAAAAAGCCTGCCGCCCTTCCCCCGCTGCCAGGATTCCGGGGGGGCAGATGCTGGTGGATGTCGCGGACCGCGATGCTCTCTATGACGCCATGGAGAGCAAGTAGTGTTGGTGGTTGACGCCAGTGTGCTGATCTATGCTGCCAATCAGGATTCCGAGTTCCATGCCGCATGCCGGGCATGGTTGGAACGCCAGCGGCAACGAGTAGATGCCTGGTACACGACGTGGCCGATCCTGTATGAATTCCTTCGGGTGAGCACGCATCGCCAGGTCCTGCGCCGGCCCTGGACCGCGGCCGGCGCCTGGAGTTTTGTCGAGTCGCTGCTGCGCTCACCGGGCCTCGGCATCCTTACTCCCACCGAGCGGCATGCCGAAATTGCGGCTCACGTGGTGCATGAGCTGCCGCAACTGTCGGGAAACCGCTTTCATGACGCCCATACCGCCGTCCTCATGCGGGAGCACGGAATTCGGCGCATATGCACGCGCGACACTGATTTTCACCAGTTTCCGTTTCTTGATGTGCTGGACCCGATTCGCGATTCGGCGTGAGCCTTGCGCGCGGCACGTGACGCGGCTCACCAACACTTCCCTCCCATCCGCGATAGACTGGATGATTCACGACATCATCAGGAGACGCTTCATGGCGACCCAAACCCTTCCGCAAGTCGAGTCCACGCATTCCGGTGATGGCCACAGAGCCGGCGCGGCCAAGTACGTCTATTTCTTCGGGGGAGGCCATGCCGAAGGCAATGGCACGATGAAAGACGTGCTTGGCGGCAAGGGCGCAGGCCTCGCCGAGATGACCAATGCCGGGCTGCCTGTTCCCCCCGGGTTCACCATCCAGACGGAGGCTTGCCGCGAGTGGATGCGCGCGCAAAAGGTATCGCCGGAAGTGGATCGCCAGATGAACGAGTCGCTCGCTCGCCTGGAAGACCTGCAGGGGCAGAAGCTCGGCTCCGGATCGAACCCGCTGCTGGTCAGCGTCCGTTCGGGCGCGAAATTCTCCATGCCGGGCATGATGGATACGATCCTGAATCTCGGCCTGAACGACCAAAGCGTGCAAGCGCTTGCCGCACGCAGCAACAACCCGCGGTTTGCCTATGACAGCTATCGCAGGCTGATCCAGATGTTCGGCAACGTGGTGCTCGAGATCCCGAAGGCCGCCTTCGACGAAGTTTTCGAAGGCATCAAGCACAAGAAGAAGGCAAAGCTCGATACCGATCTCGACGCCAAAGCGCTGAAGGAGGTCATTTCCGATTACAAGAAGGTTGTGAAACGGCACACCCGGCGCGATTTCCCGCAGGATCCTCGCGAGCAACTGGTGGAGGCGCGCAACGCCGTATTCCGCTCCTGGGACAACGACCGCGCCCGGCATTACCGGCGCATGAACAACATTTCCGACGAGCTCGGAACCGCCGTGAACGTGCAGGCCATGGTGTTCGGCAACCTGGGCGAGACCAGCGGCACGGGGGTTGGCTTTACCCGCAATCCTTCCACTGGCGATCGCGAGTTTTACGGCGAATTCCTGATGAACGCGCAGGGTGAAGATGTCGTGGCCGGCATTCGCACGCCGGTGCATATTTCCGAACTGGAGCGCGTGAATCCCGAGGCCTACCGCCAGTTGCGTGAGATTACGACACGGCTGGAGCAGCACTACCGCGACATGCAGGATTTCGAATTCACCATTCAGGAAGGCAAGCTGTACATGCTGCAGACGCGGAACGGGAAACGCACCGGGCGCGCCGCGGTCCGAGTGGCGATCCACATGGTTGAGGAAGGCCTGATCACCAAAGAAGACGCCATCTTCCGGGTCGATCCCAATCAGCTTTACGACTTCCTGGTTCCGAAGCTCGATGAGAAAGGCGACATTGAGATCCTGACCACCGGGCTGCCGGCTTCTCCGGGCGCCGCTGTCGGGCAGATCGTGTTTACGGCCGACGATGCAGTGGAGCGCGCCGGCGGCGGCAAGAACCCGGTGATCCTGGTTCGTGCCGAAACCACGCCCGAGGACATACACGGCATGGAGGTGGCGGTGGGAATTCTGACCTCGCGCGGCGGAATGACCAGCCACGCCGCGGTGGTGACGCGCGGCATGGGCAAATGCTGCGTGGCCGGCGCGGGCGAAATCCATGTGGATGAGAAGGCGCAGGAAATGTCGGTGAAGGGCCAGACGTTCCATGAAGGCGACTGGATTTCGCTCGATGGCACAACCGGCCGCGTAATCAAGGGCCGGCTGGGCACCGTAGCGGCCAAGCCCGACGATCCGGAGCTGCTGAAATTCATGGCCTGGGCAGAACCGTTCCGCACCATGCAGGTCCGCGCCAACGCCGACATTCCGCGCGACGCCATTCAGGCGCGCGCTTTCGGGGCGGAGGGCATTGGGCTGTGCCGCACCGAGCACATGTTCTTCGCCGAAGACCGCATTGCGCATATGCGCGCCATGATTCTCGCCCGGGATGAAAAGGAGCGACGCGCGGCCCTGAAGAAGCTGCTGCCGTTCCAGCGGTCGGATTTTGTCGGCGTATTCCGCGCCATGGACGGCTTTCCGGTAACTATCCGGACGCTCGATCCGCCACTGCACGAGTTTCTGCCCAGCCGCGAAGAGCTGATGGTGCAGATTGCGGTGCTGGAGGCTACCAAGCCGAAATCGCCCAAGCTGCGTGAACTCCGCGCACTGCTGCGCCGCGTGAACGATCTTCACGAAATCAACCCCATGCTGGGGCATCGCGGCTGCCGACTGGGGATCACGTATCCGGAAATCACCGAGATGCAGGCACGCGCCATCTTCGAAGCGGCGGTCAAGGTGAAGGCAGAGGGAGTGAAAGTGATTCCCGAGATCATGATCCCGCTGACTTCGTCTCTCAAGGAAATGGCCAACCAGGCGGCAATCGTGCGCCGCGCAGCGGAAGAAGTGTTCTCCGAGAAGGAGTCGCGCGTCGAATACCTGGTCGGCACCATGATCGAACTGCCCCGGGCGGCGCTGGTGGCAGATGAGATCGCGAAGGAAGCCGAATTCTTCAGTTTCGGCACCAACGACCTCACGCAAACCACGTTCGGCTTCTCGCGCGACGATATCAACAAGTTCCTGCCGATCTACCTGAGCGAAGGCATTTTCAAACAGGATCCGTTCGCGGTTCTGGACCGCGACGGCGTAGGCCAGCTCATGAAGATCGCCGTGCAAAAGGGCCGCGCCACGCGGCACGACATCAAAATCGGGATATGCGGCGAACACGGCGGCGAGCCTTCGTCGGTTGAGTTCTGCTACCAGCAGGGGTTCAATTATGTGTCGTGCTCGCCTTTCCGCGTGCTCACCGCGAGGCTGGCGGCGGCGCAGGCAGCCGCAACCGACAAGCTGAAGACCGAAGGCGGGCGCACGAAATAGCCCATTGAGCTTTGCCCGCCATGCGCGCCGGTGTAAGATTTGGCCGTTGTGCAGGAGGTCGGAATGCCGAACCGGCGGGAATTCCTGTGGGCTTCGCAAGCGCTGGCCATTCTCGCCGCACTGAACCGAGCGCATGCGGGCACGCCTGCGCAGCAGGTGGCAAGCGATGAGGACTTCTGGCGCGAAATCCGCCGCGCATATCTCCGCGATCCAAAACTCATTAATCTGAACAATGGCGGCGTGGCGCCTTCTCCTTCGCTCGTGCTCGAGGCGGAGATTGATGCCATCCGGTATTCGAACCTGCTGCCGGCGCAGCGCATGTGGGGCGAACTGGAACCAAAAATCGAAGACACGCGCAAGCGTCTTGCCGCCCTTTGGAGCGCTGATCCGGAGACGATTGCGATTACCCGCAACGCCAGCGAGTCATTGCAGATTGCGCAGTTCGGGCTCGACCTCAAACCGGGCGATGAGGTGGTGACCACCAGCCAGGATTATCCCCGCATGATCACCACCTGGCAGCAGCGCGAACGCCGGGAAGGCATTGTGCTGCGCCAGGTGGATTTCGAGGTGCCGGTGAGGGACCCCGGCGACATCGTTGCGCTCTACGAGCGTGCCATTACACCGCGAACGCGCGTGATCCATGTTTCGCAAGTGGTGTTTATGACTGGACAGATTCTTCCGGTGGCCGAGGTCTGTGCCCTTGCCCGCCGGCATGGGATTACGAGCATTGTGGACGGCGCGCATGCGTTTGCGCACGTGCCGTTTCGGTTCGCGAGTTCCGCCGATCCGGGCCAGGGGCTCGACTGTGATTTCTACGGCGCCAGCCTTCACAAGTGGCTGTCCGCTCCGATTGGGACTGGCATGTTGTACGTGCGGCGCGACCGGGTTCGCCGCCACTGGGCTTTAATGGCGGCGCCCCCGGCCATGGATGACAACATTCGGAAATTCGAAGAGATCGGCACCCATCCGGCCGCCATGCACAATGGCATTCAGCAGGCGCTGGCGTTCCATGACCAGATGGGGGCGGAGCGAAAATTTGCTCGCATGCGATACCTGAAACAAAGGTGGGCTGCACGGCTGACCCAGGTGAAAGGAGCAACGCTCCTGGTAGGACTCGACCCGAACCTTTCCGGGGCATTTGCCACCATTCAATTTGACGGAGTGGATCCAGGAAAGCTGGCCAGCACGTTGCTGGAGAAGTACAACATCGTGGTAGTACCCATTACTGGGCCCGCGATGAAAGGAAAGCCGCAGTTCACCGGAATCCGCGTGAGCCCGAACGTTTACACCTCGACGGAAGAAATCGACACCTTCTGCGAGGCAGTCGAGAAGGCCGTGCCGACTCTTCGCGCGTAGCGCCGCACGAATCCAGTCGTCCCGGCCGGGGGCTCGAGCCCGGCCCCCAACGGCCAGCTGCACAGAGGGTGCTGCCCCTCGCGGGATGGCCTTTCGTAACCTGCCCAGGCGAAATGGAGCGCGCTAGATTGGCTGCATGGCAGAGCGCTCACTCCGCCAGGGACAACTGTGGCGCAGCGATTCCACAGGTGACGTGTTCCTGGTGACCAAGATTTATACGGAGGTCTTCTCCGAGATTGCCGTGCTGCGGCGCACACCACTGGGCGCCGCCCTCAACCCGAAAACGGTTCGCGTGCGGATTACGCGCAGTGCCGGCGGCGCAAACCTGCCCGGCTACACGTTCACCCAGGAAGTCGGCGCCGAATTTTAAGTCTCGGCGCGCGGCGAGGTCCGGGAAGCCAGCCAATCGAGCAGCAGCAGCGCGGGAATTGCGTAAGGGAAGACACGATAGAACGTGTCACTGACCGAGTGTGAGCGCGAGTCGACGAAGACCGCCACCTGCGCGCAGAAAGCGAGCGTGAGCGCGGTCGCCAGCCAGCCAGCGACTGAAACGGGGCGATAAATCCATCCCCAGCGACGAAACCAAACCATAAGCCCTCCAGATGAAAGTACTTTGCGGCATAAAGTTAGGCTTTGTCAATGAGAAAATCGCAAAATCGCTTTCGTGGCGCTCCAGGTCTTTCAGTCAGGTTATGCGTTATTGGGTTATCGGTACGGGCGAGGTAAGCGATCCCGGCATCTCCTGCCGTATAGACTAATTCGTGCTCTCGCGAACCATTGCCGTGCTGGCGGCCTGGATCACTGGATTGATCAGCGCTGCCGGATATCCCGGCGTCGTGCTGCTGATGGCGATCGAATCGGCCTGCATTCCGCTACCTTCCGAAATCATCATGCCCTTCGCCGGTTACCTGGTGTACACCGGGCGGTTCCATCTTTATGCAGTGGCTGCCGTAGGGGCTCTGGGCTGCAATGTTGGGTCGCTGGCCGCATATGCAGTGGGGTATTACGGCGGCAGACCGCTGGTGGAGCGATACGGCTCTTATCTCCTGCTCAGCCGCCGCGAACTGGAACATACGGAGCGGTTCTTCGCCCGCTATGGCGGCGCGACGGTTTTCGTGGCTCGCCTGTTGCCTGTAGTACGAACTTTCATTGCGCTTCCCGCCGGGGTGGCGCGGATGCCGCAGGGCCGATTCCATTTCTATACGTTCGCCGGCTCCTTTCCCTGGTGCCTTGGCCTGGCGTGGGTGGGCATGAAGCTGGGCGAACGCTGGGATACGGATCCGCGGTTGCGAACGTGGTTTCACCGGTTCGATCTGGCCATCGTAACCGCTGTAGTGGCAGCGGCGGTGTGGTTCTTCCGCTCGCGATGGAAACAGCGCATTACATATCGTCCTTCCTGACGGCATCCTGAACCAGAGCGGGGTTGTACTGCGTGGTTAAACAAAACTCATCCAACAGTTGCGATCGTACTTCGCCTTTGGCCGCCCGATAACGCCCATACATCACACGAAAATACTGCCACTTCGCCTCGTGACTCACCCAACCCCCTCTCTTCCTTTTGCTGGAGTCGGTTTACATCCTATGTGTCTTGACGGCCTCTCCTCGGGTTACATTTCGCACGGCGCGATACGCTCCGTGGTTAGGCCTGAGCGGTTGCGGTAAGATGTGCATTCTATTTTTTCAACCGAGGAGCTCTATGCCCGCCCGCGGAAAACCAGCCGGCCGAACAACCCACCGTGCCTCGAAAGCCAGCGATGGCATAACGCCCGCAAAGGGCAAGCTGGGCGTCATGATCCCGGGGATGGGGGCAGTAGCCACAACGTTCGTGGCCGGGGTGGAAGCCATCCGCCGCGGAATCGCGCGGCCCATTGGGTCGCTGACGCAGATGGGCACGATCCGCCTGGGCAAGCGCACGGCCGGCAAGACGCCGCTGATCCGCGACTTCGTTCCTCTGGCGCCGCTGGAAGACCTGGTGTTCACCGGCTGGGACATTTTCCACGACAACATGTACGAATCGGCCATGAATGCAGGCGTGCTGGAGCGCACGCTGCTCACCGAAATACGGCCTTTTCTGCAGGGCATCAAACCGCGGGCGGCGGTGTTCGACCGCAATTACGTGAAGCGGCTCGACGGACCCAACGTGAAGAAGGGGCGGAACAAAATGGACCTGGCCGAGCAGGTACGCGCCGATATCCGCGAGTTCCGGCAGAGCAGCGGGGCGGAGCGGCTGGTGATGATGTGGTGCGGCTCGACTGAGACCTTCATCCAGGCCGGGGAAGTTCACGATTCGCTGAAGTGCTTCGAGGAGGGCCTGCGAAAGAATCATAGTCAGATCGCGCCCAGCATGATCTACGCCTACGCGGCGCTGCAGGAGGGTGTGCCTTTCGCCAACGGCGCACCCAACCTGACGGTGGATCTTCCGGTGATGCAGGAGCTTTCGCGGCGCAACGAGGCGCCGATTTGCGGCAAGGACTTCAAAACCGGGCAGACGCTGATGAAGACCGTGCTGGCGCCGGCATTCAAGGCGCGCATGCTCGGGCTCTCGGGCTGGTACTCGACAAACATCCTGGGGAATCGCGATGGAGAGGTGCTGGACGATCCGGGCTCGTTCAAGACCAAGGAAGAATCCAAGCTGGGGGTGCTGGAGCACATTCTGCAACCCGACAAGTATCCGGAGTTGTACGGCAACATCTTTCACAAAGTGCGGATCAATTACTATCCGCCGCGCGGCGACAACAAAGAGGGATGGGACAACATCGACATTTTCGGCTGGCTTGGATATCCGATGCAGATCAAGGTGGACTTCCTGTGCCGCGATTCGATCCTGGCGGCGCCCATCGTGCTTGACCTGGTGCTGTTTCTTGATCTGGCACAGCGCGCCACCGAACTGAAGCGCCTCGGCATACAGGAGTGGCTCAGTTTTTATTTCAAATCGCCGATGACCGCGCCGGGGCTGTATCCGGAGCATGACCTGTTCATCCAGTCGATGAAGCTCAAGAACACGTTGCGGCACCTGCGCGGCGAAGAACTGATTACGCATCTCGGGCTGGAGTACTACGACTGAAATAAGGGCAAAAGGTAAAAAGCCGAGCATCAGAGTGGATGTGGGAGTTGTTTCCAGGCTGACGCTGGTGATGGTGGCGGGTGCGTCCTTTGCGGCTACGCCAGCGACATTTCGAGGCCGCATTATCGAAGCGCCGGATCCGGCACAGGCAGTTCCGGGCACGATTCTAGTCATGGGACGTAACGGACTGCTCCGCAAGGTGGAGGTCGGCCAAGCCCGTGTGGTTTATTCCGAATACATCCCGCCTGAGAAACGGCAAAAACGGGCAACCGACAGCCTGAAGGCTGGCGCGGAGATTCGCGTGCTGGCCGAGGAAAACGGAGACGGGCTGTGGCGGGCGCGGCAGATTGAGATTCTGGCCTTGCCGGAGAGCGGGCAATTCCATGCCGGCGGTAAAGGCGGCAGGCGCGGTTCGCTGGGACCTGTGCAGCTCCCTCCCTTGAGTCGGGATGACACAACCACAAATCCTCAAGCTTGGCCAGCGTTTGCCCTGCATCAATAAAGTCTCGCCTGTTGGTGCGCTAGAATAACGCCAGTCCCAATCGTGGAACGAAAGCTGTGCATTCGCGTCTTAGGTCATGAGGACATGGTGTCGCCGTGAAGCTGGGAACCGAAAACAAGAAGCAGACGGCGATTGCCTTGGGGCTGGCGGCCTTTGCGGCGTGGTTTGCAATTCATCAGTTCACCTCGGATTCGGGCGCGGCGGCGGCTCCGGCAGCCCCGGTTGCGGCGAATTCAGCCCCGGAGGAGCCCGGGGTGGCGCAGCGCACGACCGTTACCCCGCGGTCCCAGCGGAAGAACTCGACCATCACGCTGCCCACGGGAGCACCGGGCCTGCGGCTCGACCTGCTGAAACTGAGCGAGCAGATTGCCTACAACGGCAACGGACGAAACATCTTTCAGGATGAGCCAATCAAAGTAGTCGAGAAGATTCCGGATCCGAGGACGACGGCCCCGCCGCCTCCACCGGCGCCGGCCAACACGGGACCGCCCCCGCCGCCGCCCATTAATTTAAAGTTTTTCGGCTTCGCCAACCGGCCCGGCCAGGCAAGGCAGGTTTTCCTGGCGGAGGGCGATGATACGTTCATTGCGCGGGAGGGCGACATTGTGGACCGGCGCTACAAGGTCCTGAAGATCAACAACGATTCGGTAGAGATTCAGGACATGCTGAACAACAACACGCAGCGCATTCTGATGACGCAGTAGCCAGCATGACCAACCCAGCGAAGAACCGAGAATCGAAGGCAAGGCGACGGCGCGCGCAATCGGGCTATCTTCTGCTGGTGCTGCTGATTGCGGTGACGCTGTTGAGCATTGCGGCGGCGGTGGCGGCGCCCACCATCTCCAACCGGATCAGGCGGCAGCGCGAGGCGGAACTGATTTTTCGCGGCAAGCAGTATGCCGAAGCGGTGAAGCGCTACTACAAGAAGTTCCATCGTTATCCCGGCAACATGGACCAACTGGTCGAAACCAACGGCGTGCGCTTTCTCCGAAAACGATACGTTGACCCGGTTACGGGGAAAGACGACTGGAAACTGGTTCACCAGGGCGAAGCCACAATTCCGAATTGGCAACTCTCGGGAGGCCCGGGGATACCGGGCGCACAATCACCGTTTACCCCGGCCGGCATGCCGGCGGGGACCGCAGGAACGAATCCAGCCGCGGGCGGCTTCTCAAGCAGCATGAGCTCGGGTTCGGGTTTCGGGTCAACGTTGGGTTCGACATCCGGCTCGACCAACCAGGCGTCGGCCGGGAGCATGGGGCAGTTGAGCGGCGGCACAACCCAGATCAAACCGGGCGTGGGCGGCATTGTGGTAGCGGAGTTGCTCACGGCCGCCAGCACGGCGACCGGCCAGCAAGACCCCGGAAATCAGAGCTCTGGCGGAAATACGAACCAGCAGAGCGCCAGCCAGCAGGCGAACAACGGGAGCGGGATGACGCCGGCCAGCAGCCTTGCAACGCCGGGCAACGTATCGACCGGCTTTGGCGCGCCCGGGCAACAGATAGGGGGCGGAGCCATCATTGGGGTGGCGAGCACGAGCACCGAGCAATCGATTCGCGAGTTCAACGAGAAGAACCACTACAACGAATGGGCCTTCATTTACGACCCGCGCCTCGACGCACGCGGACCGGCGCAGGGGGTTGGGGCTCCGCCGGTGGGCTCGCAAACCACAGGCGCGCCCGGCATGGCTGTGCCGGTTCCGACCGGACAGGGGCAGGCAACGCCTACCCAGCCGCAACAACCGCCTTTGACGTAACCGCACAGCGGGAAATCGCAATTACTTGCTGGTTCTGGCTAAGCGCGTGTTCCGCGCGCCAGAGCACTTCCAGCATTTCGGCTTCGACACATCGGCGAGTGATGTCAGCAAGAACAATTTACAAGATAGGCGATTAGCGGGCCGATTCAGCGCTTGCGGCGGTAGCCATGCCCGTCCTCGTGGGCTTTAATGTTCAAAATGCAGGCACAACACTGAACTGTCGCCAGCCCGCTTCATGCGAACGTCATCGGCTGATTCCCGGATCATGTATTGCGATAACAATGCCACGCCTGTGCCGGCCGCGAGTTCTTCCACGGTCGGCATTCTTGCCGCGAGTTCGATGGTCGGGCCGTCGTATTGAATTTCGATGTCGAGATGGAACTCATCGAACTGCGCTCGGACAATTATCTCGGGAGATCGCAATTGCAAGTCACCGGCGTTGGTGACGAATTCGTAGACCGCGTCAATGCCGCGCTGCACCACGTCATGGCGCATTCCCCACGCGGAGCCCTGATCCTCCATGAAGCGGCTGATGGCTCCGAGATTGTCTTTGCCGTACTGCAGATCGAGCCGGCTAACCTTCTTGAGGCCAATGCGAAACAGCAGGCTGAGGGCTACGGCGATGATGGTGGCCAGCGCAGTGGAAGAGGCAAAGATGGGCCGGATCAACTCGGGGGCATTGCGATAAAGCTCGGGCGCCACCTCAACGCTGATTCCGAACACGAGCGCGATGCCGATGGCAAAGATGCGGCGCGCGTCCAACATGCGGGCGGTCATTACCTGCAGCCCGCCGAGCATGAGGAAGCAAGTGGAGTAGATGAGCAAAGCGCCCATGACGGGCTGCGGCATCAGGGCGAAGGTGCCGGCCAGACCCGGGACAAAGGCCAGCAACCCTACGATGAGACCTGCGGGAACGGCCAGCGCGCGGCTGGTGACGCCGGTTGCCAATTCCACGCCCAGGCATGCCGACGCATTGTTCTGGGCAAATCCACCCAACAGGCCCGACGTCATGGTGCCGATGGAATTTGCCATCACGCCGCCGCTCACCGATTCCATGTCGGTCCGCCTCCACTCGGCGTCATTCATCTTCTGGCACAGGGTCACGTCGCCAACGGTCTTCAGGGTGGCGGCAACACCGATTGCGAGAAACGGGATCAACAGCGAAGGGCGGAAAGCCATTCCTCCGGAGATGCGGTGGGGCAGCCCGAAGAGCGGCTGCGCCCACTGCGCGCGGATTTGAGACCAGGTGAGCACGCCCATGTACAGCGCTACAACATGACCGACGGCCAGGCCGATGAGGATGGGAAATAACCGCAGCCTGCCCTTGCTCCAGACGCTGGGCGCGATCATTGCGAACAGGGTAATGAGGCCAAGAAATGTGGCGGGCATGTACGCGTCGGGGTGCGAAGGAGAGCGCCCGAGCAGTTTCGGGCATCCGATGGCGACGAGCTGGATGCCCACGATGGAGACGATCAGGCCGGTGACATCGGGTGGAAAAAGGATGCGCAGGCGGCGAAGAAATCGCGAGAGCACTGCAGTGAAGGCTCCGTTCATCGCCGTCATTCCAAAGACGAGCGGAAAGCCGCCAACACGGACAGCCAGGATGGTGGGAGCGAGGTAAGTCAGGCTGCAGGAGGCGGGGTTAAGGTACCCGGAACCCAGGCGGCCTCCCCGGGCCTGCAGGATTGTGGTCAGGCCGGAAACGATCATCGAGACGCGAAGGAGGCTTTGCGCCTGGCCGCCGGTCCCGCCCATCGCGTCCACCGCGATGATCACGTAAATCCATCCCACCGACATTGCGAGCACGTGCTGCAAGGCCAGGGCAATGGACAGGGACGCGGGAGGAACTTCGTCAACGTCGTACGCCAGCGTGGCAGGACGCTTTCGGCGGGTCTTGCGTTCCGCATCCGACAGCGAAAGAACCGCCTGCCACAGCCGAGATACTGGTGCGCTCGCGGTCCCGTATGCCATGAAAGGAATAACCTAACCGCGAGCAGGCCTTTTCGCCTATTTTCCTAACAGAAATTTAACAATTTCCGGAGAGGAACTCTCAGGCTTAAGCGGTTTCCAGCGAACCGGCCAAACTCCTTCCGCAGGGAATTAAGAACGGTCCTGGAGAGCCCCAGCAACATTCGTATAATCAATAAGTCGCCGGGATGGCGGAATTGGCAGACGCGCTGGACTTAGGATCCAGTGCCCAAAAGGCGTGCAGGTTCAAGTCCTGTTCCCGGCACCAGCTTCCTGGCGCGGGTTTCTTCCGCCGACTTTATGGGCTCGGAATATTCTTTGTCCCGTGGCTTGCGGCCCGGACGCACGGCGAATGCGCGCTGGGCGGCGCGCCCATCGTAATTGCGATGAGTGGCGCGCCCACGTGCCCTGCTACTACTGGTTGGCGAGGCCGGCGTAGACCCAGATGACCGCGATGCAGAGGATGAGCAAGCCGGAAGCGGCGCCGAAAATACGCACGAACGGCGTGAGCCGTTCCATGCGCCTGGTGTTTTCCATTTGCTCGCGCTGCATGTGGGCTTCGGATTCGTCAAGGAAGAGCTGGTCGTCCTCATGGATGCTCAGCGTGCTGCGATAGATGAGCAGCAGCACCAGGACGGTGGTCAAGCAGGCCCAGGCGATCAACAAAGCCGTAAGATGCTGGTTGAGGAATGCCATATGCACCTCCCGCACAGATTGATCAAGCCAGTCCCGCGTACGAGGGTGCGCCGGCCAATCCCGAAGCCGACGGACCTGGGTATGGGGGCCTTGAATTGAATTATAGGCCAAGTAAAAGGCAAAAGGCAGAAGGCAAAAAGCAATAATGCAGCCAGCCCTTGGACGGCCGGATCAGGGCGATGGGCGATGTTTCATGAACCTTGGGGAGTTGCCGGGCATCAAATAAGCGATCAAAGGTGTTTGCTATAATCCTGAAAACGCGAGGAGAAGCCAGAAATGTCAACCACCACAGTCGATCCAAATATCGCGCCAGCCAAGAAGGCGCCGCCCATCAGCCTTACGCCTACGGCGGTCAATAAGGTGAAGGAGATCATGGCGCAACAGAATCCGGCTCCGAGCGGACTGCGAGTGGGCGTGGTGGGGGGCGGATGCTCCGGCTTCCAATATTCGATGTCGTTCGAAAACAGCGCCGGCCTGATGGACAAAGTGTACGACTTCGACGGCCTGAAGGTGTTCGTGGATGCGACCTCGGTGATGTACCTGAACGGCGCGACCGTGGATTACGTGGAGACGCTGGAAGGCGCCGGCTTCAAGTTCGAGAACCCCAACGTGAAGACAACGTGCGGGTGCGGTTCGTCGTTCAGCGTGTAAGAGCTTTGAATTGGGGGAGAAAGACCTGCCTGCGGGCAGGTCTATTGTTTTGCCCAATCGCCAAACGTGGTTCGCCCAATGCTGTGCCGGCTTTTGGGCAGGCGAGGCGAAGCCCGGAGGAGGGCGACCAACCCTGAGCGCAGGGAGGAGGCGTCCCCAAACTCGTCGCCCGCTCACGCGGGCTCCCAATGACTCTCACGGTGGAGAGCTCATATCTGGGTGGGCCTCGCCCAAGGAACGCCCGTCGGGCCGCTTCGCTCGGCCCTGTCTGTTCCCACGACCCCGGAGCTGAGGGCGGCCGGGCCCACGCATTGACAGGTTATGATGTGCGGCCGATAATCCGCCGAAGCGGCTGTGCCTGCAGCCGCAAAGCGCTGCTTCAGTCCGGATCGAGGCTTCCCATGTCAAGCGGGAACGTCATAGGCCGCACCATCTCTCACTATCGCGTGCTGCGCGAACTGGGGAGCGGGGGCATGGGGGTGGTATATGAAGCCGAAGACACACGGCTGCACCGGCGGGTGGCCCTGAAGTTCCTTTCCGACAGCCTATCGAGCGACAGCAATTCGGTTAAGCGATTCCTGCGGGAAGCACGCGCGGCCTCGGCATTCAACCATGCCAACGTGTGCACCATTTATGAAGTCGAGGAAGCCGACGGGCGGCCTTTCATCGCGATGGAGCTGCTGGAAGGCGAGACGCTGAAGGACCGAATCGGCCGGGGACGGCTGCCGGTGAGCGAACTGCTGGACGTCGCCATTCAGACGGCGGGCGCTCTGGAAGCTGCGCACCGGCACGGAATTGTGCATCGCGACATCAAGCCGGGCAACATTTTTATCCAGCGCGACGGCAGCGTGCGCCTGGTGGATTTCGGGCTGGCAAAGCTGATGGCCGATCTGGATGAAACCGCGCCTTACGGCCACGAAACCGCGCTTACGATCGCCGGCGAGATTCCCGGAACGGCAACCTATGTTTCGCCCGAACAGGCGCGAGGCGAGCCGATCGACCAGCGTGCAGACCTGTTCTCGCTGGGGGTGGTGCTGTATGAGATGGCCAGCGGCCAGAAGCCATTCCTGAAGAAGAACCGGGCACTGACGCTGGAAGCGATTATGAATCGGCATCCGGTGGCGCTGCACACGATTGAGCCTTCCGTCCCGCCGGAAGTGGAAGGGATTGTGGAAAAAGCGCTGGAGAAGGACCCGGTGAAGCGCTACCAGTCAGCCGCCGACGTACGAGCCGACCTGGAGTCACTGCGCCGGACCATCCATGGCGGCGACCTGCCGGTTTCGATGGAGAGCCGGGCCCTGCCATTGCCATCGCGGTTGCGGGAGCAGGAGCAGACGATTTCACGGCTGCGCCATGGGAAAAAATCGCCACTGCTGCTGGGCGCGCTGGCGATTGCAGTGATTGCGCTGGTGACCTTTGTGATTTACCGATTTGCGCTTCGGCCTGCGGCCAAGATCATGGTGGCGGTGCTGCCACTCGAAGAGCGCGGGTCGAGCGCGGGGCAGGAGTACTTTACGGAGGGCCTGACGGACGACCTGATTACGCAATTGGGCAGCGTGAACCCGGAGCGCCTGGGAGTGATTGCCCGGAGCTCGAGCATGCGCTTCCGCGAATCGACGAAGACGCCAAAGGAGATCGGGCGTGAGTTGGGCGTGGCGTACCTGGTGGAAGGCACGGTCAGGCGCAACGGCGGGCACGTGCGCGTGGACGCGCAACTGGTAAAGACGCGGGACGAAACGTCGGTTTGGACGCACCAATATGATCGCCAGGCCAGCGACATCCTTACGCTGCAAAGCGAACTGGCGCAGGCGATCGCATCAGCGATCCAGCTTCAATTGGCTTCGGCGGGGCCGGTCAGGGCCTCGGCGGGCAGCAGAATCAATCCCGCGGCCTATGAGGCATACGTGCGCGGGCGCCACGAGTGGGCGGACCGGACGGCGGAAAGCCTGCGGCGGGCGGTTGACGATTTCGAGCAGGCCATTGCGCTGGATCCGAACCAGGCGCTGCCCTATGCGGGGCTGGCAGATGCCTGGCTGAGCCTGGGGTATTACGTACTGCCTCCGACGGAAGCGATGCCGAAATCGGAGGAGGCGGCGCGAAAGGCGGTGGCGCTGGATGGATCTCTGGCCGAGGCGCACACCTCGCTGGCATACATTCTGTTTCACTACGATTTCGACTGGGCGGGCAGCGAGCGCGAATTCCGGCGCGCCATTCAACTGAACCCCAGCTATCCCACGGCGCACCAATGGTACGCAGAGTATCTGGCGTCGGCGGGGAGAGTGAGGGAGGCGGAGGATGAGGCCAGGCGGGCGCAGCAGCTCGATCCGCTTTCTCCCGGGGTCAACTCGGGCGCGGCGCTGGCCATGTACCTGGCAGGCGACATGGCGGGCGCGATCAACGGCGAGCAAAAGACGTTGCAGCTGGATCCGAATTTCCTGCCGGCGCACCTCATCCTGGGCGAGGCGTACCTGGAATCGGGCCGCAGCGAAGCGGCGATTGCGCAATTCCGCAAGGGCCTGCAGCTCGCGCCTGATAATCCGCTGTTTCGTGCGGCCCTGGCGTACGCGCTTGCGGTCACGAAGAATTATCTGCAGGCCAGCCCCATGTACGACGAACTGGAGCGCGCAGCCGGCTCGCTTTACATTTCGGCTTACCAACTGGCGCTGATTCAGCTTGCGTTTGGCGAGCGGGACCGGGCCTTCGACCTGCTCGACGGGGCGTATCAGGAGCGTTCCGCCTGGCTGCCGTACCTGGCAGTCGATCCCAAGCTGCGGCCACTGCGCGGGGACGAGCGATTCAAGGCACTGATGAAGCGAGTGGGGCTGGAATAAAGCATTGCCAAATTGCGGAATTGAGTTGGCACAGGCTGGTGGCAACGGAATATTCACCGCGAAGCCGCGGATGACAATCCCCTTCCAGTTTACTCGGCTGATTGCAGGTGGGCGGGACGCGGGGGTGGCGCCGGTTCAGGCTGGAGGGTGGCCACGTGCGGCCGCAGTTTCCGCTTCAGGTCGCCGGCAATCTGGGCACCGTGAAAGCGCCCATTCTCGATGAAAATTTCGCCGGTCCGGACGCCGGCAATGATCACGCCGGCAAGGTAGATACCGGGAACGTTACTCTCGAGGGTTTCGGAGTTGCAAGCGGGGCGGCACTCCGGCCCCAGTTCGATGCCTGCACGGCGCAGAAAATCGAAATCGGGATGGTAGCCGGTCATGGCCAGCACGAAGTCGTTCTTGAGAGTGGCATCGCCCTGCGGTGTGTGAAGCAGAACTTCGGCCGGGGTGATTGCCTGAATGGCGCTGTTGAAATATGCCTTTACTTCCCCATTCTTGATGCGGTTCAGGATGTCGGGCCGGATCCAGTACTTTACGCGCTCGTGAATGCCGGGCCCGCGATGCACCAATGTGACGCGGGCGCCGTGCCGCCACAACTCCAGAGCTGCGATGGCTGCGGAGTTCCTGCCCCCTACGACGATCACGTCGGTGTCGAAATAAGGGTGCGGCTCGTTGTAATAATGCAGGACCTTTGGCAGATCCTCTCCAGGAACTTTTAGAAGATTCGGGCGGTCGTAAAAACCGGTGGCGATCACCAGCTTGCGGGCGGCATATTCGTGACCGCCATCGTAACGATCGCGGGTGGTAACGCGAAATTCGCCGTCGCAACCCTCGATGCTCCCGACAGCCTGGTATTGGCGAACGTCGAGGCTGTAATGCGCGGCGACCTTCCGGTAGTACTCCAGCGCCTCGAGGCGCGAGGGTTTTTGATTCGATGTGGTGAACGGAATATCGCCAATTTCCAGCAGCTCAGGAGTGGTAAAAAACGTCATGTTTACGGGGTAGTGGCAGAGAGAATTCACCAGGCAGCCTTTATCGAGGTTGACCGCAGTGAACCCGGCACGGCGCGCCTCAATGGCGCAGGCCAGCCCGGTTGGCCCGGCGCCGATCACAAGCACGTCGAAGATATCCTGTCCAATCAAGCAGTTCAGGACACCGTTATACCTGAACCAGGCAGAGTTGGTTACTTTGGTCGTTGACCCCGAGCACAACCAGCGGGAATTAAGGCAAAAATTCATCCCTTAATCAGGGATTTAGCGGTAAGCTGGTTAACGGCCGGGGAACTCTGGCCGTTCCCGGTAATCCCTTTGCGAGGCAGGTTGGAATGACCACAAATGCTACACGAGCATCCCTTGTGGCCGCGACCGTAGCGGCTTTCATGTTGGCCGCATCGTTTGCGCCCGCGCAGGTGGTGCGCAGCAAAAACGGGAACGATTTGCGGCCTAACGGCAAACACCAGGGCATTGACGATCCCAAAGCGCCGCCGGCACAGGACATCGCCGACGATAATGCCGGCCCCAGCAACCAGGCGTCACGCTCGCGAGGCTCGGGCAATGGCATCAACTATCATGGCGGGCCGGTGATGCTTGGCACCGTGAATGTCTATTTCATCTGGTATGGCAATTGGAGCGGCAACACCGCCACCAGCCTGCTGCCCACGCTGATCAGCGACCTGAGCGGCAGCAAGTATGAACACATCAATACCAGCTATTACAACGGCTCGAACCAGCATGTTGCCGGGTTGATGAACCTTTCGGGCCAGCAGAACGACAATTACACGTACGGCACGGCGCTGAGTGACCAGAACATCTACCAGGTCGTGGCCAGCCATTGCCCCTCGCTGGGCGGCTGCGACACCAATGGCATCTACTTCGTGCTGACCTCGAGCGATGTGAACGAGACTTCGGGCTTCTGCACGCAGTATTGCGGCTGGCACGATCACTCGCTTGACGGCTACACCTCGAGCGGGCCCGACATCAAGTTTGCCTTCGTCGGCAACCCCGCCCGTTGCCTCTCGGCGTGCGCGGCGCAAAGCACCAGCCCCAACGGCAATCCCGGCGCGGATGGCATGGCCAGCATCATTGCGCACGAATCGGAAGAAGCCATCAGCGATCCTCTGCTCAATGCCTGGTATGACAGCCGCGGCGAGGAAAACGCCGACAAATGCGCATGGACGTTCGGCACGTTATCCACGGCGGCCAACGGCTCCTATTACAACTTCACCGGCGCTTCCAAGACCGAGTGGCTGATCCAGCGGAACTGGGTAAATGCCAGCGGCGGTTATTGCTCTATGAGCTATTAAGTTCCAATTCGTAATCAGCCGCCCGCCAATTGGCGGGCGGCTTTTTGTCTGGCGGCCCGCCGCTTTCGTGTGCCCGCAGCTTATGACGCCCTCGGCCACGAGACCCTGCGGTTGGCGCACAGCTTACAATGGCTTTATCGTTTTGATGGCCAGGAACTCTCTGCCGCGCAGGCTGGCGAGATGTGGCACTCGCGCTTTCGCCATTTTCGGGGCGCTTTCGCTGGTGGTGTTGGTGACCCCGGTGACCGGATGGATTGCGCACAGCCTGGCCGATGGCGGATTCCGCGATTCCGAGCGCGGTGACGTGCTGGTTGTGCCGGGCGGGCCGGGCACGCAGCCGGATGGAGTACTGGGTTACACCTCCTACGTGCGCGCGGAGTACGCGCTATGGAACTATCTGCATGCGGGGCCGTACCGGAAGATCGTGCTGCTGGGCGGGGGGACACCGGCGGTGGCGGAGGGCATGCGTGATTTTCTGGCGTCGCACGGCGTGCCGGATTCCGCAATTGCGACGGAGACACGTTCCACCAGCACTCGGGAGAATGCGCTTTTCAGCCGCGACCTGCTGAACTCAACCGCAGGAACCAAGGTGCTGCTGACCAGCGACTACCACGTTTTTCGGGCCGCGCGGGTGTTTCGCAAGGCAGGAATTCCGGTAGTGGCGCGGGCCCTGCCCGACGGCATGAAGTCAGCGGCGACGATGCGGGGCCGGCCCGCGGCTGCAATCGAAGAGGTATCGGAGCTCGCGAAGATCGTGTATTACTACGCGCGGGGCTGGATGTAGCGCCTTGCGGAAATTCCGCGCGAAAGATGAAGAAACTCGCCATTCTGCTGATTGCCGTTCTGGCGGTGTGGTTCGCCGTGAACGCAGCACGTTTTCTGGCGGTGGATTCAGCGGCGCATAGCGACGCGATCCTTGTGCTCGCCGGCGATACCCAGGACCATCGTTACTGGCGGGCGCTGACTCTGCTTCGCTCCGGAATGGCGGGCAGCATGATCTATGACGTTCGAGGCGATACGGTGGAATTCGGGCACCCGCTGCCGGAGTATGCGGCAGCGTTCGTAAGAGAAACGGCCGGAGCCGAGTCACAGAAGGTTCAGATTTGCGCGACCTACGGGGATTCCACCTTGCAGGAACTGGAATCGGCGCGGCGCTGCGTGGCGGCCGGGAAGCCACGATCGGTGCTGCTGGTGACCTCGGCGTACCACACGCGCCGGGCGCTATCGGTGGCGCGGCGTGTGATGCCGCAATACGAGTGGCGAAGCGCCGCAGCTACGGATTCGCATCAGTTTGGCGCGGAATGGTGGCGGCATCGCGAATGGGCGAAGACTACGCTGCTGGAATGGCAGCGCATGATGTGGTGGGAGATGGTCGAGAGGTGGAAGAACTGAGGGGCTTTCAGCTCTCAGCTCTCAGCCACAAACAGCAGCGGCCGGGGGGGCGGCCGGACCCGCATCATTATTGCTTGTCGCACCGCTAACCCCTCATCAGCAGAATTCGGCGATTGCCGCGACTACGGCCTGCAGATGATCGTCGGGCAGCTCAGGATAGATGGGCAGCGACACCACCTCAGAACAGATTTTTTCGGTGGCAGGCAGTGAGCCAGGGCCGTAACCATAGCCGGCGAAAGCGGGCTGCAGGTGGAGGGGATAAGGGTAATAGATTTCGGAGGGTATACCCCGGGAGGCGAGATGCGCTCGCAGTTGGTGGCGGCCCTCCACGCGAAGGGTGTACTGGTTGAAGATATGGAACCGGCCATCCGGGGCGAACGGGGTGAGGACGCGGCCGGGCGTAAGTGCACTAATCAGTTCGTCGTAGCGCTTCGCATTGCGGCGCCGCCCTTCCGTCCAGGCATCGAGATGCCTCAACTTGACGTCGAGGATAGCGGCCTGGATGGAGTCAAGGCGGCTGTTGGTTCCGAGGATTGCATACTCATAGCGGCGCGGGCTGCCGTGGTTGCGCATCAGCC
>JAFAIN010000019.1 GCA_019236695.1 Acidobacteriota bacterium | reverse complement strand
GCTCCAGGAGCGGATTAATGACTCGCTGCATCAGGACCGGCTCGCCGCCGGATTGTGCGGCGCCTTCAGCGGCCTCGCGCTGCTTCTTACCTCGATAGGGTTCTTCGCCCTGCTTTCGTTCTTGCTGGCGAGGCGGCGAAGTGAAATCGGGGTGCGCATGGCCCTGGGTGCAAGGCCCGTGGATGTGTTCCGGATGTTTGCCGGCCATGGCATTCGCCTCGTGTTGCTGGGAGGAACGCTGGGCGCGGCCGGAGCCGCTGCGGTGATCTCGGTTATCAAAACGATGCTGTTTCGCGTGGCGCCCGCCGATCCGGCGGCAATTGCGGGAACCGCGGCCTTGCTGATATTCGCGACCGCGCTGGCCTGCTACATTCCCGCACGGCGGGCGGCAGAGGTGGATCCGGTGGAAGCACTGCGTGCGGAGTGACTTCTCCAACTTTGCAGGGCGAAGAAGGATCCTGGCCGTGCCGGAGCCTGGGAGCAGTCGTGCGAAGCGACCGGAGCCGCTTGGTGGGAGCACCGGGCTTCAGCCCGGTGAATTCCCGCCCCCGAACAATGGGCTTCAGGCCCGGGATAAATTCCACGCTTGGCTCGCCAACAAACAGCCTGCCGGCCTACTTCACCACCACCTGGTACTTTTCCAGCAGTTCTCCGGTAGCATGGTCCACGCCTGCCAGCGCCCGCTGGTAGCCAATTTCCGCTTGCACCAGGCTTTGCTCCGCCTGTGAGAGCTGGTTCTGGGCATCGAGCACGAAGAAAATGGTATCGACGCCCAGTTCGTACTTGCGCTGTTCGGCTTCCAGGTTTTTCTGTGCCAGTTCGCGGCTCACTTTTGCTGCCGCAATCGAGAGCTTCGACTGCTCCAGGTTGTCGATGGCGTTTTTCAATTCCTGCTGGATGGACTGTTGCCGCTGCCGCTCGGTGTAAAGGCTGCGCTTCTTTACCACAAGGGCGTTGCCCAGGTCGGCTTCCGCCGAACGATTGCGCAGCGGCAATTGCAGCGTGAGCGTCATGCCGTAGCTGGGATAATTCAGGCTGCCAAGCTCCCCAAAAGAATCGAGCAGCCCTCCCGACGCGCTCACCAGGCCGGTAGTGGGATCGATGGTGTTGCCGCCGATGCCATTCGTCGAATAAAAGCCGCCGAGTGAAAGGTTCGGCTTCAGTCCGTTGGTGGCCACTCGTATGTTGGTTTCGGCGTTCTCCTGGTCTATGCGCACGGACTTGAGCTCCGACCTCTTCTGAAAGGCCTTCGCCAGAGCCGGCCCCAAGTCCACCGCTTCCAGGTCGCCGGCCGGCTCCGCCGGTTCGGTCAATTCGAGTTCCAGCCCTGCAATGGAAGCTTTCAGGTCGGCGCCGACCATGCGCCGCAGCTCCGTTTGCGCCTGTTTCAACTGGAATTCCGCCTGCACGATCTGCAATTTCACCAGCGCCACCTGCGCCTCGCTCCGGTAGATATCGAGCTGCGAAATCGCGCCCAGCTCGAGCGACCTTTTGTCATGGTCATAGCTGGCCTGAGCCAGCTTTAATGATTCCTGCAGCACGGCAAGGCTCTTCTGCGCCTGGACCACGGCCCAGTAGTCGTTCGTCGCCGTCAGGAGCATGTCATTCACGCTGGCGCCGAACGCTTCCTCTGATTGCGTGACGTTGCGCTGCGCCACGATCATCGGAGCGTGCGTAAGGAACCAGCCGCGGCCGCGCAACAGCGGCTGCGTGAGGCTGACGGTCAACCCGGAACTGATGGATGGATTCAGCGTCGCAAAGCTGCTGTTGGTGGTTGATTTCGATGCCGCCATGGTCACGCTGTAGAGCGTGCCGGTGCCGAACAGTTGCGTGTATTGCGACTGGTAGTTCTGGTTCAGTGTGGAAAGCGTGGACGCCCCGGCAAGCGTGGATGCCGTAGGCGATGTGTTGCGCGCCGGCGTGAATGATGTGAGGATTGCGGGATCGAACACAGCCTCCGACTTCAGCAACCCAAAGCGCGCTGTTTCCACCTGCAGCCCGCTGATCCGCAAATCCGTGTTGTTCGCCAGCGTCAGCACGATGGCGTTATTCAGTGAAAGCCTGAGCTTGCCGCCCGAAATGTAATCTTCCAGAGATTGTGGCCCGGCAATGGCCTGCGAGCTTTGCGGACGCAGAAAGAAATCGTGAAAGTATTGCCGCGTCGGGAAGCTCTGCGCGGCCGCCGCGGCCGCCAGCAGGCAGATTGTGGTAAAGGTTTTCGTCATTGAAATGCGTCGCATAGAAAACTGAACTCTCGGGAGATCATTCGTACCGGATGGCTTCCACCGGGTCGAGCTTGGCCGCCTTCGTTGCCGGATAGATTCCGAAAACCAAACCTACGGAGACAGAGAAAACGAAAGCCAGCGCGATCGAGCCCAGCGTCATCACAGTAGACCACCCCGCCAGCACGGCAATCAGCCGCGAGATGCCAAACCCGAACACAATGCCCATGGCGCCGCCGACAAACGAAATCAGCGTGGCCTCAATCAGGAACTGCCGCACAATGTCGCGTTGTTTCGCGCCCAGCGCCCGCCGGATTCCGATCTCGCGCGTTCTCTCCAGGATGCTGGCCAGCATGATGTTCATGATCCCAATGCCGCCCACCAGCAGCGAGATGCTGGCAATTGCCACCATCACCATGTCGAAAATTCGCTGCGTGCGGCGCTGCTGCGCCAGCAACTCAGCCGGTACAATCACGCCGAAGTCGTTAGCCTCGTGGTGCGACGCATTCAGGATGCTGCGCACCACCTCGCCTGTCTGCACCGTGTCATCGGCCGACGCAAGCTGCAGGTAGATGCCATCAATCTCGTCGTGCCATTCGGATTTCGAACTCTCCAGCCGGAAAAACGTCGTTCGCAGCGGCGTGTAGATGACGTTGTTGAGGTCCTGCGAAGGCACGCCCTCCACATTCTGGCGGCTGCTTACCTGCGGGCCCGCGATCCCGATCACGCGAAGCCACTGATCCCCCACCTTCACATACCGGCCCACGGCTTCCTGATCCCCGAACAGGTTCATGCGCGCGCCCTGGCCCAGCACGCACACCGTCGCCGCGTGGTCATCCTCCTCCGAAGTGTAGTAGCGCCCTTCCGTAATCTGCAGGTTCGCGATTTTGCGGTACGAAGGCTCAACTCCATACACCATGGGCAGATCGCGCTGTGGTTTGGGCAGCACCTTGGAAGGCTCGAACTTCTTGCGCGCGGCCGCCTCCGTCACTCCGCTGAGATTCGAGCGCAGAACTCTGAAATCCTGAAACGTCAGGCCCGGCGAGGTCTGCCGCACCTTCTGCATTTCCTGCCAGCTCGTGGCCTCGTGAGCTTCAACGATCAGGTTTCGTATTCCGAGCTGTTCGATCAACTGCATCACCTGCTGCCGCGCGCCCGCGCCAATTGAAAGCATCGCCACCACAGCCGCTACCCCGAAGATCATCCCCAGCATCGTGAGTAGCGAGCGCAGCTTGTGCAGCAGCAGGTTCTCCATTCCCTGCCTGATGTCGGGGATGAGCTGCGCCGCGCGCCTGAGGCCGCCCGGAAGCGTTGCGCGCGCGCGGGGCGCCGGCAAGGGAACCGTGCTCATTTGCCCGCTCCTGCAGCCGCCTTAGGCTTCTGTTCCGGATTGCTTAGCGCAACCTCGGCGCCCTCCGTCAGGCCTTCCACGATTACCTGCCCTTCGGTGCGGTTGGTGATGGTGACGTCATGCGGCAGGAACGCAGAGCCGTTCTTCACATAGACGATCTGGCGGCCGTCGCGGTCGAACACCGCCTGCCGGGGCAGCAGGAGCACATTATGAAGATGGTTTCCAACAATCGTTACGCGCGCCGTCTCGCCCGGCCGCAGCCGTGCGTCGCTGGTATCCACCTCAAACGTGGCGTCGAACCTGCGAGTTGGGTCAGCCCCAAACATCCCCCCCTGAGAGGCCAGGCTGGCAATCGTCTTGACTACGCCCGGAAACATGGCGCCGGGAATTCCGTCCACGGAAATCTGAACCTTCTGCCCGGGGCTGATGTTGGCGCGCGCCGATTCCTCCAGGCGCACTTGCAGCTCCATGGCGCCTTCCAGAACCTGGGCCACTCCGCGGCCCGAGCGCACCTGGTCGCCCGCGCGGAACTCGGGCACCAGCACTGAGCCGCCCCAGAACCCGCCGGTGGCATCCCAGTTATCCTGCACTGCCACCATGCCGTCGAAGGGCGCAGGCATCGTCATGCTGGCGATGGAAGCTCTTGCCTGGTCAACTTCGAGCTGCGACTTTGCCCGCTTCTCTTTCCACACTTGAATCGAAGCCTGGTTGGCCGCCTCATGCGACTTGATGTCCTGCTCGAGCTGGGCCAGTTTGCGCCGCGCTTCCTGCAGCGCGAGCGTGTTCTTGGCTGCGTCGATCGAGCTGAGCAACTCGTTCTTGCTTACGTCGAGCTCGGCCTTGCGCACATCAAAGCGCGCCTTCACTAGCGCCAGCTTGTCCTGGGAGGCCTGCACGGCCGCATCCGCGTTCCCCTTCACCAGGTTTTCATCGGCCGCCTGCAGGTCGAAGCGGCTCTGCTCCAGCTTGTATTCCTGTTCGGAAGGATCAAAAGCCACCACCGTCTGGCCTTTTTTCATGGTGGTGCCGCTGCGCACCAGCGACACAATCTGCAGGCTGCCGTTCACCTGCGGCGCGGCCAGCATGGTGCTGCGCACCGGCCGGAGATCGCCCACCGTATAAACCTTCAGGTCGATGTCCCCGCGCTGCACGCGTACCGTGGGGATCGTGGGCCTTTCCGGCCCGCGTACCGCGTTCACCCCCGCTTTCCCGGCATAAATTGCGGCCGCAATAATGGCCGCGAGCAGTGCGAACCGCAAAGACTGCGAGCGTATGCCGCGGCGGCTCACTGTGCGGCGCCCTCCGGGCCTCCGGCGAACGGGTCGCGCGTGGCCACTTTCTCGCCCGGCGAAACGCCGCGGGCTATCGCTACCTTCTCCCGATTGCGCCGTGCGACTTCAATTGTGCGTTCGTCGAAAGCGCTTCCGTGCTGCACAAAAACCACGTTCCGCCCTGACCGCAGGAATACGGCCTCCGCTGGAACGATGATCGTATTGGGCATTCGCTCGAGCGTTACGCGCGCGGTGGCGCTCATGCCCGGGCGCAACCTCGCGTCATTCGATACCAGCTCGATTGTGGCGATAAAGTTCTGCGGCGGCGGCCAGGTGGTGAAGTCTGGCTTGGTGAGCGGGCTGATTCCGCTCAACTTTCCGGCAAAATCCGCGCCTGAAACCGCATCCACTCGCAGCACCGCTTCCTGGCCATCGCGCAACTGGCCCCGATCCGATTCCTCAACCGCCGCCTCGAATCTCAGCCCTCCGCCCAGATCCGGCAGAGCGACCATCTGTGCTCCGGCCCAGGCCCGGTCACCCACCTTCCATTGTGGTGACATGCCGCCATTGCCCATGCGGGTATTGTTTTCCAGCGTCACCATGCCGTTAATCGGCGCCCGCACCGTCATCATCTGGATCCACCGCTTCTGGCGGTTCACGTCAAACAGCGCTTTGTCGCGCACCTGGCGTTGTTTGTCGAGGTCGGCGGCAAAGCCCGCGCGATCGGCTTTCAGCTTCTCTTCCGCCTGGCGCTGCGCCTGCTCGGCATCGGCCAGGGCCAGCTTGGCCTTTTCGCCGTCAATCTGCGAAAGAATCTCCTGCTTCGAAACGTCCAGCTTTGCGCGTTCTACGTTAAAGCGCGCCGCAGCCAGGTCCGTAAGGTCCTGCTCCTCTTGCGAGCGGGCATTGGCGCGGATGCCCTCAACCTGGGCGTCAGCCTGCCGCAGATCGGTTTCGTGCTGATCGAGGTCGCGCTGAAGCTGGGTGGAATCGAATGCAGCCATCACATCGCCCTGCCGTACGGTTGCGCCGTTTTGTACCAACTGCACAATCTGCAGGTCTGTGGGAACCGCCGGAGCCGGCAGCATGACCTCGCGGTTAGCCTTTACGGAGCCGCGCAGCGCCAGGTAATCGATGAACTCGCCGCGGGTTACCGCAACGGTGGGCACCGCACTGCCCGAGTTCCGCACCCGAACCGCGAACACTGCGCCCGCGGCGGTCAGGAGCAATGTGCCGGCAAGCACCAGGCGGCGCGTGCGCCGCTGCCGGATCATTGCGCCGCCTCGTTTGCCGCGCTGGCAGCCGCCGCGCCCGGCGGGCCCGCGGTGGCAGCGATGGTGTTGGCAGGGTTCCGCAGAACCGTCTGTCCCGGTTCGAGTCCCGACGTCACTTCGAGTTCAACATCGGTCACTGCGCCGGTCTTTACGGCTACACGTTGGAAGCTGTCGCCGCGCTTCACCCAGGCGTATTGCTGGCCGGCGCTCGTGACCACCGCGTCGCGCGGAACCACCAGAGCGTCCGCCAGGCGCGCCAGTTCGATATCGACTGCCGCCGAAAGGTCGGGCATCAGGTTCGCATCCTTGCCCTGCACCGAGAACACGGCGCTGAACGTGCGTACCCAATTCGAAAAGTTGCTGGTGTTGGCGACCGCCGAGAGGTATTCGAGCCGGCCCGGCAGCGCGAGATCCGGAAACGCATCCAGGCGGATGGTCGCCCCCATGCCGGGCTGCAGCAGCGCCAGGTCAGCCTGGTTGATGCGCGCGCGAATCTCCATGGATCCGGGGCTGATGACCTGCGCGAACGGCGTTCCGCTTCGCACCTCATCGCCTTCTTCCACTTCGCCCATGCTGCCGTTTTTCCAGATCGTCATCGGCACCACGATGCCCGCCATGGGCGACAGCACCTGCAGCTTTTCCGCGTTCTGGCGCGCATGCTCCATGGCGGCACGCGAGCGGTCACGCTCGATCTCGAGCGCGCGAATGCCGGCAGCCGCCGATTGCCGCTTGAGCTGATACGTTGCTTTCAGCTGTACCAGCGTGGCGCGCGCGGCATCCAGCGTCTCCTGGTTCTTCTCCGCGTCGATCTTCGAAATCACTTCATTGCGGCGCAATTCCCATTCCGCGGAATGCACGGCGTCGTCGCCCTGCTTGAGTTCCGTATCATCCTTGGCGCGCGCTGCGTCTTCGTTGGCCTGGGCACGCTTGATGTCGTCTTCCTTCTGATGGAACTCGGCCTCGCGGTCGGCGGCGTTCTTGAGCTGGTCCTGGCGATCGAACTCCACCAGCACGTCATCCTTGCGCACATGCGAGCCCGATTTCGCCATGCGCGTCACCACCAGCACGCCCAACGGCTGGCCTTGTAGCGTTGGCGCCGAAACCAGAACCGACTCCTGGGCCGCAACCTTGCCGTTCACGCGCAGCGTTCGGATAAGCGGCCGGCGTTCCACCGTTGCCAGGCGGAGCGCAGCCTGGCCGGCTGGCTTAGGCGCCTGGTGGGTGAGCCGCCACACCCCAACAATCGCGGCGGCCAGGGAGGCGATAATCAGCAAAGTTACCCACCGCTTTGGCCGGGGCGGCGGAGAGGGAAACTCCAGCGGCTCAGGAGCTTGACGAATTGGGGACGCAGTGGCGACCAAGATCTTCGTTATGACCCGGTTACACCTTCGATGATACGGTCCAAGACGCGGAACTCACAATCGCGGCGACACCTGAAACGTTACCGGGGATACCTTAGGGCATATTGAGGAAGACACGCACGCCGGCAGGTTTGTTCCCGGCCTGCTTCGGACTTGGACGTGCCAGGGAAGAAGTTGTTATCGGATTGTTATCGACGGCCGGGGCCGAGGGCAGGGCCTCGGCTTTCAGCGGCAGGGATGGCTAAGGGTCAGTAGAACTGGCTAGCGGTCTCACCGGCTGAGAAAAAACCAAGCCAGCCTGTCAGCTAGACAGCCAGCCGCCATATGCAGCGCGTCCGCCCGACTTACTCCCCTGCCGGCTTCCCGGCCGGCTCAAACAGCGCCCCCACATTTGCCTTCTGCAGTGCCGCATTCAGCGCCGCCACGTCGCTCGTCATGATCTGCTGCCACTGCTGCAGGGCCGCATTGAGCTCGCCCGAAAGCATGTCAAACACCGCGGCGGATTGTGCGGTGGGCGCGGCATCCGCGCTTTCGACCGTGCCCAGGACATCCAGCAGCTTGTTAGCCAGCCGGATAGGATAGTTGAGCGGATCTTCGCCGGCGTGCGAGCGCGGCTGCACCACCAGGTTCTCCACCGCGTCCACTTTCTTATCGAGCGCCGCCGCCTGCTCACGAAGCTGTTTGGCTTGCGGGTTGTTGCTCTGCGCCAGCCGGTACTCGAGATCATCAATCTGAGCGCGTAAATCGATCATGCGACTCGCTTCCGTATTGGCGCGATTGATGGCCTCCCAGATTCTGCCGGCCAGTTCGTGCTGCTGCCGCAGTTCCTCGGTCGTCGTCTTCAGCCTCGGGTCGAGCTTGACTTCAAGCGGCACGCTTTCGCTCTTCCCTGCGATCGTAAGCTTTGCCTGGTATTGCCCCGGCAGCACAGCAATCCCTTGCGACCTTCCGCCCCACACCGCAAGCCCCGGAACGCTGGCCGGCGAGTCGCCGCGCAGGTCCCAGGTAAAGCGGTTGAAGCCGGCGCGCGCGCTGAACCGCGCCGGAGGCGGCCCAAAGAATTCCTCCTCCACCGAGGAGAACTCGCCGGCCGCCTGCGGCCGCCGCCGCGGCTGAGGCGGCCGCTCGGTGGAGAAGTGCCGCACGGTTTTTCCGTTTGCGTCCAGTATGTCGAGCGTGGCCGGTCCGCCCGGCGCGCTCTTCAGATAAAAATCAATCACCGCGCCGTTGGGCGGGTTTGCGCCCACATGCGCCACTCCGGGTATCTGGAAGCCGCCGCCTCGCCGGGTGCGCCAGGCCACGGCCGGCTTGAACAGATGCATGTCGCCGCCGCCGGCCTGCGCTCCCTCGCGCAGCGGCCCGATATCGTCCAGCGACCAGAACGCGCGCCCGTGTGTCGCCACAATCAGGTCGTCATCCTTCACCATCAGGTCGTAGATGGGAACGCGAGGCAGGTTGAGCTGCAGCGGTTGCCAGTTCTCTCCATCGTCGAACGATACATAAACTCCGCCTTCCGTGCCGGCAAACAGCAGCCGGGGATTCTGCGGGTCCTGCCGCACCGCATGCACGAAATCATTGCCCCGGATTCCATTCGTGATGGCGTGCCAGGTTCGCCCGAAATCCGAAGTCTTGAAGATGTAGGGCTTGAAATCGTCCTGGCGGTGGTTGTCGATGGCTGCGTACGCGGTGCCGGCCGCGTGCCGGGAAGCGTCAATCTGGCTGACGGTTGACCACTCAGGAAAGCCCTTGGGCGTTACCTCGGTCCACGTTTGCCCATCGTCCCGCGTCACATGCACCAGGCCGTCATCGCTGGCCGCCCAGATTACGCCCTTTTGCGCTGGCGAAGGAGCAATCACGAAAACCGTGTCGTAGTACTCAACGCTGGTGTTGTCCTTGGTAATGGGGCCGCCGGCCGATTGCTGCTTCGATTTGTCGTCGCGCGTCAGGTCCTTGGAAATCGGCGTCCAATGCCGCCCCTGGTCCGTCGTCCGGAACACAACCTGCGCTCCGTGGTAAAGCGTGTTGGGGTCCTGCGGCGAAATGGCAATCGGCGCCGTCCACTGGAAGCGGTATTTCGTATCGGCCGCGCCATGGCCCATGGGATTGTCGGGCCAGGGGTTCACGTCCTGCGTTTGCCCGGTGTCCTTGTCATAGCGTGTAATCAGGCCGTCATACGAGCCGGCATACACCACATCGGGATTCGGCGTGTAGGGAATCACGTACCCCGATTCGCCCCCGCCCACCGCATACCAGTCATTGGCCGTTATGCTGCCATGGTCAGTGCGGCTCGCGATCGCCACCGTTGAGTTGTCCTGCTGCGCTCCATACACGTAGTAGTTGAAGCGGTTGTCGGCCGCCACATGGTAGAACTGCGCCGTCGGCTGGTTGTCCTGCGCTGTCCACGTCTTGCCGCCATCGGTGGTGATGGTGGCGCCGCCGTCGTTGCTGTTGATCATCCGCCGCGGGTCTCTAGGATCGATCCACAGGCCGTGGTGGTCGCCATGCGGCGCCCGCACCACCGTAAATGTCCGTCCCCCATCGGTGGAACGCGATAGGGAAGTATTCAGCACATACAGCGTGTCGGTGGCTTTGGGATCGGCGAAAATGTGCGTGAAATACCAGGCGCGCTGCCGGTATTCATTGCTGGAATTCACCATGGTCCAGGTTTGCCCGCCATTATCGGAGCGCAGCAAGCCGCCATGCTCCGCTTCTACCAGCGCATAAACCCGCTCCGGGTCGCTCCCCGAAACCGCCACGCCAATGCGGCCCAGCACACCTCGCGGAAACCCTTCGCCCTGGAGCTGCTTCCATGTGGCGCCCCCATCGGTGGATTTGTACAACCCGCTGCCCGGCCCGCCGCTGATGAAGTCCCAGGGCAGCCGCTGCGCCTGGTACAGCGCCGCATACAGGATGTTTGCGTTCGCCGGATCCATCACCAGATCGACAGCGCCCGTGTGGTCGTCTTTGTAAAGGACCTTCTGCCAGGTCTTTCCTCCGTCGGTTGACTTGAATACGCCGCGCTCAGGGTTGGGACCGAAGGGATGGCCCATCGCCGCAACATAAACAATGTCAGGATTCGCCGGGTTCACGCGGATCTTGGCGATGCTCTCGCTGTCGCGCAGGCCAATGTGCGTCCACGTCCGGCCGCCGTCGGTTGACTTGTACATGCCGTTGCCGTACGTAATGTCGCCGCGCCAGCAGTATTCTCCGGTGCCGACGTACACGATGTTCGCATCCGAAGGCGCCACCGCAATTGCGCCAATCGACTGCATGTCCTGGGAATCAAACAGCGGCATCCAGTTCAGCCCGCCATCCGTGGTCTTCCACACGCCGCCGGCAGCCCCGCCGAAATAGTAAGTCAGCGGATCGCCCGCCACGCCTTCCACCGCCAGCACTCGCCCCCCCCGGAACGGCCCAATCAACCGCCAGCGCATCGCGCTGTACCACGCACCGGAACCTCCGGCCTGGCTGCCCGCGGTCTGGGCCTCTTGCCCCATTAGGGCGGAAGAAATCACAACCAGCAGGATGCCAACGTGCCGAAGGAGAGATGACAGTGGACGCATCGCGCGAACCTCCCAGAAATTCTGAAAGCCGCGAATTCTAACAGCAGGGAGGGGTTATGGAAAGCAGGCTTCTGCCGCTTGTGGTTAGCACATGAGATGTCCGCAAAGAGAATAGGGGCGGAGTTGCGAGCCACAACGAGCAGAGGAGGACAATGTCCATGCAGCCGCTCTAAAGGGCCGGTTCAAGCAGCGGACTTATTACTTCCACCGCTCCGTATCTCTGCCCGGGCGCCAGGTCCTCCGAATACAAGATCGCCGCGCCCGAGGCTTCAGCGGCGTGCACGATCAGTGCATCCCAGAACGAGAGCCTGTATCTCTCCTCAATTTCCAAAGCCTTCAGAACAGAAGCCGGCGTATTCACGACAACTTCCCACGCCATGTAATCCTGCACCAGGTCCTGTGCCTCTCTGATTGAGAGCGGCTCTAAGATCTTGCGCCGGACGTTTATGCAGAGCTCCTGAAGCACCTGCGTGCTGAGTACGCCATTCCGATTGGCCCAAAGAGTCTCGACGGTCTCCCGGGCCCGCTCGTGCTTCCGCCCGGCAGTGCGATCGTGGGCGTATACCAGGATATTCGTATCCACGAAGCACTTACCGCTCATGGAGTTCGTCGCGGGATGCGGGAGCGGACCAGTGAAGATCGAACCCGCGATTCAAGCGGGCCAGGGCTCGCTGACGCGCGGAGTCGTAGGCTTTGCGACCCCTGACGAGTTCCTCGAGCCTGAGGGAAAGCATTGCACTTATAGAGGTCCCCTCAGCGGCCGCGAGTATGCGGGCTTCGCGCAGCAGCTCACGGTCCATCTTGAGGGTTATGTTCGCCTTCATGGTAAGCGCACGAATTTACGTGCTGCACCAATATACGTGCTGGAAGGAAAGATGTCAAGCTTCCGAGGCCCATCGGGCTCGTTAAGGAAGGACGGACCGAACTTCTGAATAGAGACGCCCGCAAAGTTTCCCGCTATAGCAAATCCCTAGGGTGAGACAGTGGGATAGCCGCCAACGCTATAAGCATAAGGCTGTAAGCGTCCTCCCCCGGGCAGCTTGGGTCACCTTTCCGGGGCAACGAGCCTGCCTTGGAACACAACTGCTCGCACCTTCTTCACCGCCGTAACATCGCTCAGGGGGTCGCCTTCCACCGCCACCAAGTCGCCTTCCTTGCCTTCGGCCACCGTGCCCATATCGGGGAAGCCCATCAGCATGGCGTTGGTCTTGGTCGCCGCGGTCAGAGCCTGCTGAGGGGTGGCGCCGAAATGCACCATCGTGGCGATCTCATCGAGAACGGTGCCTTTCCCCGGTTCATACGACTGGTCTGAGCCGGCCGCAATCGTTACTCCCGCCTTCAACGCCATCTGGTAGCTGGGCTCATGCTTGTTGTAGAGGTCGCGCGCCTTGCGCAGCATGTAATCGGGCAGGTGGTTGCGCTCGCCGTTGGTCACTATGTCGTACGGAATGAAAACGGTCGGCACCAGGATGGTGTTGCGCTGCTTCATCAGGTCAATCGCGCGCTGCGTGAGTTCGCTGCCGTGCTCAATGGAATCCACTCCCGCCTCGATGGCTTCAGTGATGCTGCGTATGTTCTCCGCATGCGCCGCCACTTTGATCTGTGCCATATGCGCCTGCTCCACGATAACGCGCAGTTCCTCGGGCGATACCTGTTCGGAGTAGGGAGAATCCAGCGGCGAGCCCACTCCTCCGGATGCCAGGATTTTGATAACACGAGCTCCATATTTAATTTGCAGGTGCACCGCCTTCTCTGCGTCCGCAGGTGAATTGATAAAGCCGTTCAGCGGCGTGTAGTAGTCCTCCAGCGGCAGGGTCTCCGGAAAAGTGAACTGGTCGCCGTGCCCGGCCGGGATTGAAATCGCATGGCCGGCCGGAATGATGTGCGGCCCGGCAATGGTTCCTTCTTCGATCGCCTGCCTCAGGGCGACGTCCAGAAAGTCATACGAGCCCAGAACGCGCACCGCCGCCACGCCTGAGTCGAGGGCATACTTCATCGCCCGCTGGGCCCGCAGCGCCGCCACCTGCGGCGAAGGGTGCTCCGCCCTAGGCCCCGTCCACAAATGAATGTGAGCATCGAGCAGCCCGGGAAGCACTGTATAGCGCGAAAAGTCCACTTGCTCCGCGCCTGCCGGCGGCGAAAGGTTTGGGCCGAGCGACGTGATTTTCCCGTCGGTGATGATGACCGCTGCCGGCGACATGGGCGGTTTGTCGGTGTCGAAGAGCAACCTCCCGCAACGCACGAACAGCGTCTTGTGAGCCGGCTGCCCCGGCTGTGCCTGCGCCCCAGCCATCGCGCAGGCCGCCAAAACCAGCAATATGCTCCGAGCTTTCATTCTTCGCGCCTCCTGATAATTCACCCGAACCTCGCTTCCTCTTTTTGCCCTTTTTCCTTTTGCCTTTGCTATTGCGGAGCGGCCGCCGGCCCGCGCAACGCCATCCCCGCGAGTGCATGCGTGGGCTTGCCATCGCGAACCGCGAATCTTCCATTCACCATCACATCCACGAATCCCTGCGCATATTGCGAAGGGTTCGTGTATGTCGCGGGGCTCGAAACCTTTGCCGAATCAAACACGATCAGATCGGCGTAGTAACCCTCGCGAACCAATCCGCGGTCCTTCAGTCCGGCAATCTGCGCCGGCAGGCTGGTTGCGGAGCGAACTGCAAACGGCAGCGTGATTTCGTGTTCGCCGTTGACGTAGCGCTCAATTTTTATCGCAAACGTTCCAAAGCTGCGCGGGTGCACCAGGTCGCCCGGTACCGCGCTGGAGCCATCCGAAGCTGTCGCCGTCCAATCCTGCCGCATGAAAGTACGAATATCCGCTTCGCTCATGTTGTGCGAGACCACGCTGGTCGAGCCTCCTTCCAGGATCCGCAGCACGGCCTCTGCCGGCTTGACCTTCCACATGCCCGAAATCTCTTCCAGCGATTTCCCGCGCAATGAAAGGTCAGCCTTGTAGCCGATGAGCACCAGGCTGGCCGCGCCTCCCCGCTTTTCGATCAGGGCAGCAATCTCCGGCAGCAGCCGTGCCCGCTGAACCGGGTCCTTTAAGCGTTCGAGCATCGCCGCGCGCCCGCCTTCGGCTGCCCAGTTGGGCAGCACCGCTGCCTCGAAAGCCGTTCCCGAGGCCTCGTACGGATACTGGTTGGCAACCACGTTGATTCCTTCATGGCGCGCGGCTTCGATCATCGCCGCTATTTGCGGCGCCTGGCCCCACACATCCTTTCCCAGCGCCTTGATGTGCGAAATCATGATCGTCAGGCCTGCTTGCCGGCCAATCTCGATGGCTTCGGCGACCGCGCCCTTCAGCCCCGCGGGAGTGTAGCTGCCTTCATCGCGCAGGTGCGTGTCATAGATGCCGCCCAGTTCCGCAGCCGCCTTCGCCAGCGCAATCACTTCCGCCGTCTTTGAAAAGCTCTGCGGAACGTAGAACAGGCCGGTTGACATGCCGAATGCGCCCTCGCGCATTCCCTGCCGGACCAGGTCCTCCTCTTTGCGCAATTCCTCGGGGCTCGGATCGCGGTTAGTCATGCCCAGAACCCGCTGCCGCACCGTCCCAAAGCCCACCAGCAGCAGCGCGTTCGTGCCAATGCCGTTCGTTTGCCAGCCTTCGAGCGTCGTGGCGATCGGCGGCGATGAGCCGTCATTGCCGGTCGCGACCGTCGTCACTCCCTGCAACAGGTAGTTCAGGTTCTCCTTCATCTCGGGTGACGAGAGCCCGGCTGCGGTGTGCGTGTGCAGGTCAATGAACCCGGGCGCGAGAACCAGTCTTCCGTGCAGATCAAGCGTTTCGCGTGCGCGCAATGGCGTGGCGGCCGCGTCGCCGATAAACACAATGCGATCGCCGCTAACCGCTACATCGGCGTAGCGCCAGGGATTCCCCGTTCCGTCAAGCAGCCGCGCATGCCGGAACAGCACATCCGCGGCGCGGTTGTCTTGCGCGCAGCACACGGTGGAAAATGCGAGCAGAGCCAGGAGCACACGCCGGGGCATCGGCGCGAATTGTAAGAGGAAAACTCCAAAAGACAAACAAAAACCCGCAACTGACAACCGGACTCTCAACTGTTAGCATCCGGCCATGCGCAAACTGCTCCTGCTCATGGTTTTCGCACCCTGCTTTGCCGCCGCCCAGGATGCTGACCATTCCTGGGACCTCGGCATATGGTTTGCCGGCGGGCATTCCGTCCCGGGAGGTACATCAGGTGTTGGCCTCTTTGACGCCGGTTTGCGGCTCGGCAAGGTGCTCACGCGCAATCACGGCGCCGGAGCTCTGCGCGGCAACTTCGAGTACGCCATCGATGTGGTTCCCCTGTATGTAGTCCACCAGAGCTCCACGGTGTACGGCGGCGGATTCAATCCCATCAACCTCAAGTGGAACTTCACTTCGGCAAGGCGCATCACTCCCTATCTCGAACTCGGCGGCGGCACGCTCTTCAGCAGCCAGAACGTTCCCGCAGGGACCAACAATGTGAACTTCCGTACCCATGCCGGCTTCGGTATCCACGCGCATCCGCTGACCGTGGAGGTTCGCTACGAACACGTCTCCAATGCCGGCCTCGCCTCGCCCAATCCGGGAATAAATTCCATTCAGTTTATGATCGGCTTCAATCGGTTCTCAAGTTGCGGCTGGTTCCGGCGGTGCAAATAGGCGCGGCAGATTCGCGCAATTCCGCACTTTCGCACTTTCACAATTCCGTACTCTCCAATGCCGGCCTCGCCTCGCCCAATCCCGGAATAAAATTCCATTCAGTTCATGGGCGCCTTCAATCGGTTCTCAAGTTGCGGCTGGTTTTGGTGGCGCAAATAGCCGCGGCCGATTCGTGCAATTCCGCACTTTCGCACTTTCACAATTCCGCACTTCGAATGCCGGCTTCAATCGGTTTTCAAGTTGCGGCTGGTTCCGGTGGTGCAAGTAGGCGCGCCAGATTGGTGCACTTTCGCACTTTCGAACTTTCACAATTCCGCACTCGTTTATTCTCTATGTTATGGCGCTCATCGAATGCGTTCCCAACTTTTCCGAAGGGCGTGACCCGGCGAAAGTCGATGCCATCATTGCCGCCATGCAGATGGATGGCGTCTATCTGCTGGATCGGGAGATGGATTCCGACCACAATCGCTGCGTTCTCACGATTGCCGGCGACCGCGAACCCGTACTCGAAGCCGCCATCCGCGGCGTCTGCCGGGCCGCCGAGCTGATCGATCTCACCCAGCACCGCGGTGCGCACCCACGCCTGGGGGCTGCCGATGTGGTTCCGTTTATCCCGGTGGAGGGCGTAACTCTCGCCGATTGTGCCGCCATGGCGCGCCAGGCCGGCGAAGAAATCTGGAAGCGCTGCGGCGTCCCGGTTTACTTCTATGAGGCGGCCGCGGCCCGCCCCGAACGCCAGAACCTGGAAGACATTCGCCGCGGCCAGTTCGAGGGCATCAGCCAGGAAGTTCTGACGAATGAAGCACGCCGCCCCGATATTGGCGGCGCCGGCCTGCATCCCACGGCGGGCGCAGTGATTGTCGGCGCCCGCAAGTTCCTCGTTGCTTACAACGTCTATCTCAACACTTCCGACGTTGATATTGCGAAGAAGATCGCCAAGGCGGTCCGTTTTTCCACCGGCGGCCTCCGCTTCGTCAAGGGCATGGGAGTAAGCGTCCGCAACCTGGCGCAGGTTTCCATGAACCTCACAGATTTCGAGCAGACGCCCATCGCGCGAGTTTTCGAATTCGTCAAGCGCGAGGCCGCGCGTTACGGAACCTGCCCCATCGCCAGTGAAATCGTGGGTCTGGTGCCGAAGCGGGCGCTGGAAGACGCGGCTGAATGGTTCCTGCAAATCGAAAACTTCGAGCCCACCATGATCCTGGAGAACCGCATGGCCGCGGTGATGGGCGGGAAGATGGCCCCGGGCGGCCCCTCGGCCGGCTTGCGCGCGGGAATCGAGCCCTTTATCGAACAACTGGCCGCGCCCTCGCCAACTCCGGGCGGCGGCAGCGCCTCCGCTGCTGCTGCCGCTATGGCGGCAGCGCTCGGCAGCATGGTGGCGGCCATGTCGCGCGGAAAAAAAGCCTACCTTCAGTACGAGCGCGAGTTGAGTGATGCGATCGGCAGGCTCGAAGGGCTCCGCCGCGATCTCAAGAATGCCATCGATGCGGACGCCCAGGCATTTACCGCTATCCTTCAGGCCACCCGCGCGCAGCGCGAAGGCAAGGCAAGCCTCGAGGCGATTCATGAGGCTACGCGGCGCGCCATTGAAGTTCCGCTTCGAGTCGCCGAGCAGGCCGACGAAGTGCGCGGCATCCTGGGCTCGTTGCACTCCATTTCCAACTCCAACATGGCCTCCGATCTGAAGACCGGCGAAGCCCTGGCGCGCGCGGCCGTGCACGGCGCGCTCGCCAACGTGGAAATCAACACCGAATCCTTCCGCGACGAAACCTTCCGCGCTGTTTATCGCGCACGTGCCGCGGAATTGAAGGAACGGAACCCGTAGGGCCGCAGTCTCTCTTATAAGCCCTTTCGCCTATGGCCCGGCCTTCGCAGCGGGCGTAACATAAAAGAAACAACGCTGCTCATTGCGGGTTCATCCAATTGGCAGGATTTTGTTACTTGATGAAAAGACTGGCTTTTTCGCTCTCCTTATTATTTGTATGGCTGGCCCCCGGCGCATGGGCGGCGCCCCTGAGCTTCTCAGCCCGCACCATCATTCCTTCGGACGTGCAGCAGATCATTTCGGTGGACTACCGCAGTATGCAGAACTCCCCCACCGCCATGGCCCTGAAGGCCCGGGTGCTCCCGGAAAACTTGAAGCAGTTCGAATCAGCCATCAAGGCGTTTGGCATCGATCCCGAGAAGGAAATCGATCAGCTTGTGTTCGTCAGTTTCCGCTCGAAAGACCATGGACTGATGGCTGTGGGTATCGCCCAGGGCGATTTCCCCGACGAACAGATCACGAAAAAGCTGAAAACCAGGAAGGTAAAGGGAACGTTGTATCGCACCACGACTACTTATCCCGCGGGCGGCATGCAGATGGCGCTGCTCGATAACACCACCCTGGTGTTCGGCGACCCCGCCGCGCTGCGCGTCGCCCTCGATACCCGCGATGGCGACCTGACCAGCCTGAACTCGAACTCACAGATTGGCGGCATGCTGCAGGGCATTGAGAGAGAGCCGGTGTGGAGCGTTCTGGACCAGCAGGGAACCCAGGTCATGATGAAGTCGGCTTTGGGCGACGCGGCGCAGCTCGCCGATTACGAAACCGTAAAGAAGCGGCTGCTGGGCTCCCGCTACACCATGGAATTTTCCAACGGTGTGAAATTCGATCTCGACGTTTTCACCAGCGACAATTTTTCCGCAGCCAGCCTCTCGGCGCTCATCAAAGCGGGCGTGATGTATCGCAAGATGTCTGCCAGCGGCGTGGAAAAGGTGGCTCTCGATAGCGTATCCATCGATTCCGATAGCGCCAAACTCCTGTTCCACTTCAGCACCGACGACGCGAAATTCGAGTCGCTGCTGCACTCCGACCTGTTCGCCGCCGTCTCCCGTTGAGCCTGGGTCCGGCCGCCCTCGGTCGGACAGGCTCCGAAATGACGTGGGTCCCGGCCGCCTCGGCCGGACAGGCGGCCCCGCAGCTCTCCAGGTTGGTAGAGCCAAGGGTTCCGCGCGAACCCTCTGATCAATTCCGCACTTCCGCAATTCCGCACTCTACTTGATGATCGGATTAAACCCGTCGGCCGCCAGCCGGTCACGCGTGTCCATCGCTTCCTTGCGGTCGCCGAACGGCCCCACTTGCACGTGGAACAGCCTGTCGCCCGGGTCATTCACCACAAAGGCCGCGTAATTCTTCCGGCGCAATGCTGTGCTGAGCGCATCGGCGTCTTCTCTTCGCGAAACCGCTGCCACCTGCACGGAGTAGCTTCCAGCCTGCGTCCCAGGTCCTGAGGAGGAAGCTGCAGGCGGAGCAGGGGTTGTCGTGGCGGCCTGCCGGGAGCCTTCCGGAGCGGGCGGGGCATCCGCTGTGGCCGTCGTCGCCGCATCCGTTGCTTCCGGCGGAACGCTCGCCGGCGTAGTGTCGCTCGCCGCTGAATCGCTGCAGATCTGGCCCGCGGGGCACTGAGCGGCTGCCGCGGCATGCGTTGCCGAGGGCTTTGCCGAGCCGTTTGCGGCCGTTGTGGGGGCCGCGTTCACCACGTTCGGATCCGGCTGAGGCGCCGATGCCCTCCCCAGGTTGAAGCCCAGGCCGAAGAACAGCGCGCAGACTACCGCCGCAGCAAAAAAAAATGCCAGCAGTTTTCCGGTCCCCAGCGTGATCTCGGTATCGCCCGGCTGCTGTTCCGCCATTCTGGTCCCGACCGCCATCTGCTCTGCTCTCCTTCTGCTGCTTCCGCTCGGTAGTGGTGTGTTTCCGCTCCGCCGCCTGTCTTCTCAGCCGCGTTTATTTTCCGCTCCGCTCTGCTTCGCTGTTGAACAGCTTCTGCAGGCCGCTGAGGATATCGACCGGCACCGGAAACACGATGGTCGTATTCTTTTCCACGCCGATTTCCGTCAGTGTTTGCAGATAACGGAGCTGGATGCTGGTGGGCTGAGTGGCCAGCAGCGCGGCCGCTTCCGTGAGCCGCTGCGCCGCGGAGAATTCGCCCTCGGCATGGATGATCTTGGCGCGCTTCTCGCGCTCCGCTTCGCCCTGCTTGGCCATGGCGCGCAGCATTTCCTCGGGCAAATCCAACTGCCGCACCTCCACGCTCTTCACCTTCACGCCCCAGGGATCAGTGTGCTGGTCCAGAATTTCCTGCAGCCGCAGGTTAATTTTGTCGCGGTGCGCCAGCAGCTCATCAAAATCCACTTCGCCCAGCACCGAGCGCAGCGTGGTCTGCGCGAACAGCATGGTCTGGTACTGGTAATTCCGCGGAATGATGATGGCGCGCAGCGGGTCCACCACTTTCAGGATGATGACCGCATTCACCTTCAGCGTCACATTGTCGCGCGTGATGATGTCCTGCGACGGCACCTCATACGTCTCTTCCTGGAGCGACACCTTGACAATGTTGTCCATCGGCCGGAACAGAAAGATGATCCCCGGCCCCTTCGCATGCTGCAGCGCGCGTCCAAAGCGGAAAATTACGCCGCGCTCATACTCCCGCAGGACGCGGATGCACAGCAGAAGATAGAGGACGATGATGATGGCGGCAATCGCCGGTGCAGGCATGGCACGTACCTCGAAACCAGAGTTGTTGTTGGAATTCTAGCGCTGAACGGCCAGATGGGGCTATGCAGTTAATGCCTTAAATAGACGATAACGGCTAGAACGGTGCCGCGATTGCGGTATTCCCGCCGCCCATCGCTGGTCCCTGTCCTGTTTTGTGGGTGTCATCCCGAGCACCCACGGCAGAGAAGCCGCCGGTGTACGAGCAGAAACTGCTTGGCCCATGCTGGTTCCAATCACTCAGCAAAAAAATCACTGTCATCCTGAGCCCGCCAGGGCGGGCGAAGGACCCCCACAGTGCTTACACCGCGACATCGCACGCAGATCCAACCGCCGCGCCCGCCCCTACACCCCTGAATGTTCGATTCGTCGTCCAGTTCCAAGCCCTCTAGCGAAAGTTCGAGTTTAGTTTCTGCAGAGCGCAGCGAGGGATCTGCATTGTGCCGTGAGGGAACACGCAACTACGAAACGGAGCTGCTCATTTCCAAATGACTCAATAACCCAATAACTCAATGGCCCTGACTCAATGACTCAATCTCCCCCGCCACCGGTTCCACCTCAAGCACCAGTCCGTGCACGCCGCGCACCCTCACTGCCTGGCCCACTGTCACCTGGGTTCCGGCCACCGCGTTCCACAACTCGCCGGCTACCAGCACCTTGCCTTCCGGAGCGAGCGGGGTACGCGCCACGCCGGTTGAGCCGATCAGGCTCTGCGGCCCAACCAGGGATTTCTGCCGCCGCGCACGCAGCGCCACCGTCATCAGAAAACCCGTCACCAGCCCGAACGGAACGCTTACGCCAAGGGCCGTTGCCCATCGCACGCGCATCTGCGGAATGGGAGCATCCACCAGCAGCAGCCCTCCAATCGTCAGCGCCGCAATGCCGCCGGCGGTCAGCACTCCATGGCTGGCAAACTTCGCTTCCAGCGCAAACAGCACGAACGCAAGCACGATCAGCGCCATGGATTCGTAGCGCGTGGGCAGCATGTTGAAGGCGAACAGGGCCATAACGACCAGGATTACACCCACCACTCCGGGCAGCACCGCACCCGGGTGATTGAATTCCGCATACAGCGCCAGCGCCCCCACCGCAAATAGGACGAACGCGATGTTCGGGTCCATCAGCATGTCGAGGATGCGCTGCTTCAGCGACATCTGCTGCTCCTCAATCGCCTGGCCGGCGGTGTGCAGCGCCGCCTTGCTGCCGTCAAACCGGGTGATGGTCCGCCCGTCGAGTTGCCGCAGCAGTTCGCCGCGGTCGCGCGCCACAATGTCGATGAGCTTTTGCTGCAGCGCCTCCTCGTCAGTGAATGACTTCGAATCGCGCACCGCGCTCTCGGCCGCGCTCACGCTGCGCCCGCGCTTGGAGACGATGGCGCGGATGAACGCAGCCGAATCGTTCTCCATCTTCGATTTCATAACCGGGTCAAGCTTGTCGTCGCCGCCGAGAACAACCGGGTGCGCCGCGCCCGTGTTGGTGCCCGGCGCCATCGCCGCCACATCCGCCGCCTCCAGAAGATAAAATCCCGCTGAGGCCGCCCGCGCGCCGCTGGGCGAAACGAATACGATGACCGGCACCTTTGACTGCAGAATCTTCTGCACCATCTCGCGGGTGGAATCCACCAGCCCGCCGGGGGTGCTCAACTCGATAAGCACGGCCTGCGCGTGCTGCTGACCTGCCGCGTCAATCGCTCTCTCCACAAGTTCCTTCGTCACCGGTTGGATGGTGTCGTCAAGCGTAAGAGCCACGATCTGCGCAGATGAATGTACCGAGCAGAAAAGAAATATAGCCAGCCAGAGAATTGGCGTGCTTGGGAATCTTCGCGCCGGTGTGGTTCCGGCCGCTCGGGGCCGGAAAGCCCCGAGGAGTCTCGCCCAATTCGGCAATTCGGCAATTCCGCAATTCGGCAATGCTCCTACTCCTGCTCCGGTTTGCGGCCGCTGCGGCGGGCCTCGATTTCGCGCTGCAGCATTCCGGCCGCGGCATTTCCCGGTTCCAGCGCCAGTGCCCGGTTCACATTCTCTCTGGCGGAGTTCAGGTCTCCCGATCGCATGTCGAGCCGCGAGAGCACCACAAACGCTTCAGCGGAAGCGCCGGCGGCGTTGGCTGCGTTCGCTTCGGTGCGGGCGGCTGTGAAATCGCCCTCCCGCTCCAGAACTGTGGCCAGCGCCGAGTGCGCCGCGCCATCCTGCGGCTCGAGCCGGCAGGCCTCGCGCAAATGCCGTTCCGCCTCCTCGGGCAGGCCCTCATTCATCAACTCGCGCCCGCGTTCCAGGTGATAATGCGCGTGCGTAGCCGCATCGGCGCTCTGCAGCCGAGCCTCGGTCACCCGCTCCAGCTCGATCTCAGCCTGCCGAAAGCCGGCCTCATCATAGTTCCGCTTGATCCTCTCGCTGCCCGCCTTGCTGCCGGCGGCCGCATAGGGCGTTGAATTGGAAATCAGCTCGAGCAGCGCCTTGGCTTCGCCATCGGCAGGCTGCATGCGTGCCGCCTCGCGAAGCTGGCGCGACGCTCCCGCCGCATCGCCGGCCCGGTACAGCGCCAGCCCATAGTTGTAGCGGTAATCCTCATCGGTGGGATCGCTCTCCGCCGCGCGCTCGAAATCCTCCAGCGCGGAAGCCTTTCCCAGCCGGGCCTCGGCAACCGCCCGGTCGTTATAGACCTCGGTCAGCGGAATTCGCGCCGCAAGCTGCCCGAACCATTCCGCGGCATGCGTGTAATCGCCCGCGTAATATGCCGCCAGCGCGGCAAAGAATGTCCCTTCGCGGAAATCCGCGCTTTCACGGTTCAGCTTTGTCAGCCACGCGATTGCCTCCGCGTAATCTTTGCTATCGAAGTATGCCTTGCCGAGCTGGTAGATCGCGCGCTGGTAATCCGGCGCCAGGCGAACCGCCTCTCGCAACCGCCTGATCTGCTCCGCGCGACCGCTCGCCGTGATGCCGCGAATGTAGTTTTCCAGCGCATCCAGCCGTACCGCCGGCGCCGAAGCCAGGAACAACTTGCGCTCCGGCGCATCCGGACGCAGGCCGCGCAGAACGTCCCATGCCAGGCTGTTGCTGATCTCCATCAGGGAAGGCAGCGGTCCGCGTTCCGAGTACTCGCTTCCCAGGTGCACCTGCCTGATGTCGAGCACTTGCGACGAAGCGGCGAAGGTTTGCCCGTCAAACGAGTAGCGCCCGAGCACGGCAAAATCAGCGTCCATCTCCTGCGCAATGCGATACAGCGTGGCCCGCGAAGGCCGCAGCCCAACCGGGATGCTCAGCCGGTCATACGCCCTCAGGCGGTCCTCGCGGCTGATAACGTACATGCCGGCATCCGCCAGCCGTGCCCCCATCACTTCAGGAAATGCTTCGCCGATCCACTCGATTCCCGGCACCGCCGAAGCATTTTCAAATGGCAGGATCAGCACCGTGCTCGAGCCGGCCACCGCAGTGGGGGCGCTCGCCGGGGTCGGCTTTGCCTGCTGGGCGCCCGATGAGAGCGCGAAAGTGGCCACAACCACAACAAAAACAGCCCGGCTGCGCAGCGTCAAAGTGCCTCAATTATATCGCCCGGCACGCAGTCTCTTTGCGGTCGGCAACCTCGCACCGGCCGTGCAGCCTCTAAGAACTGAGCAGCCCCTTGAGCCTCCCCTGGCCTGATGCGGCGCGCGTTGCCGCCG
>JAFAIN010000157.1 GCA_019236695.1 Acidobacteriota bacterium | reverse complement strand
ATCGCCCACAACAACCGGACATACCATCCGCAGAATGTGGCGCTCTTCCCCTGGTTCGCATTTGACCACCACTCACCCGCGCCTCTAAGGGCGTACAGCTTCCCGGATGAAACCACGCTGCGAGCCCTTTCGCCGGAAGGCCTCAAGCCGGGTTGCCAGTAAAGGAATTGGGTACTCTGATGGGCCGTTGCGCGATTCTATTCGCCAGCGACGGCCCAACAACCCCTGCAACAAAGGGAGCAGTGACCGCTGCGTTGTGTGACCCTGCCCAGGCGTCTCCGCGCCTCCGCTGTGAACTTTGGATCTGAACTCTTGCCGTCAGCGGTTGAACGGCGTCTCCTGCACCCAATGGAAACCGCGATTCACCAGCAGGAACTTCTGGCGGTCAACCAACTCTGTTTCCAGGTGCATTTTCTTGTGATCCATTTCGCCATCCAGAATCAGCCGGTTGGGCGCTGGCCGCTGGAACGTAAACTCGGCCTTCCAGTTCTTGTCATCGAACCTGGTCAGCGAGAGCGCCTTCTGGTCAACATTGACCTTCGCCCCCAGCCGCTCGACGGTGCCATCCATGTGCTCACAAGCAACCATGGTGGGGAACTCGAACACGATGCGGCGCCAACGGTCATTATCGGTGAGCAGCGGCGCGCGCACCTCTCCGTTCATGCTGAACTGGGCCACATTCCATATGCCGTAGAGCGGCGATTTGGGGGCTCCGCCACCGTATTGATACCAGCCTTTCCAGCTTCCAAAGATGTTCATGCCGAGCAGCACGATCCCAAATGCGACCTGTGCTATCACCGCGATACGGTTCCGGCGGGGCGACGCGAACAATGCCGGCTCCGCCGCCCGGGGTACGGCGCGGTCCAGAAGCAAGAAATTTGCCAGGCGGCGCGCGTCGGGCGCCAGCACCAGCAGCGCCATAAGGATCAAATGGAACGCGAACAGCTTGACGGGCACGTCATACGTCATGTTGAGAGCGAAAACCTGCAGCAAGTCGACGAGGCAGACCAGAGCTCCCAGCGTGGTGGTCCGCGGGAAAATGAGCAGAATGCCGCCCAGCGTTTCGGCGCATCCGGCAAAGATTTCATACGCCGGCGACGCTCCGACCGAATACCACAGCACCCCCATCGGCGAAAAGTTTCCATAGGGCTCAATGAGGCGCAGGAGAGTGGGGAAGGGCATCTGCAGCGGAACCACCTTGGCCAGCCCATATCCAAACATCTGCCCGGCAAGCGCGAAGCGGATGAACAGTCGGAACCATTTGTGGAGCGAAGCGTAGTTCTTTCTGTTGTCTCGCGCTGACCAGATCGCCAGACCTATGGCGCTGACCAGGAGCAGGCAAAATGCCAGCACCCAATCGAATGTCTTATCCCCGCTGCCGCTGAAGTACACAAGGGGCCGCGTAACCCGGAAAACATGCGCCGCCACCCAGGTCACAAGCTGCTTGATGGGCCAGTGGGTCGCCGGGTCGGGTATTTCGATCACGATAAAAGAGAACAGCCCAAGAATGATCTGATTGGTGAGGCAATACAGCGTGAAGTAAATAAAGCAGAAGCGGAATGCGATGCGCTGCAGCCGGCTCCATTCCCGGGAGGCATCCGGGTTGGGCGAAAGTTCAGCGTCATGTTGTACGGCACTGGTGGACATAGCAAACCTTAAGACGGCAGAAGTTCCGCAAAGTTATCACGAGGCTGGGTGGCCGGGGCAAGCCCGCGCGGGAAGACCTGCAGCGTGAAGGTGAGAGGCCAGGGCGCGGGAGCACGATCAACCGTTTACCGCCACGTCAGGCATGCTGCCAGATTCTTCAACCCGCCCAGCGGGTTTCAGAATGACATAAGGAATGGCGAGGGGCGACGGCCCGGAGCGCATTGCCGCATACCCCACCAGCGAGAAGCAGAACGAAATATTAACTTACTGGTTGGCGCCGCGGGAAGCGGCGGCTGCCGCTGAGGGTACGATCGAACCGGCAAAAAAGCTATGGTCGTATAGGTTGCGATACATCCGCCCGGCCAGCTCTGCCGCCTTCGGACCATAGACGCCGCGATCTCCACGCAGGAACACCACCGTTACGATGCGCCCAAAACCGGTATTCGCGTACGAGGCAAACCAGCCAAAGCGGGTGCCTGCATTCGAGCAGGTGCCGGTTTTGCCTAAAACCTGCACTTCATTGAAGTTGTAATGCAGGGTGCGAGCGGTGCCGTAGTCCACGGCGGCGGCCATGCCCTCGCTCATTTCCGGGATCAGGGGGGCAATATCGAGCTGGCGCTTGATCACCGGCTTGAAAGCCACAACTTCTTCGGGCGTGCCGGGGTGCTGCAGGTAATACAGGGTGCCGCCATTGGAGATAGCCGCAACTAAAGCGCCCAGATGCAGGGGCGTCATCGAAATGCTCTCGCCAAATGAGCACATGCGGCCCACGCCGCCCAGCTTTTGGGGCAGCTCTTCGGCGGGGTACTGCCCAAGATGTTCCTGCGGAATATTCCAGCCTGCCAGTTCGCCGAGGCCGAGCTGATGGGCGTAGTACGACATCTTCTCGAACCCGAGCTTGCGGCCCAGCGCCTCAAAATAAAGGTTGTTGGAAACGGCCAGCGCCCGGGTGAGGTTCATGCGCCCACCCCCCGGCAGGCGTACCGGTGTGTCCTTATTGATGATGCCTTCGCTCAGCGCCGCCAGCGCAACCGACAACTTGATGGTAGAGCAGGGCTCGGCGCCTTCCGAGAGCGCCAGTTTCTGGTTCACCATCGCCAGTATCCGGCCGGACTCGGGATCAATCGCCACAATCGTGCCGTTCATCGCAGCCAACGCATCAATGGCCGCCTGCCGCACCACCGGATCCTCGCCGCCGGCAATGTCACCGGCGACCTGATCGGTGGCATAGGAGCTGGTATAGAAGCGTTCATAGGCCACGTGCCGGTGTGCCCGGCTGTGGCGAGCGCGTGTGAGCTTGCGGGCGGTAGCCGAGCTCTCAGTGACGCTCCGCGATTTGGTCCTGGAGACTGGCCGCGTGCCGCTGGATGCAGCAAAAGCTGCCGGCAAAAACGCCAGCAGCAGAAAGACCGGAAGTGAATTGCGCATCTGCGCCCGCATCAGACTCTGCCCTCGGTTCGAAGGGAAACCTGCCACTCAGGTTAGCCAAGCTGCACCTGAATTCGCAAGCAGGGAAACACCGTATTTTCCCTTCCACTCTGTATGTCCCAGCATCGCCGAAAATGCCAGCAAAATCAGCCGGAATGGAGACTTTGGTTATCGAAAGTAACAACCCCGCCGGGAACCTCTCCTCTTCTTACTGGATCTCGGCTCGCTTGCGCAGGAATGCGGGAACATCGAGCTCATCAGGGCTGTACGCCTGGTCGGCGGCAGCGCTGCTCCAGCTTTCCAGCGCACCGGGCGCCGCCATGGCGGGCGGTTGCGCCGGGCCGGGTGTGGAGAATCCCGCCGCCATGCTGGTGCGAGGCGTTGCCGATATGAATTGCTCTTCGTCTTCGGTTGAGTCTTGCTCGCCCGCGAGAATAGGGACCGGCTCAAGGTCTCGCTCCGCGCCCGCGGGCGCTGCAGCATGGCTGAGTTGCGCTGCTGAGCCCATCCGCTCGCGGCGAGCCGGCGCCCCGGATTGGAACCCCGTGGCGATCACCGTGATCTTCACGTCGTCCTTCATCTTGTCATCCAGCACGGCGCCAAAAATGATGTTGGCATCCTCATGCGCGGCGCTCTGGATGATGAGCGAAGCCTCATTTACTTCGGCCAGCTTCAGCGAGGCTGAGCCAGTGATGTTGATCAGGATGCCGCGCGCGCCATCAATTGCGCCTTCTTCCAGCAGGGGCGACGCAATGGCTCGTTGCGCGGCCTGGGTTGCGCGGCCCGCGCCGGTCGCCGTGGCGGTGCCCATCACGGCATATCCCATTCCCGCCATGATGGCGCGGACGTCGGCAAAATCGCGGTTGATGATTCCCGGAATGGTGATGATGTCGGAAATTCCCTGCACCGCCTGGCGCAGAATGTCATCGGCCACGCGGAATGATTCAAAGAAGCCGGCATCCTGCGCCACGGCCAGCAGCTTCTCGTTCGGGATCGCGATCATCGTATCCACGGAATCCAGCAGATCGTCGAGCCCGCGCTGCGCCTGCTGCGCCCGGCGCCGGCCTTCGAAGCCGAATGGCCTGGTGACCACTGCAACCGTCAGGGCGCCCATTTCGCTGGCGAGCGATGCGATGATGGGTGCGGCGCCGGTGCCCGTGCCCCCGCCCAGCCCCGCCGTCACGAACACCATATCGGCGCCTTCCAGCACCTCGATGATCTTCTCCGCGTCTTCCAGCGCCGCGCGCCGCCCCACCTCAGGGTTGGCTCCCGCCCCCAGGCCGTTGGTGAGCTTTACGCCAAGTTGAATCTTGATGGGAGCGCGCGCCATCCGCAGCGCCTGCAGATCCGTGTTGGCGGCGATAAACTCCACGCCTTCCAGGCCGGCATCAATCATGCGGTTTACCGCGTTCCCGCCGCCGCCGCCCAAACCGATTACTTTGATCTTTGCATCGTTGCGAATGTCATCGTTGAAGTGAATCCGGATGTCTTCGGAGCTCATGCCGACCTCGAGAGCAGGGATTGGTTCGCCGCATCCCTTTCGCATCTCCTCCGCTTGTGCCATCCCGAACGGAGTCAGGGTTCCTGGTTCGCTGCGGGATCCAGCGTGGTTGAACCGCGCTAACCCCGTTATTGCTGAGTTGGATTGGGGATATCTAGTGGCTAACTGAGTACCCGGTGGTGAGAGCTGGAATCCATTGCTCATCGCCGGAATTAGGCCATCTAATTCGGCGCGCCTTCCATCTGTCTAACTGACTTTCAAATCCCAATCTGAATTCCAACGCGTCGCCTGTCCCAGGCGGACATGGCGGGCGCCTGAGGAGACCTTTATGACGAAATTGCTGATGCTGGCGGGAACGCTGCTGCTTTCAGGCGGCATGATGCTGGCGCAAACAGGAACAACTGGAACAGGCTCGGCCAGCGGAACCGGAACCGCGACCGCGCCATCCGGCCAGCCCGCAACTACGCAGGCGCAGACCGGCGGCACCTCGGGAACAGCCGGCTCCGCCACCGGTACGACCTCTCCTGACCAGACCACGACTGGAACGCAGGGGTCCACCGGCGCCGCAGCCGGGACTACCACTTCAAGCACTGAGCCGGGTGCGGCGGCAGCTTCCTCTGGCCAGTCTGGCACCACTGCCCGGCACCATCGTCGCGGAACTGCAGCAGGCAACAACTCCGGCGGAAACAACGGCGGTGCGCTGCCGCAAACCGGTTCCGAGCTTCCCATGCTGGCGCTGGGCGGCATCACAACCTTCGCCAGCGGTCTTGCCCTGAAGTGGAAAGCGCGCAAGCGCTGATTCTCCTCCTCCGTGCCCTTCGCCACAGCCATCGGGCGTTCCCAGGCAGGGAACGCCCGATTTTTTCCCGGGAAGCCGCAAATGCTGAATAGGAACAGCCCGGCCGGCCGGATTTTCAGTTTCACACTCCACGCATTACGTTTCAGGTTCTTAGCTATTTTGGTGCGCTGACGATTCGAATGGATTCGAGCCAGGTTCTGTCTTCGCTGACTTTCAATGTGGCTTCAATCTGGTCACCCGCCTTGAGGCTGGCGAGCGCGGCATCGTCAGGAATCGAATAATCCATTCGCATTGCGTCCATGTAGCCGGGAATCGCCTTGCTGTCAACATTGACCATGTGGTGCGCCTTATCAATCCCAATGATCCTGCCCTCAAGCCGGTAGGCCTGCACCTGAGGCTTGCGTGCACAGCCGGTGGCGATGAGTGGCAGAACCGCCGCCGCGGCAAACAAAACCAGCCGGCGCGGGCGGAACGTAGCAGTTAGGTGCATCGACTAACTCTAGCATCGCCGGTTAAGCAGTTACGCAGCGTTACGGCCCGCCATAGTGGAAGCCAACCTGCCTCTTGCCACCGCGCTGCCCACGGTGAGCAAAGCTTTGCACACAATATGCAACGCAGCATCCCGGCAACCCTCCGTAATCAGAGACTTACGCGCGTTACTCCTGGCACACCGAATGCGCTTTCCACCTGTGGCTGAGTTCTACCGGAGCCGGCCACGGGAGTGATCATGCAGATTCGGCGCCTGTCCTCATTACTGGTTGTTACCGCAATTGCAGCCGGCTCGCTGCCCTGCTTCGCTGTTCCACCCGCGCCGAAGATTCAGGCAGGCGCGGATCCACTCCGCCTGGACAGCACGAGTTGGAAGCAGATGGCGCGCTTTGCGCCCGTGAAAAATGGCGGACGTTCATGCACGGCGTTCACTCCTCCCCAGGCGTTGTCGGAACGGGCGCCTCTGGGGCTGGAAAACGAAACCCAGGCGCGGCTCAATTTCGTGGTCACACGCGAAGGCGAAGTCAGCGGTATCGTGGTGCTGCATCTCTCGGCGGGAGACGAGCGCAACCTGATCGGCGCGGTGATGGGTTGGCGCTTCCGGCCCGCAATGTGCGACGGCGTTCCCACCGAATCAGAAGCCGATCTGGAACTGAGCAGCCGCAGGTAATCCCCGGACATCCTCTTGTGAAGCGGCGAGGCGGCGCAGTATGATGGCCGCTCGCCGCCTGTTTCCCATGTGAGTACGTGTTTTGCGCGGCGACGTGCCGCCATTCCCGAGAATTACGTTCCAGCTTTCATTTTCATAGGGGTGGCCATCGCCATTCCGGTCGTAACCCTGCTCATCGCCAAGGCAGTGCGCCCGGACAACCCGCTGGCCACGAAGTTGATGCCCTACGAATGCGGCGTGGATCCGGAAGGCTCTGCTCGCGGCCGCTATACGGTGCGCTTCTATATCGTCGCTATTCTTTTCGTGGTGTTCGACGTTGAAACCATATTCCTTTTCCCGTGGGCAGTTCAGGCGCGCACCCTGAAGACGTTCGGGTTTGTGGAGATGATGATTTTCCTGGCGATTCTGGTCGTCGGATTTATCTGGATATGGGCAAAAGGCGCGCTCGAGTGGGTGTAGAACCGGCGGCTCGCAGAACAACATTGATTCATGGCTGACGAAAAAAACGACAGGCTCAATCCTCATCCTGAAAAGCCGGGCGAAGCGCAGCGCACCGGCGAGGATGCCCCCACCCTGGAGCAATGGACGGGGGCGACGTCCTCCCCCCAGCCGATGCCCCAGGGCGGGCAGGCGCCGGCAACAGCTTCGCCTGCGCCGCATCCGGGCGCCACGCCGCTGAAGCCTGAGGAAAAGGAGACGCCCAAGCCCGCTGCGCATGCGCCGTCAAAGCCCGCCGGCCCCGCTTCCCAGCCCTGGGAAGATGAACTTGTTGCCCGGTTGCGCGCCCGCTTCGGTTCAGGGGTTCGCGAAGCCGGCAGCTACCTTGGCCAGAACTATCTTGTCCTCGATCCCAGCATTGCGTATCAGTCCCTGGCGCTGATCCATGACGAAGAAGAGTTTGAGTATCTGGTGGATGTTACGGCAGTCCATTATCCCGAGCGCGAGAGCCCGTTTGAAGTGGTATGGATCCTCTACAGTTTTGCCAAGAACCAGCGAATCCGCGTAAAGGCGTGCTACACGGAGGCGGAAGCTGCGCCCAGCGTGGTGAGCCTTTGGGCCACGGCCAACTGGCTGGAGCGCGAAGTGTTCGACATGTTCGGCATCCGCTTTGACGGGCATCCGGACCTGCGCCGCATCCTGCTACCCGACGGCTGGCAGGGGCATCCGCTGCGCAAGGATTACGGCATCATCCAGCAGGATCAGGAGTGGGTGAAGATCAACCTGGGAATCGAGTCGGGACAATGAGCGATCTCAGCAAGGCGCCGCCGGGCTCGACCGCTCACCTGGACCTGGACACCCCCGAAAGCCAGATCCAGACCTATTTGCATCATGGACCCGCGCCGCCGCAGGACGAAAAAACCTACCTCGACGCCAATGAACTGGTGCTCAACATGGGCCCGCAACATCCCTCGACCCATGGCGTGCTGCGCGTCATCCTGAGGCTCGATGGCGAGAAAGTGCTGGGCACCGAGTGCATCATCGGCTACCTGCATCGCGGTGTGGAGAAAATTGCCGAGAACCGCACCTACACCATGTTCAATCCCTACGTGGATCGCATGGATTATGTGGCCGCGATTTCGAATGGCCTGGGCTACTGCGAAGCCGTCGAAAAGCTGCTGAATGTGCAGGCTCCGCCGCGCGCCCAATACATTCGCGTCATCCTCGCCGAGTTGAACCGCCTGGCTTCGCACATGCTGTGGCTTGGCACCCATGCCCTCGATATCGGCGCCATCACCCCGCTGTTCTACACCTTCCGCGACCGCGAAGAGATACTTAAGATTTTCGAAAAGTATTGCGGAGCCAGGCTGACCACCCATGCCTTCCGCATCGGCGGCTGCCAATACGAAACCTATGACGGGTTCGAGCAGGACGTAATCAAGTTCCTGAAATTTGTGCGGCCCAAAATCGATGAATATGAAGAACTGCTCACCACCAACCGCATCTGGGTGGAGCGGACGCGCGGCGTTGGAGTCCTTTCCGCGGCTGACGCTATTGATTTCGGAGTTACGGGCCCGGTGCTGCGCGCTTCCGGGGTGCAGTGGGACCTGCGCAAGGCGCAGCCTTATGCCGCCTATGCGCAGTTCGATTTCGAAGTGCCGGTTGGCCGGAACGGCGATACGTATGACCGGTACATCGTGCGCATCGCCGAATTGCGGCAATCGCTGCGCATCATCGAACAGGCGGTCGGCGCCATTCCGGAAGGGCCCATCATGGGCAAGGTTCCCAAGATCATGAGGCCCCCGGTCGGGGAGGTGTACCACTCCATCGAGGCGCCCAAGGGGGAGCTTGGGTACTTTATCGTCAGCGACGGATCCACCCAGCCCTGGCGCGTGCGAGTGCGGCCTCCTTCTTTCGTCAACCTGCAGGCACTCGACAAAATGGTAAGAGGCGCGCTGGTCGCCGACGTGGTAGCCGTGATCGGAACCATAGATATTGTTTTGGGCGAAGTGGACCGGTAAACCACAAAGGGCACAAAGGCCACAAAGGTAAGAAAAGTGGGGACAGCGCTCGTTGCAAGGCATGAAATCTCGGCAAATGGTGTCAGCCGTGTGATTGTCGATGCGGCCATGAAGGTCCATTCTGCGCTGGGCCCAGGTTTACTGGAGAGTGCCTACAAGGCCTGCCTGAAGCACGAGATCGAGAAGCGCGGCCTGTCTGTCAGAACAGAAGTTCCACTTCCAGTAATCTATGAGGATGTGAAACTGGAACTGGGATATCGGCTCGACCTGCTGGTCTCCGAGCTGGTCATCGTTGAAGTGAAGGCAATTGAGGCATTGGCCCCGATTCATCAGGCGCAAATCATTTCTTATCTGAAGCTCAGCGGAAAGTCGCTGGGCCTTCTGATCAATTTCCACGTAGCCCACTTGAAGAATGGGATTCGGCGGTTCGTCCTTGGGACAGATTGGGAATGATTTCCTTTGTGTTCCTTTGTGCCCTTTGTGGTTGAGCCTTTTTTCTCAGAGCCTGACCGATGCAGAGTTTTCTTAGCTACCTGAACTCGAAGCTGACTCCCGGCGAAGCCGGCAACTTCGCCTGGGCCACGATCTACATTTTGCTCATCTTCACCGGCATTTCCGTCGCCGTGATCGCCATGAACTGGCTGGAGCGGAAAATCCTGGCGCATATGCAGGTGCGGCTGGGCCCCATGAGGGTGGGCCCGCACGGGCTGTTGCAGCCCATTGCCGACGCTCTCAAGCTCCTGATCAAGGAAGACATCATGCCGGCCGAGGCTGACCGCGTGGTGTTCTGGCTGGCGCCCGTCATCGTAGTTATTACGGCGTTCACGGTGTTTATCGTCGTTCCATTTGGCCCCACACACGCCGTCACCGACATGAACATTGGCGTGCTCTTCATGCTGGGAGTGTCGTCGCTGGGGGTGCTCGGCATCATCATGGCCGGCTGGGCCTCGAACTCGCATTACCCGCTCATGGGCGCGCTGCGATCGAGTTCGCAGATGGTCAGCTACGAAATCGCCATGGGATTGGCCGTGGTTTCCGCCATCCTCATGACCACGCTGACCCCCGACGGGGTGGGGACGCTGAGCATGATCAAAATTGTGCAGGCTCAGGATCAACAGCAAACCTGGTTCCTGTTCCGCATGTTCCCGTTCGGGTTCCTGGCGTTCTTCATCTTCGCGGTCGCCATGGTCGCCGAAACCAACCGAGCACCGTTCGACTTGCCGGAGGCCGAATCGGAGCTGGTGGCCGGTTTTCACACCGAATATTCCGGTTTTCGCTGGTCCCTGTTTTTCCTGGCCGAATATGCGGCCATGCTTGCAGTTTCGGCCATTGCGGTTACGCTGTGGCTGGGGGGCTGGATGCGGCCCTTCCCGCACTGGCTGGCGGGCGACGGCTGGGACGCATTCTTCTCGTTTTTCCCCGCGGCTACTTTTTTCCTGCTGGCGCTGATCGCGTTCTTCGGCACGGTGCGAATGCCGAAGCATCCGGCATTCCGCATCCAGAAAGCCGGCCTGGGAGCCTTTGCTCTTGTGCTCGGCGGAATCGGCATCGTGCTGCTTATTCCGGCAGTAAAGGATCGCATCCAGGATATCTACTGGTTCGTCGCCAAGGTCAGCGTGTTTCAGTACGCCTATATCTGGTATCGCGGCACCTTCCCGCGCTACCGTTTTGACCAGCTCATGAAGCTCGGGTGGAAGGTTATGATCCCGATGGGAGTCGCGGTGCTGATCGTGATGGCGGCGGCCCCGGCATTCAATTTTGTGTGGTGAGGCAATGACAGTTAAGGAGATCACGCGCAAAGTACTGCTTCTGGACCTGCTGAAAGGCCTGGCAGTCACGTTTCGCAACCAGAACCCGAAGGAGATTTACACCGAGCAGTACCCGCTGCAGCGGCCCCGTGTGGCTGAGCGTTACCGCGGCGCGCCGCGGCTGGGAGTAAACCCCGATACCAACGAAACGCTGTGTATCTCCTGTGACCTGTGCGCGCTGGCCTGCCCTGAGCACCTGATCGTGGTGACCAGCGAACGCAACCCGGCCACCCGGCGAAAAGAACTGACCACGTTTACGTATGACCTGAGCCGTTGCATGTTCTGCGGCCTGTGCGAAGATGCCTGCCCGACCGACTGCCTGGAATTGACCCAGGATTTCGAATTGGCAAGCTATTCGCGGGAAGGAATGATCTGGGACCGGCAGACGCTGGAGCGCGGACCCCAGCCCACGAAATACGAAAGATAAAAGGAATTGAGCGATTGGGTTATTCAGTTATTGGGTCATTGGGTTCATAGGGCAGTCAATAGCCAAATGGCGCAATAGCTCAATGGCTCAATTTTGCACTTTCGCACTGAATCAAGATGACTCCCGTCGCCACACCGTTTTTCTTTTATTTTCTCGCCGCCATCGCGCTGCTCAGCGGGCTGGCCGTGATTACGCGCCGCAATCCCGTGCATTCGGCGGTCGCGCTCATCATGACGCTGCTCTCCGTGGCCGGACTGTACCTCATGCTGTATGCGCCGTTTGTGGCCGGCGTGCAGATCATTCTGTATGCGGGCGGCATCGTGGTGCTGTTCCTTTTCGTCATCATGCTGGTATCGCTGGAGAAAGCGGTGCGCGAATACCAGTTCAACCATCAGTGGCATGTAGCCGCGGCAGCGACTGCCGTCCTGGGCGGCCTGCTGGTTTATGTGTACGTGAAAGGGCGCGGAATTTTCCCGGCCCGAGCGGCCGTCATGCCCGAAACGCTCAACACGCAGCAGGTATCGCTCAGCCTTTTCCAGGATTACCTGCTGCCGTTTGAAATAGCCTCTCTGCTGCTGCTGGTCGCGATCATCGGAGCGGTGGTCATGGCGAAGAAGAGAATCTAGGGGGGAAGTGCGAGAGTGCGAAAGTGCGAAAGTGCGAAATTGGCAGCTTCCAATTTCGCAATTTCACAATTTCGCAGTTTCGCAGTCGGAAAAAATGGCTGACATTACCACTCTCCACTATCTCGTCGTGGCGGCAGGCCTGTTTGTGCTGGGCACCATTGGTGTGCTCACCCGGCGCAACGTCATCATCATCCTGATGTCGATTGAGCTGATCCTTAACGCCGTGAACCTCAACCTTGTGGCGTTCTCGCGCATGTATGACGTGCACGGCCAGGTGTTCTCGATTTTCGTGATTACGGATGCGGCGGCGGAAGCCGCGGTCGGCCTGGGAATCCTGATTGCATTTTTCCGCAACAAGGAAACCACCAACGTGGATGAAGTGGATTTGATGAAGTGGTAGCAGGCGCAAGCTGTGTGTTTGACGCGCGGCTCGCGACAGTGAAACAGATTTCGGCAATTCGGCAATTCCGCAGTTCGGCAATCGTGAAATGAATAACCCTGGCTTTTTTCTCGAGCATATCTGGGTCCTCCCGCTGCTGCCGCTGTTTGGCGCAACGGTGATGTTTTTCTTCGGGCGGGGAAGCCGGCCGGTGCCTGCTGCCGCGCCCCACGGGCAAGGTGACCACGAGCCCGCTCCTACCTCCGCGGGTGACGCTCACACTACGGCCCACCACAGGCATAGCGCCCACCCCGCGCACACCCATGGAGAAGCTTCGCGCTGGGCCAATCCTGAGGCGCCGCATGCGTTCGTCAACGCGTTTTGTGTGGGTGTAATTGCGGTGGCGTTCGCCTGGGCATGCCTGTCATTCCTGCAATACACGCAATGGGCGGGCGGAACCGGCAAGCCGTACCAGAATGTCCTTTACACCTGGCTGGGCACGGGCAGTGATAACGGCATTCCCTACCGCACCGCGAACGGCACGGCTGCCCCCCTGCATGCCGACGCCGGCTTCCTCCTCGATCCTCTTTCCGGCATCTGGCTGCTGTTCGTCACTGGTGTGGGCATGCTCATCCACATCTACAGCACCGGATACATGGCGCATGACGGCGGTTATTACAGGTTCTTCGGCTATCTCAACCTGTTTATGTTCTCCATGCTCACGCTGATTCTGGGGAACAATTACGTCATGATGTTTGTGGGCTGGGAGGGCGTGGGCCTCTGTTCCTATCTGCTGATCGGGTTCTACTTCCATCGGCATTCCGCGTCCACCGCGGCTAACAAGGCGTTCATCGCCAATCGCGTAGGCGATGCCGGCTTCATTCTGGGGATGTTCACCATCGCCTGGTATTTCGGCTCGCTGCAGTTCACGCGGGTGACCGAAATGGCGCGCTCGGGCGCTTACCACGTGGGCGACCCGGTGCTGACCGCCGCATGCCTGCTGCTGTTTGTGGGCGCCTGCGGAAAGTCGGCGCAGGTGCCGCTCCACGTCTGGCTGCCCGATGCCATGGAAGGCCCCACGCCGGTTTCGGCGCTGATCCACGCCGCCACCATGGTGACGGCCGGCGTTTACATGGTGGCGCGGTCGAATGCGCTGTTTGCGCTCGCCCCAACCGCCATGATGACGGTGGCCATCGTAGGCGCCATAACCGCCATCTTCGCCGCCTCCATTGGCCTGGTGCAGAACGACATCAAGCGCGTGCTGGCTTATTCCACCGTTTCGCAGCTCGGCTACATGTTCCTGGCCCTGGGGGTGGGCGCTTTTGCTGCAGGCGTGTTCCACGTGTTCACCCACGCGTTCTTCAAAGCCCTGCTTTTCCTCGGTTCGGGCTCGGTGATTCACGCCCTGTCGGGCGAGCAGGATATGTGCCGCATGGGGGCGCTGGGGAACCGCATTCCCGTCACCTACAAGACCATGCTGATCGCCACGCTGGCCATCGCCGGAATCTTCCCGTTCGCCGGATTCT
>JAFAIN010000114.1 GCA_019236695.1 Acidobacteriota bacterium | reverse complement strand
TTCTGCTCGTTCGGCGCTATCCGGACACGCTGCAACGCCTGGAAAAGCTGGCAGCCGGATGATCCACGAGGGCGCGTCAACCTCTTAATGCATCTCTGGTCCATCCGTCAGGTGCTGCAGGCCTTGGTCACGCAGATGGACCGCATCGCAGCCCCGTTCGCGAAGCCAGTCGACGACTCGCCAATCCACGTTCATCTCGGCCAGGAAGCGCACGGAATCTTAAGTCGTGAGGAGCTGCTCTTGCGTCAGCCAGGCCGCGTACTCGATGGCTTGCTGGATGTCCGCGCGCTCTAGATCGGGGTAGCCCTCAAGGATCTCTTCGACGCTGCGCCGTGCGCAATCTGCCGGACGATGAGAGACACGGTGATTCTCATGCCGCGAATGCAGGCGCGTCCGCCCATCATCTGTGGGTCGAAAGTGATGCGATCGAACATCACGCCGATTGTAGCAAAATCGATCTCCAGGCTGGTCAGGGGTACGGCGGCATTTCGGCAATTGCTTCCCCGCTATGTTCAATGACCTCTACGATGCGGTCTCGTATTTCTGGTCATGGCGTTTCCCGCAGCGCGGCAACCACAATCGGTTTTGCCCAATGGGGAGTTTGCGCTGCCGGAGAAGCGGCAACGATCTTTCCGCGCCTTAAATGCAGCAGGAATACCGGCCGCGGCTCGATTCCACTCGCCGGATCGCCTTCGGCGCTGTTGTCGAAGACGGCAAGCTCATACAGCGTGGGGATCAGATCGATCAGGTTCAGGAGGCTGCGGGAATAGCGCTCGCGAATCTTTGCTTCCGGAATGTCGTGCCCGCCGAGCGCGACTCGCCGCTTCACCCGCGCAATGTGCAGCTCCACGCTGGAGAGACCGACATACCAGATCCGCACCTGGCGACTCGCCGCGGCGGCCCTCTTCAATAGCGCCGTAATGGTCGTGCCGCCCAGCGTGGTCTCGAAGGCGTAGCTGGCATGCTCCTGAATTGCGCGCTCGAGCATGCCGGCTCCCAGGCGCCAGGCCAGGCTATTCGCATCATCCCATGCCAGGCCGGGGTTGGCGGCGCGAAAGCGACCAGCAGCATCGTCGGGGTTGAAGAATTCCATTCCACTTTCGCGCAGCATTGCGCCGGCAACGCTGGACTTGCCCGCCCCGTTGGTTCCAGCCAGCACGGTGATGCGGCCCGCTGGATGCTTACTCACGCTTGCGTGCGGCTGCTACCGCTGCCCTGCCGAGTTCCTGCGGGGTGGCGCGGAACAGGCGGTCAACCGCGGCGCGGGCCCTCGGGGTTTGCATGCGCGCAAAGAGCTCATCGAACTCCCGGCTGAGGGCGTTCAGCTTTGCCTCGGGAGCCCGCTTGAGCCGGGCAAATTCCTCGAACGAGATTATCACCGCCTTGGGTGAGCCATGCTTGGTGATGATGATGGCCCTTCCGCGAATCGCCTGCTCCAGCACCGGCCCAAATCCATTTTTCGCCTGCGTCGCCGAGTACGAAACCTCGGGCCGGCTGTCCATTCCCAACCTCGCGCGCTTCCTCAAGGCCGGCCGAGGCCGGCGAGTTGCCGCTCCGCTGCGGCGACCTTCACCCATCTGATGCCTCCCAAATGACCATTATATTTAAAATAGCCAAAATGTACATTAGCCGCTTCGCCCTTAGCCCCGATCTCCTGATTCCTCCAAATGGACCAGGGCAGGCGGCGGTTCAGGCTTTGGCTCGGGAGCATTGGGGGCAGTACAAACCAAATTGGGTGAACCTGATGATCCCGGTTTTGCATACTTCGCAGCGCAACTCCAGCTTGTGCAGCTTTCCGCAGCGCCGGCACGTCCAGCCTTGATCGCGCATGAGCAAGCGCTCATGGCATTCCTGGCCACCGCCGCAGCTTTCGCAGTGGAACTGGTAGCGTTCTGAGCCCGGAGACTCGGGTGGGACATAGAGCCTGCGGGCCGCATCCTCCGGCCGCTCGCACAACAGAACGAAGCTGTTGCAATCAAACCGCAGGCGGCTCATCTTTCCCTGTCCATGCTCGAGATACGTGTTGAATAACAGGAAGGCGCTGACCGCGATTCTTCCGTTGCTGGCCCACAGAATCGGAAGATCTGCAATCTCCTTAACGATAACCCCACGCTCGAAAACCTGCCCGTCGTACAGCAGCACCTTGCTCTTGTAACCAGCCGCCCGCAGCTTTTTCTTCACCGCATCGGTTGCAACCTCAAGATCGAAGCTGGGTTGATGTTCATACATCAATTCGCTGACCGTATCCACATAGCCGCTGACCGCGGACAGGAAATTGTCATCCGCCATGCTCCTTCTGCCGTCCTCGATCCACTGCATTTCTTCCCAGCGCCCATCTGCCGGAAATTCGGGTACGGGCTCGGGAGGCGTTGCCCCGAGGGAGGGAGGTTCGAACGCAGGCTGGCTTTCTACAGGCAGCGCGGGCAAGGTGTTCGCCGCTTCGAGGGCGGCCTCAGCCAGGAGCGGCGAAGGCTGGGATACAACCTGCGGTTCGCGCGCGGAATTTGCCTGCCGCAGCACCCGCTTGAGCGTCCCCAGGGCGTTTTGCCAGGCGCGGCTGTCCGAAGGGGTGCTCGCGACCACAAACGTCTGCCCCTCCGGGTTGCGATAAACCCGGTGCTTCCGTTGCCGCACCAGGTCAAAGCTGTTCGCTGCCAACAGCTCCATCAGTTGGTCTTTTGGGTTCATGCCGGGTGATGGATCGAGATCCGCCGCTTGCATTCCGGGGAGCACAGTGATTTTCCTTCAACTCTGATGCCGTGTCTATTGGGATCCAAGCGCCTGAGCCCAGCTACGCCCACCACACCCGATGTCGCGAGAGATCATTCCTGTGCCGCGGAGACTTAAGGTTATTTCCCGATCGCGGCGTGGAGCGGGCTTCCCCCGAGCCGGCCGAATGGGGGAACCCATGCGATTCTTTCGCATATACTCGCTGGCCAACGAGGTACACCGGGATGAAACCAAGGCTTGCAGCCCTCACGGCCATTTGCGTCACGCTGGCCACCATGGAAGCCGCATTCGCGCGGAAGGCGATTGCCGCACGACCGCAGCAAAGCGCTGCTCCCTATTTTCCAGAGCGCATGGGTTGGCAGCATCGCAGGCCGGAAGAGGCAGGGATGGACGCGGCGAAACTCGATGACGCTCGGAAATTTGCGATGGCAAGCGAGAATTCCGCCAGCAGGAACATGCAAATTTTCCTTGCGACGACTTTCGGCGCGCACGAGCCCCTGGACACGCCAATCGGGCCGATCCAGGACCGCGGGCCGGCAAGCGGCTTGATCACGCGGCACGGTTACATCGTGGCGGAATGGGGCGAGCCGGGCCGCGTAGACATGACCTTCAGCGTAACCAAGACTTTTCTGACTACGGTGATCGGGCTCGCCTGGCAGCGCGGATTGATTCGCGATGTGAATGACTACGCGCGTGATTACATGCCCGCGGACGTGGATTTGTTCGAGGCGCCGCACAACCAGAAAATCAAGTGGGACGATCTGCTGCGGCAAACCAGCGATTGGCAGGGCTCACTATGGGGAAAGCCGGATTGGGTGGACCGCCCCGAAGGTGCGACGCCGGCTGATTGGCCGAACCGCAAGCTGTGGGACCCCGGCACGCACTACAAATACAACGACGTGCGCGTAAACGTGATGGCGCTGGCGGCGCTCGAAGTGTGGCGGCGGCCGCTGCAGCAAGTATTGCGCGAAGAAGTGATGGAGCGGATCGGGGCTTCTTCCACGTGGCGCTGGTACGGGTACGACAATTCCTGGGTCGAGATTGATGGGCAGAAAATGCAATCCGTTACCGGCGGCGGCCACTGGGGAGGCGGGATGTTCATCAACGCGTATGACATGGCCCGATTCGGCTATTTGTTCTTGCGCGGAGGGGTGTGGGGCGCGAACCGAATCATTTCGGAAAAATGGATTGCGATGGCGCGAACGCCGGGCCCGGCAAATCAGGAATATGGGTTTGCAAACTGGTTCTTGAACACAAACCGGAAGGCATGGCCGGCGGCGCCGGCATCGGCGGTGTGCTTCGAGGGCAACGGAGCCAACATTATTTATATCGACACCGAAAACGACATCGTGGCGGTGGTGCGGTGGATTCGCGGAGGCACCGCGCTGAACGATTTCATCGGAAAGATGCTGGGTTCGATCACCGGGGCCGGAAACTAAAGGGGAAGTAAGGTTGCTATATCTCTCTGCCCCACGTACGACCTGGCTCAGCAGAACAAAGCCTGAGGGGAGGATTTCCGAGCCGCGCTAACGGTGCAAGCCTTGCGGGGGTCCTTCGTCCGCCGCGGCGGACTCTGCAGAAACTCAACTCGCAAAGTGCTTTCGATAGAGGGCCCTGGAACTGGAGGGCGAATCGAACACCGGGGTGTAGCGGGGCGCGGCGGTTGGATCTGCGTGCGATGTCGCGGTGTAAGCACTGTGGGGATCCTTCGCCCGCCGTGGCGGGCTCAGGATGACAGTGTTTTTTTTGCTGAGTGATTGGGACCAGCATGGGCCAGGCAGTTTCTGCTCGACACCGGCGGCTTCTCTGCCGTGGGTGCTCAGGATGACAGAGCGGGTTATGGATACAGCAGCTTTCGTATTGCTCTAGCATGGATGGCCTGATCCCCCCGGGGGTCAACCCATCGTTTCCTTATTTGCTCGTATTCTGAGCCTCGACCGCAGAGGTTATGGCCGCGGTGAGCACATCCACGTTTATATCCTTCAGCGCTTTGAAGCGGATGCAATACCCGGTGACGCTCGCCTTGCCGAGCTTTTTCCCGCACGTTCGGGCCAGATACTTCTTATCTTTTAGACCGAGGATATAGACGGAGATTCCGGTCTTATTTCCGCTGATGCCGACTTGAAAAAACTCCCGGGTTTTTCCACCGGCATACTTTATCGTCTGCAGCCCATAACCGATGGTTGGGTTGGAAATGGTTTGATCTTCGCTGTTTTTTCCATCGAAGAACCATAGTTTGCATTCCGGCAAGGCCTGCAGCGTTACCCGGTGCAACTCCTGCATGTCGCTGCGTTTCGGTTCCGGCTGGCCGGCAAGATACTTCTTGATTTGTGCCTGGACGTTCATAGCCCTTGGGCCGCCTGGGGCGCCCTTCGTCCGCACTAGCGGGACGAGGGCGCCCGGTCAGCCGGTGTTCTAAAAGCTGTACCTCAATCCCAACTGCATTACGCGGTAGGCGTTAGCGCCGGTACTCGAGTTCTGCAGTGAAGTAATGTCGATGTTTGAAAAATCGGGAGAAGGCAAGCCGGGCGCACCGTTCGAGGTGGCAGCGATGCCCCATCCCGTGCGGCCGAAGGTAAGGCTGTTGAAAATCTGGGTGTTGGTCAGGTTGAACACTTCAGCCCGGAACTGCAACTGGTGCTGCTCGCTCCATGGCATTTTCCAGCTCTTGCCCAGGCCCATGTCAATATCGAAGTAGCCGGGATAGCGGAAATAGTTGCGCAGCCCGGTTTCGCCGGGATACGAACTGCGGAAGCTCTGGTAAGCCTGAGTCTGGCAGCCGCCGAAGAATTTCGGCGTAGTTACGTTCCGGGTGAGGCATCCGGAGAGCGGTAACGGGCTGACCAGGCTGACCTCGGACTGATTCTCCCAGTTGGTGGACCATTGGGCCGAATCAATGGGCGAACCCAGAGGCAGGCCGGTGTTCCAGCGATAGATCTGCGAGAGCTGCCAGCCGCCGGCGATGGCCTGGAGGAACCCGTGAGCATTCGAGAGATACCGCTTGCCGCGCCCGAATGGGTCCTCAAAAAGCGCGCTGGCGGTGATGATGTGGCGCATATCGAAGTCGGATGAGGCGTAATTGTCGCGCGGCCGGAAGGCATTCAGGATGAGTGAGGAGCTGCTGAAGCTTCCCACCGCCTGCAGCCCCGAAGCGTTATCGAGCGAGTGCGACCATGTGTAGTTCAGGTCAATGGTCACCGGCGTCATGCGGGTGCGCAGCGAAGCGGTGAGCGCGTTGTAGGTGGAGGAAGCGATGGTGGTCCAGGTGGCCAGCGCTCCATACTGCGGCTGATAAAACGCATGCGGCCCGATGTTGGAAGCGCTATCGATGTCGAGCATCGTAGTGGTCCAGTCATTCGTGTTGCCGATGGCATCGGTATAAATCGCCTGGGTGGCGGAACAGCCCGCGCAGGGCAGGCCGGTTGCCGCAGAGACGCTTGCGCCTGTCCAAAAGTCCTCAAAATACGGGATGGGCGCCACACTGGCCACCGGAACGGCTTTCTGGCGATCCTTCTCCAGTATGGTCGCGGCCGTGTAGAAATCCATTCCCGTCTTCGGATCCTTCAGGTCGGCAGGCTGGGCTATGTCACGCTGCGCCAGCAGATGCCGGCCCAGGCGCCCGATATATGCCACCTGGAGCACCGAGTTGTGGGGCAGTTGATGCTCCAGAGTGAAGCTCCAGGCGTAATTCTTGGGGGTGGTTAACTGCGAATCCAGCGACGACTCAATCCGCGTGGGATAGAACTGGTTCGATTTCTGCAGCGGGAAGGTCAGGTTGGCCGGGGTGGTGATGCCGGGGAGCGCCCGGATGTTCATGTTGTAGAAACTGGTCCACAGCGGGCCGGGGTTGGAGTGGCAGGCAGCGGCATTGCCGCCGTAGTTGCCCTGGACAACGTATGTCCCGCAGCCCACGTTGTAGGTGTTTACCGGAATCACCGTCGCTGAAGCAAATCCAAGCGTGTTGCGCTGGTCAAAGAATGAGGCGATGGACTGCCCGAAATAATCGTTCAGCAAGGCAAACCCGCCGCGCAGCACCGTGCCGGGGTGAATTTGATACGCCATGGCAACGTGGGGGAGGAAGTTAGTGTAGGTCCAGTTATACATGGGCGGGCCGCCATTTACCGGGCCTGACTTGTTGATGATGATGTCCTGCAGGTAGGCGGAGCCCATGTTCATGGCATTGACGCGATTCTGGAAAATCTGGCCCAGCGGAATCGTAGGCTGCACTTCGAAACCGTGAGTCTCATACACCGGCCGGTCCAGGCTGTACCGCACGCCGTAAGTCAGGGTTAGGCTGGGCTTGACCTTCCAAATGTCCTGGGCGTAGCCCTCATAGCTCTGAGTGGCGAAGTCGCGTGTGGCCGGGTTGCCCGAGGGCAGCAGGTTGCCCTGGGAATCGAACAGGAAATTGGCAGTGTACTGGGTAAAGCGGCCGAGCAGAGCGGTGATGGCGTTCTCGACGTTGGAATTGAAGTTGGGGCTGATCTTGTACCCAAAGTTGTCCTGCAGGTAGGCATTGACGGAGTTGATGATCAGCAGCGTCTTGTATCCGGAAGGATTGGTGGTGGCAGTATCGAACGAACTGGAGTATGAAACCCGGGCATTGGAGACGCCGATGAAATCGGCTCCGAACTGGAAGGTGTGCGCCCCCCGGATCCACGAGAGATCATCCACTGCGTTGTGCACCGGGGTTACGCGCCTCAAGTCAGTGGTCAGGTTGCTGGGGTTGTACACAATTCGGAAGTAAGAGACGTTGGAGTGCTGGTCGCCGCCCTGGGTGTAGGCCTGGCGGGTAAACCCGTAATGGAACGTGTTAGTCAGGTTGTTGCCGATGGACCAGTTGTGGCCGGCGGCAATGCCAAATGGATGCGACCAGATGCTTGGTGCAGGAGTATCCGGAAATGCGGGCTGGCCGAACAGGTTGTCATGGTCGTACTGGTCATTGAAGCGGACAAAGAGGGTCTGGTTGCTGGTGAGGTTGTAATCCAGCCGGGCGATGTGTGAATTGAGCCTGACCGGCGCGGGGGCATTGAAAATGAACCCGCCCACGTTCAGCCCGTCACCCACAGAAGTGCTGTTGGCCTTGTACTTCGTGCCCTGGGCAAGGCCGCCCAGGGCGGCGGCATTTACGCCGCCGGTATCGGGAAATATGGTGGCAAGGTCGGAGGGGCCGAGGGTGGTCATGCCGCCGGCTGAATTGGGGAAGCTGACGTTGCCGGCCGCCAGCGAGGGAAGCGGCACTCTTTGCGGCGCGGCGGCTACCGACGAAGCGTCACGCCGGCCTTCAAAGTCATAGAAGAAGAAAAGCTTGTCTTTCTTAATGGGCCCGCCGAGGAAAGCTCCGAAGGTGTTTCGCAGCAGGGTATTGCGGGGCAGGCCGAGGTGGTTGTTGGTCCAACTGTTGGCATTGAAGATGGTGTTGCGATGGAACTCGAACAGGCCACCGTGAAGAGTGTTGGTGCCGCTCTTGCTCACCAGCGAGATCTGCGCGCCTGAGGAATGGCCGGATATGTTGTTCCCGCTGAAGGTGGAGACGCGGAATTCCTGAATGGCTTCCGAATTCAGGCGCAGGACCGGCCCGTTCAGAGCCGGGCTGGTGCTGGAGATGGAGTTGGTTTGCGCGTCGTTGATATCCACTCCGTCGAGAGTGGTGTTCGATTGATCGGACCGGGCGCCTGCCACGTACCCGGATTTGGTTACGCCGGGCTGCAGGGTGAGCAGCGAAAGCACGTTCCGGGCCTCGATGGGCAACTCCGTAATCTGCTGGCTTACGAAGTTGTTCCCCAGGTTGGCGTCTTCGGTATCGACCGTCACCGCTTCGGCGCTTACCGATACGGTATCGGTTGCGGTGCCGATTTCGAGGCGAAGTGACGCGTCCCTGGGGTGGTCAATTCCGGCGTGCAGCGAAGTGATGACGCCTTTCTTAAATCCTTTT
>JAFAIN010000262.1 GCA_019236695.1 Acidobacteriota bacterium | reverse complement strand
GCGTGGGCATTCGCGTTTTACGTTGCCGGCCTGCTGTGCGCCTGCTGGCATTTTGCGTACGGTATTTTCCTTTTCTGCGCCAAGTGGGGTGTGGTGGCGGGACAACGCGGCCAGAAAAAGCTGTTGATTGCCTGCACACTATTGTTTGCCGTGATGACGGGCGTTGGCATGGCAAGTCTGGTGAAGTTCAAGACTACGCCTCAGCAGCCGGTTGAGCCGGGCATCAGCCGGAACGCTGCGCCGGCACTCGGGGATCGTTGAGAAACTCAGGAATGGCTGCGACACCGAAAATCATTGTGATCGGAGGCGGGCTGGCCGGCCTCTCCGCCGTGATCAAGATCGCCGAAATGGGCGGGCATGTTGACCTGTTTTCCATTGTGCCGGTGAAGCGCTCGCATTCGGTGTGCGCCCAGGGAGGGATCAACGCGGCCAAGAACCTGAAGGGCGAAGGCGATTCCACCTGGCAGCACTTTGACGACACCATTTATGGCGGCGATTTCCTGGCCAACCAGCCGCCGGTGAAGGCGATGTGCGATGCCGCCCCGGGAATCATCGACTTGCTCGATCGCATGGGCGTTCCGTTCAATCGCACGGCTGAGGGGTTGCTCGATTTTCGCCGCTTCGGAGGCACGCTGTTCAACCGCACCGCATTTGCCGGCGCTACCACCGGGCAACAACTGCTTTATGCGCTGGATGAGCAGGTGCGGCGTTATGAAGCGGAAGGAAAGGTTACGAAATACGAGCACTGGGAATTTCTTTCGGCAGTGCTCGACGGCAAGCGAGTGTGCCGCGGAATCTGCGCCATGGATTTGCGCAGCATGGAAGTCCGCACCTTCCCGGCCGATGCTCTCATTATTGCGACGGGGGGCATTGGCGCGATTTTCGGCAAGAGCACGAACTCGGTGGTGTGCACGGGGTCGGCGCAGTCAGCGCTTTACCAGCAGGGCTGCTTCTACGCCAATGGCGAATTTATCCAGGTTCACCCGACGGCCATACCGGGGGAAGACAAGCTGCGCCTGATGTCGGAGTCGGCTCGCGGGGAAGGCGGCCGGGTGTGGGTGCCGAAGCAACCGGGCGACAAGCGCGAGCCGCGCAGCATTCCGGATGCGGAGCGCTGGTACTTCCTGGAAGAGTGGTACCCGAAATACGGGAACCTGGTGCCGCGCGACGTGGCCACCCGCGCCATCCATAAGGTGGTATACGAGCATGGGCTCGGCATCGACGGGCAGCCGATGGTCTACCTTGACCTGACGCATATACCCCGCGAAACGCTGAACCGCAAGCTGGAAGGCATCCTCGAAATCTACGAGAAGTTTGTGGGCGACGATCCGCGCGACACGCCGATGAAGATCTTTCCCGGAATGCACTACACCATGGGCGGACTGTGGATCGATTTCGACCAGGCCACAAACATTCCGGGCATTTTTGCGGCAGGCGAGTGCGAGTACGGCTACCATGGGGCCAACCGGCTGGGCGCGAACTCGCTGGTTTCCTGCATTTTTGGCGGCTTTATTGCGGGTCCCGCAGCCGTGCGCTACGCCAAGGGTTTGCAGGCGGCGACTGCCAACGGCACTTTTGAGAACGAGCGCAAGCGGCAGGAGGACTTCAATGGCACGCTGATGGCGGCCGGCGGCGAGGAAAATCCCTTTCGGCTGTGGCGCGAATTGGGCGAACTGATGACGCGCAATTGCACCGTAATCCGCTACAACGCCGCGCTGCAGGAGACGGACAGCAAGCTGGTGGACCTGCTGCACCGCTTCCGCAGAATCAATTTGAGCGACCGCACCGCCTGGGCCAACACCTCGGTAGTGTTTGCGCGCCAGCTCTACAACATGCTGCAGCTTTCGCGCGTGATCGCGCAGGGCGCGCGCCAGAGGGACGAATCGCGCGGCGCGCACTACAAGCCCGATTTTCCTGAGCGCAACGACAAGGACTTCCTCAAGACCACCAAGGCATACTTCGCAGCCGATGCGGATGAACCCCGGTTCGAATTCGAGCCCGTGGACGTAAGCCTTATTCCTCCGCGACCCCGCCGCTACGACGCCGCAAAATGAACTGGAAAGACGGCGCACGGCTTCCGCGCGTGGCGCGCCGGTTGCTCGCAGCAATTGCGATTCTGCTGTTGCTTGCAGCCGTGTGGGTGCGGACGGATGCGCTATATGCTTCGTTGCAGGTTCGGGTGGTGTCCGGCGTTCTGCTCTTGGCCGGCTCTGGTCTGGTCTTCGTCAGCTATGGCCTTTATCGCTGGTTGGGTTCGATGTTCCTCGCAATGAGCGCCTTGAATTTTCTGCACTACTACGCCTACGGCAACAATGACTCCTACCTCGCCGCGGTTCAGGGCGTACTCTTTTTTGCGTTGGGACTCGTGTGGCTCCTGCGGTCGCGCCCGGCCGGTACTTCTGCTGAGAGCAGCATGACGAGCCTGAACCTGACAGACAAGCACTGAGTGGGGCCAGCGGTTCCTGCTACCGCAGAAAGAAGCCGTCTTTCAAGGGATCGTTTGGGTCGAACCAGAATTCACAGCGGCCTGCCAGGTACGCCGTGCCACCCACTTCCGGAATGACGGCATCGTAAGGGCCGAACTTCGTTTGCTCGACAGCCTCGACCGACATGGTTGTTCCGATGATGCTCTCGATAGTGATCTTCTCGCCCAGCTTTAGTTCACCATTCGCATAATGGAGCGCAACTCGTGCACTGACGCCGCTGCCCGTGGCCGAGCGATCGATCTCTCCATCTGCAAAAATGCACACATTGCGGCTGTGATGACCGGGTTCCTGGGGCGGGCCGGTCAGAATGGTCCCATAGAGGAAGCTCAGATCCTCCTCGAAGGGATGGCAGATGCGAAACTTCGCTGCGACGGCGCGCTTGATAAGGCGCCCGATCTCGATATGCCGGCTCACATTCCCGGGGACCAGCGCAACACCAAGCTGAGCCGCATCCACGAATGCGTAGAAAGCGCCACCGTAGGCGACGTCAAAACGGACCCGGCCGAGACCATCGACGTCAACTTCTTCATCGCGCAGGAGAACAAACGAGGGGACGTTGCGAAATGACGCGGAGGTTACGATTCCCTGGCGCAGCACGGCCTTCGCATGGATCCTGCCCGCGGGCACGTTGATCGTCAACTCATTGCCGGGTGCAGAATTCAAAAGCCCTGTTTGATGTACGAATGTGGTCAGTGCGATAACGGCATGACCGCACATCGTGCTATAGCCTTCGTTGTGCAGGAAGAAGGCATCAAAATCCGCGTCTACGGACGGCGTCAAGACTGCGCCGTACATATCGGCATGGCCCCGCGGCTCCCACATGGTTGCTTTGCGGATGTAGTCGAGGTGGTCGCGAAAATAACGTCGTTTCTCGAGAACGGTTCGCCCTTCCATAGGGGGGACGCCGTCCACCAGAACCCGCAGCGGCTCACCGCCGGCGTGCAGATCAATGCACGAGATTTTCGTCCAATGCGCCGGCGGCTGCCAGTTCCATCCGGCAAATACGCTCCCATTCATCAGCGACTCCGCACCGGAGCCGAAAGTATAACTGGCCGTGAGCACGCCGGCGGGGAAGCACCGCTGGCCGCCCTGTCCGACGATTCGCAGGCGTAAACTCGGGCTATGAAGTTTGTCCGGTACGGCAAGTACATACCCGACCTGGCCGCAGAAATGAGCATGGAAGACCTGCTGCAGGCGCTCTCTGATTACCTGCTGCAGAGCGGTTATCAACAGCAGTTCATGGACCTTTATGAGCTCCCCGATGAACAGACGCTTGAAGAGCTGAAAGATGCCATTGAGCAGGCTCTGATGAGGGGTGAGCAGTTTGACGAAGAACTGCGCGAGCAGCTCGAACAAATGGAGATGAATGGCGAGCTCGATGAGCTGATTGAACAGCTCGTCGAACGAATGCAGCAGCAGGATTACATCAGCGTGACGCCACCTCACGATCCGGCGAAGCAATCGAGCGTTGGCGGGCAGATTGGGTCTAACCAGGCGCAGGCGAAATTTGAGATTACCGACAAGAGCCTGGACTTTCTCGGGTTCAAGACTTTGCGCGACCTGCTGGGATCGCTCGGAAAAGCCAATTTCGGCAGGCATGACACCCGCGACCAGGCGACCGGGGTGGAAGCCGGCGGGGCATCGCGCCCCTACGAATTCGGCGACACGCTGAACCTCGACATCACGGCGACCCTTTCGCATGCCATCCGGCGTGAAGGCCTCGGACTGCCGCTCAACCTGGAATACAGCGATCTGCAGGTGCATCAGTGCGAATACCAGTCCTCCTGCGCCACGGTGCTGATGCTGGACTGCTCGCATTCCATGATCCTGTACGGGGAAGACCGCTTCACACCCGCCAAGAAAGTGGCGCTGGCGCTCACCCATCTCATACGGACTCAATATCCGGGCGATTCGCTTTCGCTCGTACTGTTCCACGATTCGGCCGAGGAGATGCCGGTTTCGCAACTGGCGCGTGTGAAGGTGGGCCCGTATTACACCAACACCCGCGAGGGACTGCGCCTGGCACAACGCATTTTGCAGGGCCAGAACAAGGACATGAAGCAGATCATCATGATTACGGACGGCAAGCCCTCGGCCCTGACGCTGGAGGATGGCCGCATTTACAAGAACGCGTTCGGGCTCGATCCGCTGGTGGTGAGTGAGACCCTGCAGGAGGTTTCGAAATGCAAGCGCGCCGGAATTCTGATCAATACCTTCATGCTGGCTTCAGATCTCGGGCTGATTCAGTTTGTGCAGAAGGTGACGGAGATGTGCCGCGGGAAGGCGTACTTCACCACGCCGTACACGCTGGGCCAATATCTGCTGATGGATTACCTGGGGCGAAAGACGAAAACCATCCACTGATGAAATTGCGGAATTGCCGAACTGCGGAATTGCCGAATTGAGGCAGCTCACGTAAGAACCCCTTCCTTTCAGCGTCTTCCAAGTGGAACCACTGCAGGGTTCCTTCCGTATCATCTCCAGGTGGGTTGTGCGCAAGTTTTTCGACATTGTTCAGCAGACTTTCAGCACGTTATGGGCGCACAAGCTCCGCTCGTTCCTCACGATGTTTGGGGTGGCCTGGGGCGTGGGTTCGCTGCTGCTTCTGGTCGGGCTGGGAGAAGGATTTCGCCTGGGGCAACACGAGCAACTGTCCACCCTGGGCCAGGATGTGCTGTTCATGTTTGGCGGCAATATTCCGGCCGTGCCGGGGCAGCATACGGACCGGCGCCCCTACAAGCTGACCTACGCTGACTACGTCGCGGCTCAGAGCGAAGCGCCGCACGTTCGCGCCATTACGCCGGTGATTTCGCGCGGCGACCTGCAATCGGCCAGCGACCATGCCACTTCGAATGGCCAGGTGCTCGGAGTGGAGCCGAATTTTGGGACGATTCGCAGCATTCCGATTGCCAGCGGCCGCTGGATCAGCGAAGCCGACGTAACCGAAGCACGACACGTGGCGGTGGTCGGCATTGAAATGCGCAAGAACCTTTTCCAGGGCGAGGCCCCGGTGGGCAATCACATTCTGTTGAACGGCATTCGATTTGAAGTGGTCGGCCTGGCTGACAACGTGGGCGGCAGGCGCGAGGATAATCCCCGCAATGCCGCCATTTACATCCCGTTCACGACCATGCGCGAGCATTTTCCGGTGAAAGACGCCGATACGCGTGATGCCATCAGCTACATGAACTACCAGCCACGCTCCCGCGAGGACCATGAACTCGCCAAGGAAGAAGTCAGGAGGGTTGTGGCTCGGCAGCACGGCTTCGACCCCTCGAACCACGAGGCTTTCGAGGATTGGGATACGGTGAAATCGGAAGAGATGGTGGGCAAGATCTTCGATGGAATGGACTATTTTCTGGGCGGCGTGGGGATTGTGACGCTCGCGCTCGGCGCCATCGGAATCATCAACATCATGCTGGTAGCGGTGGCCGAGCGCACGCGTGAGATCGGGCTTCGGAAGGCACTGGGAGCCACGCGCCGGAACATCCTCACCCAGTTCCTGCTGGAAGGGGTTGTGCTTACCGGTTTCAGCGGCGGGGTTGGCGTGGTTGCGGCCGGCGGATTGATGGCGGTTCTGGCAAAACTGCCCCAGCCTCCGGGCTTCGACACCCCGCGACTGGTTCCGGTCAGCGCATTTATTGCCGTAGCGTCACTCGCGCTCGCCGGCATTGCCGCCGGAGTTTACCCCGCGCGCAAAGCTGCCATGCTTGAACCGGTGGAAGCTCTGCGCCAGGAATAAGACAAGAGGAAAGCCCAGGACCATGCTCCGCGATGTAATGCTTGAAGCCGGCAATGCCATGCAGCACAACCGGCGCCGCGCCACTTTGACCATGCTGGGCATGGCCTGGGGCATCGCCACGGTGGTGCTGCTGCTTGCCTACGGCTCGGGATTCGAACGCGCCATCGACAACATTTTCGCGAACTGGGGAACACGAATCATGGGCGTCATGCCCGGGCGCACTTCGCTGCAGGCGGGCGGATCAAAAGCAGGGGTTACGGTCCGGCTGAAACTTGAAGATGTGGACCGCCTGCAAAACGATGTTCCACTCATTCGCCACATCACTCCCGACGCCAGCCTGACAAGCAATGTGCAGTTCGATGGACGAACGCAGCAGTTGCCGGTGGATGGCTTTCGCCCCGCCATCCAGCGGATCCGCAACCTGAGGGTGGATTACGGCCGGTTTCTGACTGACGAGGATGAATTGCGCCGCGCGCGCGTCGCAGTGCTCAGCTCGGAGGCGAAAACCAAATTGTTTTCCGGGCGTTTCCCGGTTGGAGAACAAGTCCGCATTGGCGGCATCAGCTTCCTGGTGGCCGGAGTGCTGGAGCCGAAGATGCAGGAGGGAGATGACGACAACACCAACCGGCAGGTGTACATCCCGTTCAGCACGATGGGCGACCTGAAAGACACGGAGTATATTGACGGCATATGGTTTGACTACGAGGGCATGAACTACGAAGGAGTGGAGCATCAGGCGCGCAGCGTAATGGCGGCAGCGCACCAGTTCAACCCCACCGACAAGCGCGCCGTCTGGATATTCAATGCCATGCAGGAGGTGACGCAATTCCACATCATCTCTACCGGCCTGAAGGTGCTGCTTGGCTTTATCGGGCTGCTGACATTGGGCATAGGCGGGATCGGGCTGATGAACATCATGCTGGTCTCCGTAACCCAGCGCACGCGTGAGATCGGCATCGAAAAGGCGCTGGGCGCACAAAGGCGCCATATCCTGCTGCAGTTTCTGGCCGAGGCCATGGCGATTACGTTTGCAGGCGGGGTGCTGGGAATCGTGCTGGCGTATGGGGTTTCGCTCAGCGTGGGGCGCATGCCGCTTTACAGCCGGATTGCGCAAAACGCCGAGGCCGGCGACATCCGGCTCATCATTGAACCCGCCAACCTGCTGGTCGCGACCGGGATTCTGATTGCCGTGGGCCTCGTCAGCGGTATGCTTCCCGCGCTGAGGGCTGCTTCGCTCGACCCTGTGGAGGCGCTGCGTTACGAATGACTCCGCCCGGGAACTACATCTCTGTCCGCATCTTGGGCGGGGGGACTGCCTGATCACCGGCAGCGTGGCCGGGTCCGCCCTGAACCTGCGCTCCTCCGAGAGGCGGTTCACCCTGCTGTTCGCGGCGCACCGCTGCCTCTGCCGCCTGAAAGCCGATCCGGGAATGTGTGCCGTCACAAAACGGCTTGTTCACTGAGGCGCCACAACGGCACAGCGAGATGGCGGGCTTGCCGGTGAGGTCATACTCGTTGCCTTCGGCATCAACGAGCCGGATGGGGCCTTCCACGCGGTACGGCCCATTCTTTCGCACCGTAATCGTTACGTCTGCCATGAATGCCTCCCCCTACAGAATATAAAGCTTTTCGCGGCTGGCCTGCTGCACGTATCAGAGCGGAACATCATCTCCGACGGCGACGCCGGCGGGCTGCTGCTGGGTGGCACAGTGAATTGCGCCCAACCCCCAGATGAAGTCACCGCAGTAAATCGGAATGATCTCGTGACCCGGCATGGCTTCAGCCAGCGTGTTCAGCGCGATTCGGTCATTGGCATCATTGAATACCGGCACCAGCACAACCCCGTTGGCGATATAAAAGTTAAGGTAACTGGCGGGCAGGCGTTGGCCGGCGAAGATGACCGGCCGCGGCATAGGCAACTGGATGACGGTGAACTGGCTTCCGTCCTGGTCTCGCGCAGCCTGCAGCCGGGCCAGGTTCCTCATCAGCGGTTCGTAATTCTCGTCTGAAGTGTCCCTCTCGGTTGCCGTCACCACAGTGGACGGCGCAACGAAGCGGGTGATGTCGTCAATATGGCCGTGTGTGTCGTCGCCCGCGATGCCGCGTTCCAGCCAGATGACGTGCCGGACGTTGAGAAAGTCGAGGAACGCCTTTTCGTACTGCCGGCGCGTGAGCCGGGGATTCCGCTGTTGAACATCGCTGAGCAGGCACTCTTCGGTGGCCAGCAATGTTCCGCAGCCGTTCACGTCGATGGCGCCTCCTTCCAGCACCAAAGGGCGGCGATGGACTTGCGCATGGAATTGGGTCATCTGCAGCAGGCCGGCCACTCTGCCGGGCACTTTGTTGTCGTGGCCGAAATCGGGATACTTAGCCCACGCATTGAACGCGAAATTGACCAGCGCAACCCTGGTCTGCGGGCTCGCTGATTTGCGGGCGCCGCCGGCGTTCACGAGAAAGATGGGGCCATAGTCACGCGTCCAAACGCGGTTGGTGGGCCAGTAATGGAACTCAACGGCGGCGCTGAGGGCGCCGGCTTTCCGCAGGATTCGGCGCGCCGCCTTTTCTTCGTTGCGGTCGCTCACCAGCAGGTGAACGCGCTCGGCAGGCGCGAGATTGCGAATGATTTCCGCATAAACCCACGGAACAGGCTGAAACCTACCCGGCCAATCGGTGCGGTTGTGCGGCCAGGCCAGCCAAGTCGCTTCGTGGGGCTCCCACTCCGCCGGCATGCGGTAACCGAGAGAAGAAGGTGTTGTCATTCGTCCAGCAACCGGTTGGTGATGCCGGCATAGCTGTCGATACGCCGGTCGCGCAGGAACGGCCAATTGCGGCGGACGTCCTCGAGCTTTGCGAGGTCGACTTCGGCAATCAGGATCTCTTCCTGATCGTGCCTGGCTTCGGCAACCACTACTCCGAACGGATCAGCAACAAACGACCCGCCCCAGAACTCCAGGCCGGCGCCTGCGGCGATGTTCCGCCGG
>JAFAIN010000063.1 GCA_019236695.1 Acidobacteriota bacterium | reverse complement strand
TGGCATCTTCCCGCGCCAGCCGGTCGGCCACCTGGGCCAGCAGGTCGAATCCCTTCTGCGCCGCGAACCGCGAGATGATGCCGATTGCGGGCAGCTCCGGATTCGCCTGGTTGAGCCCGAACTGCGCCAGCAGGTCACGCTTGCATTTACGCTTGCCGCTGAGGTCATCGGCAGTGTATTTCGCCGCGATCAAGTGGTCAGTGGCCGGGTTCCACTCGCCGTAGTCCACGCCGTTCAGGATGCCGGTCACAATCGAGGCGCGGCCGCGCAGCACGCCGTCAAGCCCAAAGCCGAATTCCGTGGTCTGGATCTCCTGGCTGTAGCGCCGGCTCACGGTCGTAATGTAGTCAGCCGAAACAATGCCGCCTTTCAGGAAATTCACCTTGCCGAAGAATTCCATCTTCGAAATGGTGAACAGGTCCCAGGGAAGCTGCAGCAGCGGCAGAGTGTCGGCCGGAAACAGCCCCTGGTAGCCCATATTGTGGATGGTGAAAACCACCGGGCAGCCGCCGAGGATGGGGTCTTCGCCATACAGCGCGCGCAGCAGCACGGGTACGAGCGCCGCCTGCCAGTCGTGGCAGTGGAACACATCCGGAACCCCCAGAACCTTGCTTGCCTCGAGCACAGCACGGCAGAACAGCGCGAAGCGTTCGGCATTGTCGGGATAATCGCCCTGCGCTGTCCCATACAGGGCATCGCGATCGAAAAACGGCGGGTAATCGATAAAGTAAAATTGCACGCCAGAGTGAGTGCCGCCATCGAGAACCGAGCAGAAGCGATACTGGTCATCGAAGGGAACCGTAAGGCTGCGTAGAGCCAGGCGGGGAGCTTCCAGCCGCGTTTGCCGGTACTTTGGCAGATAAACAGTGAGTTCGTGGCCCATCGCGGCCAGCGCTTTGGGCAGCGCGCCCGCGACATCGGCCAATCCTCCGGTTTTCGAGAAAGGCACGCATTCGGAGGCGGCGAACGTGATTCGCATGGGTGGATGCTGGCGGTTCCGCCGTATTCGGGTTCCAAAATACCCGGATACGGGTGGTTAGATGCGATTCTCCACTACCCGCACCGGAGCCGAAAGGAACCGAACCGGGAACTCGCAACTCTAAATGGCTGCGCGAAAACAGGTCAACGGCCTCAAACACCGCAAGGCTCCGGCCGGGCAGAACTTCCTGCGCGAGGCGCGCATCGCCGAGCGCATTGTAGATGCCCTGGGCGACGTAAGCGCGCGTACCGTGCTCGAGATTGGCCCGGGACCGGGCATCCTTACGGAGTTACTGGCCCGCCGCGCCGGGCGGCTGGTCGCGGTCGAACTTGACCGGGTTCTTACCGCACAGCTTCGCATGCGGTTTGCGCGCGAGCCAAATGTGGAAATCATTGAGGGCAACATTCTCGACGTGAGCCTCGCCGGGCTGCTGCGCACTCGCACCCAGCCGCTGGCCGGCATGGCCGCCCATGCCGCCGATTTCAAGCTTGACGTCATTGGCAATCTTCCCTACTACATTACCTCTGACATTCTGCTGCACCTCCTGGCGCAGCATGCAGGCATCGAACGGCTCGTCATCATGGTGCAGAAAGAAGTGGCCGATCGCATTGCCGCCAGCCCGCGCAGCCGCGACTACGGCCTGCTTTCCGCAACCGTGCAGTTGCACGGCGAAGTCGAAAAGCTGTTTGCGGTTGCGCCGGGAGCATTCCAGCCTTCGCCAAAAGTAACTTCGGCCGTTCTGCGAATTACCGTCAACCCAAAATGGAGCGAACTCGGCGTTGAGCGGGCAGGTTTCCTGGCTTTCCTTAAGCTCAGTTTCGGGCAGAAACGCAAGAAGCTGGCGAATAATTTGAAGCTGCAGTATTCCGAGCCGGCAATTCGCCAGGCCCTGCAATCTGCCGGCATCCCGCTCGATATCCGGGCCGAAGCTCTGGACCTCGGAAAGATGGCGGGCATTTACCGGGCGCTGGACACCGCCACCCAGGCATGAGCCGCCTTCTTGGGCGGCCCGGAGGAGTAAACCGATGACCACTGCGACCATTGCTGCTGGCCCCAGCGCGGAAAAACTGCTGGGCGATGAGGAACTGCGGAAAATTGACGCCTACTGGCGTGCCTGCAATTACCTGTCGGCAGCCATGATCTATCTTCAGGCCAATCCCCTGCTGCGCGAGCCGCTCAAGCCCGAACACATCAAGCAGCGGTTGCTGGGCCATTGGGGCTCCGATCCCGGACAGTCATTCGTGTGGGTTCACCTCAACCGCTTAATTCGAAAATACGGCCTCAACATGATTTACATTTCCGGGCCCGGCCATGGCGCGCCGGCCACACTGGCCAACAGCTACCTGGAAGGCCACTATTCGGAGGTTTACCCCGAATGCTCCAGCGATGAGCGCGGCATGCTGCGCCTGTTCCAGCGCTTCTCATTTCCCGGCGCGCTGGGCAGCCACTGCACGCCCGAAACTCCCGGCTCGATCAATGAGGGCGGGGAACTGGGCTATAGCCTGGCCCATGCATTTGGCGCCGCATTCGACAATCCTGAACTCATCGTTGCCTGCGTGGTCGGCGACGGCGAAGCGGAAACCGGGCCGCTGGCCACGGCGTGGCATTCCAATAAATTCCTGAACCCGGCTCGCGATGGCGCAGTGCTTCCGATTCTCCACCTGAACGGCTACAAGATCGCAAACCCTGCAATCCTGGCGCGCATTCCGCATGACGAACTGGAGTCGCTGTTTCGCGGCTACGGCTACGTGCCGCACTTCGTGGAAGGCGATGACCCCGGCGCAATGCACCAGGCAATGGCGGCTGCGCTGGAAACCTGCATCGCTGATATCGGCGCAATTCAGCAGCGAGCCCGCTCGCAAATGAGCATGCCCCGGGCCCGCTGGCCCATGATCGTTTTGCGTTCTCCGAAGGGTTGGACCGGCCCGCGGGAGGTGGACGGGCACAAAGTCGAAAACTTCTGGCGGGCGCACCAGGTTCCGGTGCTTGCGCCGCGCACCAACCGCGCGCATCTCAAGCTGGTCGAGCAGTGGCTGCGCGGCTACCGGCCTGAGGAGTTGTTCGACGCCTCGGGCCGATTGGCGCCCGAACTTCGCCAGCTTGCCCCCCTGGGCGACCGCCGGATCAGCGCAAATCCGCATGCCAACGGCGGCAAGCTGCGCCTTCCCCTCGACCTTCCGCCTTTCACGGATTACGCTTTCGACCCAAAAGGCCATGCCCAGCTCTACGTTTCGCCTACCGCTACTCTTGCTGTTTTCCTGCGCGACGTCATGCGCCGAAACATGACCAACTTCCGGGTCTTCGGACCCGACGAAACTGCGTCAAACCGGCTTGACCTCATCTATGAAGCCTCGCCCAAAACCTGGCTTGCCGAAATCCTTCCCGAAGACGCTGACGGCACCCACATCGCCCCCGATGGACGCGTCATGGAGATGTTGAGCGAGCACACCCTGGAAGGCTGGTTCGAGGGATACACGCTCACCGGGCGGCACGGCTTTTTCTCCACTTATGAATCGTTCGTGCACATCATTGATTCCATGTTCAACCAGCATTCCAAATGGCTCGAGAAATCCAAAAAAGAGCTGCGCTGGCGCGCGCCCGTTCCCTCCATCAACCTGTTGATTACCTCTTCGGTGTGGCGCCAGGATCACAATGGCTTCACCCACCAGGACCCCGGCTTTCTCGACGTGGTGACCAACAAGAGCCCCGAGGTCACGCGCATCTACATGCCGCCCGATGCCAACTGCCTGTTGAGCGTGGTCGATCACTGCCTGCGCTCCACCGACTATTACAACGTGATTGTGGCTGACAAGCAGCCGCACCTGGCCTACCTCAACATGGATGAAGCCATCCTGCACTGCACCAAGGGCATTGGAATCTGGGACTGGGCCAGCACCGATTGCGGAACTGAACCTGACGTTGTTATGGCGTGCGCCGGCGACATTCCCACCATGGAAGCGCTTGCGGCAGTCGCCATTCTGAAATCGCAGTTCCCGGAATTGAAAATCCGCTTCGTGAACGTGGTTGATCTCTTCCGGCTGATGCCTTCGAACGCCCACCCGCATGGCCTTTCCAGCCGCGACTTCGATTCGCTGTTTACCGCCGGCAAACCCGTCATCTTCAACTTTCACAGCTATGGCGCGCTGGTGCACAAGCTCACCTATAACCGCACCAACCATGCCAACATCCACGTGCACGGCTACCGCGAAATGGGCAACATCAACACCCCGCTCGAGCTGGCCATCCTCAACGAAATTGACCGTTTCCACCTCTGCATTGACGTCCTGGACCGCGTGCCCCGGCTGCAGGAGCGCGCCGCGCACGTGAAGGAATGGCTGAGGCAGCAGATTATCGAGAGCGTGGCCCAGGCGCACACCGCCGGAATCGACAAGCCGGAAATCTCCAACTGGGTGTGGCCGGGGTAGCATGGCTTCGCCCACCCCCAACATCCTGGTTCTGAACAGCGGATCGTCGTCGCTGAAATTCGGCGTTTTCGCGCCGGACCCCGGCGGCGAGCGGCTGCTCCTCAAGGGCGGCGCGCAGCAGATTGGCCGCGCCGGCGGAAAGCTGGAAATTCTATCCGCCTCGGGCGAGCGGTTGCTTTCCGAAGAACACGTACTCGAATCGCAGCCGGATGCGCTGGCAAAGATTGCCGCGCTTCTGCGCGCCCGCCTTGACGCGCCGCCCGCCGCCGTGGGGCACCGCATCGTGCATGGCGGGCCGCATCTGCGCCAGCACCAGCCGCTCTCGCCGGCTGTGCTTGCCGGGCTGCGCTCGGCCGTGCATTTCGCCCCCCTGCACATCCCGGCCGCCCTCAGCCTGGTGGAGCAGGCAGAACGGCTGTTCCCCGCTGCATTGCAGGTCGCCTGCTTCGATACCGCATTTCACCGCACCATGCCTGAGGCCGCCGCAAGGCTGCCATTGCCCAGCCAGTACTTCGAACTCGGCGTAATCCGCTATGGATTCCACGGGCTCTCCTGCGAATCGCTGGTTCGCCAGCTCGGAGCCGGGCTTCCGCGCCGCGCCGTGTTTGCACACCTGGGGAGCGGCTGCAGTGTGACGGCGGTGCTCGATGGGCGCTCCATCGATACTTCCATGGGGCTCACGCCCGCGGGGGGCGTCCCCATGAGCACCCGCACCGGTGATCTCGACCCGGGAGTGGTGCTGTACCTGATGCGAAACCAGCAGATGGGCGCCGATGCGCTCGAGCAGATGCTGAACCGCGAATCCGGGCTTTGCGGAATCTCAGAGGGCGAAGGCGACATGCAGGCGCTGCTGGCGCGCGCCGCCGGCGGCGATGCTCGCGCCGCACTGGCGGTCGAGGCCTTCTGCATTGCCGTGCGCAAGTTCGTTGCCGGCTACGCCGCGCTCATGGGCGGCCTCGATCTTCTGGTCTTTACCGGCGGCATCGGCGAAAACAGCGCCGACATCCGCCGACGCATCTGCGGCGCGCTGCGGTTTATGGGCCTCCATCTCGAGGGCCCCGGGGGGCGCGTGCGCGTGGTCGGGTCAGACGAAGAAGGCCAGATCGCGCGCCACTGCCGGGCTTTCCTGGGCGGCGCAACCCAAAACCGCTTGGCCTAGATCATCTTCCTGAGTAGCATGGGTCCATGCCGAAGCGGGGCACTCCACCATTGCAGGGCGAAGTGCTCCAGGGCACTCTCGACCTGCTCATCCTGCAGACGTTGATATCCGGCCCGGCGCACGGCCACACCGTGGCCTACACCATCGAGCGGCTCTCCGGCGACGTCCTTCAGGTAGAGCACGGGTCGCTGTATCCCGCGCTGCACCGGCTCGAGGCTCGCGGCTCGGTCCGGTCGTTCTGGGGCGTTTCAGACCACAACCGGCGCGCGCGTTTTTACAGGCTGACCCGCACCGGGCGCAAGCAGCTCAGCCAGCAAACCAGCCGCTGGGAGGAACTGGTTCGCGCCATCGATCGCGTGCTGCGCCCGCGAAGAGAAGTGTGAGGCATTGAGGCATTGCCGAATTGCGGAACTGCGGAATTGCCGAATTGCGGAATGGGTCCATAACCCGCTCTGTCATCCTGAGTCCGCCGCGGCGGACGAAGGACCCCCGCAAGGCTTGCACCAGTAGCGCGGCTCGGAGATCCTCCCCTCAGGCTTTTCTGCTGAGCCAGGTCGTATGCAGGGCAGAGAGATATAACAACCTTACTTCCCCTTTGGCGTCTGTTGGGCGAGTGTCATCCCGACCAGCGGGGAGATGTGGTGTAAAAAAA
>JAFAIN010000310.1 GCA_019236695.1 Acidobacteriota bacterium | reverse complement strand
CTGGAGGGCCATCTGCACGACCGATTTGTACCCGATTGTCCGAAGTCTCCAGACAGGTTTCACCGGCCAGCGTATACCAGGCTTCCGGGCCGGAATGAATATGCGCGGGAGCTGTCATCCCGGGCGTGAAGATCGCTTCCATGTATTGCGCCGAGTACTTCTCTCCTGCGACTACGGGAAGCGGGCCGATTTCGGCAATGCGGTTTCCATGGGCTGGTCTCCACCTCTCGTCTTCGATAGTCATCAACAGCACCTTGCCCAGGGACTCGATGACTGTGCCATGCGGTCCCTTGTTTGCTTGTGCCTCCGCGCGTGTCGAATACGCGTCAAGATGCCAGAATACGGGTGATTTCTTGAGTTGGCCTACGGGATCATCGGCCAGGATCCAGCATCCCACCTCTTGCGTTCGCTCACTTGCCGGCTTGCACACGCCGCCGGGAGTGGCGGCACCTTGCGCTGACAATTGTTCGCCTGCCAGCAATAGCAGACCGAGAAAGAACATGCACATCAGCCGCCCGTGTTTAAGCATTGTTCCGACCCTCAAGGCGCTGATTGTTACCCCCACATAATGCATCCGGAGCGCGACCGACAAGTGGCCCAGGTCCAGTGGACGATTGGTCGGCAATCCGGGCTCTCAGTCCGGCCAGAGCGGCGTCGGGTTGAAGTTTTTCAGGGGCGTTCGGTAAGCCAATTCAAAAGAATGGCGGGGACGACGGGACTCGAACCCGCGGCCTCTGCCGTGACAGGGCAGCGTGAAATGGTTTTACAACAACTGACAACGGCGCGGGTGCCAAGCGCCGCGCAAGTCATACAGGGTTACACGAATTATGGGCTGGGTTGTGCGCTGGAAATCGCGCTCCTATGCGCCAACCAGATAATAAATGTCAGTCCGTCTTTTTGCGGGATCGTCATTCCAGTGCCCGTACACTTCCCACGAAGCCCCTAGTTTGCGTCCGTTCTGGCGCGCCCATTCATGGATGGTCTGGTGCGCCGAATGCATCTTCTCGTATGGCCCGAAGTAGCTCGTCGTCGCCACCAGCCCCGCGGGCGTTGCCGCGTTGCCGCCCGATTCCACCAGGACGCCGCAGCCGATTTCGAACTCGCCATTCTCGCTCCAGCCGGGATAAAACACAACATTCAGCCCGCCCTTTCCCTTGAATCCTGCGTAGAACCGGTCGAACAGCCTTCGGATGTCACGGGGCAGCGTAGCCTTGGTGGTCTGTCCACGAACGATCTCCATCGGATGGGGAACGGCTTGCGAGGCTTGAACTGAGTGTGGGTTGGAGTTTCCCGTCACGTCCGGTAGCTCCTTGGAAATGAAATGGCGGGGACGACGGGACTCGAACCCGCGGCCTCTGCCGTGACAGGGCAGCGTTCTAACCAACTGAACTACGTCCCCAAATTCGCCAATTATGGTCGCTGATGGTGGGCAGTGCAGGGCTCGAACCTGCGACCTCGTGCTTGTAAGGCACGCGCTCTAACCAACTGAGCTAACCGCCCAAGGTCCTTCGGCCTCAAAACCCGCCTCAGGATTTCGGCTGCGGGCTCTCACGCCCGCAACCCGCCTCAACTTGTAAGGCACGAACCAACTGAGCTAACCGCCCAAGGTCCTTCGGCCTCAAAACCGGCCTCAGGATTTCGGCTGCGGGCTCTCACGCCCACAACCCGCCTCAAGCTCTTCCCGCAGTATAACATCGGCCCCCGGTCACAGCGGAGGCTCGAAGACGCGGAGAAGCCTTCAGGAAGCGGGCTTTCGATGCATCCGCCGGCGGTTGCCATTCATCGCACTGCAGAATCAGGAGGCGCGAATGGCGCTTTCGCTGAAAAAAGCAAGACAGCAGACTGCCGCGCTGCTGGTCCCGGCGCATCCCACGCTGGATTCGCTGCGGGCTGCGGCGGCAGGTTGCCGGGCATGCGAGCTGTGGAAGCGCGGCACGCAAACCGTCTTCGGGGAAGGCGCGCGCCGGGCCAGGATCCTGTTTGTGGGTGAGCAGCCCGGCGACAAAGAAGATCTTGCCGGCAAACCGTTTGTCGGCCCCGCGGGCGTGGTGCTGAACAAGGCTCTGGCGGCAGCCGGGATCGAACGTGATCAAATCTACGTAACGAATGTGGTGAAACACTTCAAATGGGAGCCGCGCGGCAAGCGCCGCATTCATAAGAAGCCGAACGCTGCCGAGATCGCGGCCTGCCGGCCCTGGCTGGAAGCTGAAATCGCCGCAACCGGCCCTGAGGCGGTAGTTTTGCTGGGCGCAACCGCGGCGCAAGCGCTGCTGGGCAGCGGCTTTCGAGTGAGCCAGGAACGAGGGCGGCTGATGGCTTCACCCCTGGCGCGCCACGTGCTCGCGACCGTGCATCCGTCATCGATTCTGCGAGCGCCCGATGATGACGCACGCCACGCTGAAATGGCCCGCTTTGTTGACGATCTGCGAGTGGTGGCGGCGGTCAAAGGCCGGCGAAAGGGGGCGTAACAAGCCGAGGGCGGCCGGCCCCACGTAAGAAAGAACCCACTATTCGTCGCGGAGCGCCGTCACCGGATCGACCCGCACGGCGCGGCGGGCCGGGACATAGCAGGCCGCGACGGCTATTGCCGCCAGCAGCGCAGCGGCGGCGGCGAACGTCAGCGGGTCATTTGGCTTTACGCCAAAGAGCTGGCCGGCAATCAGCCGCGACAGCGAGAGCGCAATCGCCATTCCCGCCAGAGCGCCGAGGGTGGCCATCTGCACGCCTTCGCGCAGCACCAGGCGCAGCACGCCTGAGGGCTGCGCGCCCAGCGCCATGCGAATGCCGAACTCATGCACCCGCTGGCTGACCATGTATGAGGCCACGCCGTAGATGCCCACCGAGGCCAGCACCAGGGCCAGCGCGGCAAACACAGAGAGCAGCACCATGGAGAGCCGGCGTGCCGCAAACGAGGTGGCTACCACTTCCTCCATGGTTTCCACGTTGTAGATGACCTCGCCGGGATTGATGCTGGCAACTGCGCGGCGAACCTGGGCCATTACGAGCCGCGGGTCGGCCGGGGTGCGCAGCACAACCGCCACAGCCTTCGCCACCAGCGGCATCAGCCGTTCGGGCAACTGCATGAACGGATAATAGAACTGTGCCTCGATGGCGCCCTGCGGATCGCGGTCAAGCCCCCACTGCCTCACGTGGCCCACCACACCGATAATTTCGGCTTCAACCCCGAACTGCTCCAGATGAATGTGCTTTCCGATGGGGTCCTCGCCGGGGAAGTAGGTGCGCGCAAACACGTCGTCAATATCAACCACTGGTGGAGTGCGCTCGTCATCCTGGCTGGAGATGAACCGGCCGCGCGCGAGGGTGATGCCCATGGCCTGCTGGAAGCCTGCTTCGGCCAGGTAGAACATTGCGCCCGGCATTTCGCTGTCGGTTGCGGGCCTGGGCCGGCCTTCAATCCAGAAGGGTAGCGCGGAATCGTGAATCATGGGCCGCGAGCCCAGCGTTACGGATACCGCCTCCACTCCCGGGATGGCGGCCAGGGCTCTGTCAAACTCGCGGAGGCGCGCGCGCGTCTCGGCGGAAGTAGTGCCGGCATTGGCCGCGAGCGAGAGATTGAAAGTGATGGCATGCCGCGGATTAAAGCCCGGGTCGGCACGCCACAACGCCGCCAGACTCCGAATCATGAGGCCGGCTCCGGCCAGCAGCACCAGCGCCAGGGCCACCTCCACCACAACAAATGCCGCCTGCAGCCGGCGGCGAACGCCGCTGGAACCGCGGCCGCCCTTCTTCAAAATGCCGTGCAGATCAGGAGTGGCCGTCTGCAATGCCGGGGCAACGCCGAAAAGAGTGCCTGCGGCAATGGAGAGCGCCAGCGCAAACAGCAGCACGCGGGCATCCATGGCGACTTCGTTCGCCCGCGGCAGCGTGCCGGGCAATGCCAGAATCATGGCCCGGGTTCCCCAGAAGGCCAGCAGCAGGCCGAGAACCGCTCCCATTGCAGACAGCAGGATGCCTTCCGTGAGGAGCTGCTGAAAGATCCGCCCCTGGCCTGCGCCCAGGGCAGCGCGAACCGCAAATTCACGCGAACGGCCCAGCGCCCGGCTCAAAACCAGGTTCGCTACATTGGTGCAGGCAATCAGCAAAACGAAGCCTACGGCTGCAATCAGTACCAGCAGGTATGGCTTGATGCTGCCGACCTGGTCTTCCTTCATGGAGACAATGGCAACCCCGACGTTGCGGTCAGCCTGGGGATAGGCCGCGGCAAGGTCGCGCGCCACCGTATCGAGCTCGGCGCCGGCCTGCGCCAGCGTTACGCCCGGCTGCATGCGCCCAATGCAATGCGCGCTCACGCTGATGCGGCGGTCGCGGAACGATGGATCGCGCCACTGGCCAATCGGCGTATATACGTCACGGCTGTTTCCATAGAAGCTGAGACTTTCGGGCATGACGCCGATGATGGTGTATGAAACTCCGTTCAGCGCCAGCGACTGGCCGACCACTGCGGCAGACCCGCCGAACCTCCTCCTCCAGAATCCGCCGCCCAGCACGGCCACGGGACCGGCGCCCAGCACGTCGTCCTCAGCACGGAACGTGCGGCCCGCGGTGGGTTCGATTCCCAAAGTCCTGAAGAAATCGGCCGACACCATGTAACCGCTCAGGCGCTCACTCTGCCCCTGCCCGGTGAAGTCGTAGTCCTCGTTCCGGTAGATGGCCATGGATGAGAACGCCCGGGCGCTGCGCTGCCAGTCAAGGAAGTTCAGGTAGCGAATGGGCCCGGCCTTCACGCCGGGCGTTCGCTCATAAATGCGAACCAGCTCATTGGGGTGAGGGTAAGGCAGGGGGCTCAGCAGCACGCCATTCACAACCGTGAAGATGGCGGTATTTGCGCCGATTCCGAGCGCCAGCGCGATGAGGGCCACCACGGTGAATGCCGGAGAGGAAGCAAGCAGGCGGAACGCGTGCCGCAAATCCATCAACGCTGAGTTCATGGCTACTGAAAATTTAGCAGGTCCGGGCGGCTGAGGTTGCCGCGGCGAGAAGGATTGCGGAATTGCCGAATTGCCGAATTGCGGAAGTGCGGAAGTGCGGAAGTTGCCGGCGG
>JAFAIN010000229.1 GCA_019236695.1 Acidobacteriota bacterium | reverse complement strand
GCGCGCCTGGTGCGCGAGCGGTTCGGAGCGCAAAACCCGCGCTCGTGCATGCTGCGGTTCCATACCCAGACTGCGGGATCAACGCTCACTGCGCAGCAGCCGGAGAACAACATTGTGCGCACGGCTCTGCAGGCCCTCGCCGCCGTTCTTGGCGGCACGCAATCACTGCATACCAACGGCTTTGACGAGGCGCTCTCGCTGCCCACCGAAAATGCGGCCCGAATTGCCCTTCGAACCCAGCAGATTCTTGCGTATGAGAGCGGCGTCCCCAGCACCATCGATCCGCTGGCCGGTTCGTATTACATTGAGTCGCTCACCAGCCGCTTGGAAGCCGATGCCCAGGGCTACATCGAGAAAATTGACGCTCTTGGCGGAATGCTCCAGGCCATCGGGCTCGGATGGGTGCAAAAGGAAATCCAGAACGCAGCCTATGAGGCCCAGCAGGCCATTGATACGCTCGAGGCGGTGGTCGTAGGGGTGAACCGCTTCCGCACTGAAAAGGGGGGCGAAGTCCCCCTGCAGACCATTGACGAAGCCCTGGAGCGCAGGCAGGTGGAGCGCGTTCGCGCGCTGCGCGCCCGCCGCGATTCTTCCCGCTGGGGCGGCGCCATCGCGGGTGTTGAAGAAGCGGCGCGCTCCGGCGAGAACCTGCTGCCGCACATCATCCATGCGGTGGAGTGCCTGTGCACGGTCGGCGAAATCAGCGATGCGCTGCGCCGGGTGTTCGGCGAATACCGTGAAAGCGTGGTCGTGTAGGAGGATTGAATTATTGAGCTATTGGGTTGTTGAGTTGTGCCGAGGCTGCAGGGCACAATGGCCCAATAACTCAATAGCCCGATAACCCAATCGCCCAATCGGGTCTGCTACTCTGGTCCGCGTGCCTCCCAAACGCATAGCCGTCATTCCCGGCGATGGCATCGGCAGGGAAGTAATTCCGCAGGCTGTAAACGCGATTTGCGCCACCGGCGCCGAAGTGCAGATTGCCGAATTCGATTGGTCGGCCGAACGATACCTGCGCGACGGGACAACGGTTCCGCCCGAGGGTTTCGCAACGCTGCAGCACTTCGATGCCGTGCTGGTGGGCGCGCTAGGCGATCCGCGAGTGCCTTCGAACATTCATGCCAAGGAAATTCTGCTGGGCATGCGCTTCCGCATGGATCTTTATGCCAACGTCAGGCCGGTGAAGCTGCTGGATGAATTCCTCTGCCCGCTGAAGAACACGCGCCCGGCGGATGTGAACTTTACCGTTATCCGGGAGAACACGGAAGGCCTTTACGTGGATGTGGGTGGAACATTCAAGCAGGGAACGGCGGATGAAATTGCCATCAACGAAGACGTGAACACACGTAAGGGCGTGGAGCGCGTAATCCGTTACGCATTCGAATACGCCCGCCGGCACGGCCGCCGGCGCGTGCTGATGGCCGACAAGTCAAACGTGCTGACGCACGCTCACGGGTTATGGCAGCGGGTTTTCAAGGAAGTAGCCGGCGAATACTCCGATATCGCGGCCTCGCACATGTACGTGGACGCGCTCTGCCTGCAGATGGTGCGCGAACCGGCGCAGCTTGAAGTCATCGTCACCAACAACATGTTCGGCGATATCGTCACCGATCTTGCGGCGGCCCTGCAGGGCGGCCTGGGGATGGCGGCGAGCGGCAACATTCATCCCGGGCGCACGTCCATGTTCGAGCCTGTGCATGGCTCGGCCCCGCCGCTTGCCGGGAAAAACTTGGCGAACCCCATCGGGGCCATTCTTACGGCGGCCATGCTGCTCGAACATATCGGGTTTCCCGATGAAGCCGCCAGCATCGAGAGCGCGGTCAGCGAGGCCGTCCGCCGGCGCAAGATCACTGCCGATGCCGGCGGCGCCCTGGGCACCGCCGAAGCCGGCGCCGGGATCTGCAAGATGATCGAAGCCGGATGAAACTTCTTCACCACGGAGGCACTGAGGCACAGAGAACAACTTCAGGAAATTCAGGCCGCCGTGGTGAAATGGAACAATGGTTGTCGTGGCGCACCCGAGATCCCGGATTCAAGCCTTTCTGCTCTCGGCAGTCTTGCTGCTCGCCGGTGTTCCTGCCCCGGCTCAGCTCGCATCGAACGCGATTCACGATTTCATGCTCGCCCATGCGGCGCGCCCCCAACACAAACTTGAGGCGCAGGAAGCGTTCCGCTCGGTGGATGAAATCCTGAAATGGGTGAGCAATGATACGGGACTCGCGATCAAGGCTGAAGTCAAGCGCGAGCTGGCCACGCGCGCGCAAATGGAGCAGTACAGTATTGATTCCATGCATCGCGATGGCGGCGTGGAAGAGTTGCGCGAAGCGGAAGTTGTGCTGAAGAAATTCGGCCTGCTGCCGCGCGATTTTCAGCTTGAGCCGTTCCTCCTCAAGCTGCTCGGCGAGCAGGTGCTGGCCTATTACGCTCCCGAGAAGAAGACCGTGTTCCTGCTCGATTGGGTTGAGCCGGCCGGGCTGCGGCCGGTGCTGGCGCACGAATTGACACACGCGCTGCAAGACCAGGCAGTGGACATCGAGAAATGGACCAAGCCACCGGGCAAAACCGGCATGTCGCCCGACGCCGCCATTCAGGATGAATCCGACATGGCGCGCCACGGCGTGCTTGAGGGCCAGGGCATGATCACCATGCTGGATTTTGTCGAAGAACCCCGCGGCCTCTCCGCCTTGAGCGCCGTAGCCGACGTTCAGGCCATCATCGAGCAGATGGGTGCGGGCGGCGATTCCCCGGTTTATCGCAGCGCTCCAGTGTACCTGCGCGAGACGCTCGCCTTCCCATACCGCTACGGCATGCAGTTCGAGCGGGCGCTGCTCAGCCATGGCGGCCGCAAGCTGGCCTTTGAGGGCGCGCTCCAGAACCCACCGGCCAATGCCTGGGAAATCATGCAGCCCGGCAGCTATCTGCGCGGCGACCATGTTCCGCTGCTGGCCATGCCCGATGCCGCAGCGCTTGCCGGTGAGCGGTTCGAGCGGGTGTCGTCGGGCCCGGTGGGCGCGCTCGACGTTCACAGCCTGGCGGCACAGTTCGGGAAAGCGTCGCAGGCCGAAAAGCTGGCCGCGGAATGGCGCGGCGGCTATTACGAAGCGCTGCGCGAAAAGCCGGCGTCGGCGGCAGAGGGCGCTGCGCTGGAACCCGCCGCGCTGAAGCTGATTTATGTGTCCCGATGGAGCAATGCCGCTATTGCGGAGCAGTTCTTTTCCCTCTACGCACAGAGCATCGTTCACAAGTATGCCGGCGCCAGGAGCATGGGCGACGAAAAGCCCGCACCCGAGCGGCACATTGCCGCATGGCAGACGGCAGAAGGCGAAGTCACGATGGAGCGCCGTGGAGAACTGATGGCGGTCTGCGAGGGCATGCCGGGCCCGCTTGCCGCCCGCCTGCGCGAGGCTGCTTTGCGAGCCGCAGCGCCGGTCGGGGAACGGTAATCCATTGCTACGCAGTGGCCCCGGCCGGAACAGGCGGCTGCCCGCAGCCGGCCCTGGAGGAACAAGGCTTCGCTATAATCCGCGTTTATGCCTCAGGCAGAAATCGGCTTCATCGGC
>JAFAIN010000164.1 GCA_019236695.1 Acidobacteriota bacterium | reverse complement strand
GGGCCCCCCGTCTCCTTCGTCCCGTTCCTTCGTGTTCCGTTGTGGCCTTTGTGGTTGAGCTTTTCAGATGCGCACCCCATGTCAATGTTCGGCTCCGGCCGCCGGCCCCAACCCGCAACGCGCGCGCATCCCTTCGCGGAAACGCTCGCGCTCCTCAGGGGTCATTCGTCCGTAGCGCTCGAACATCTTCTCCTCCATTCGGCGCCGCATTCCTCCCCGGTCCGAGCCGCGTATGCCCAGCCCGCCAAACAGGATGCGGCACAGCACCAGGATTCCGAGCGCCTGCCAGAAGCCGATGCTCCGCCAGCCGAACAGCGCCGGCGCCAGCCAGTTCCACAGGCGCATCACAATCTGGCCGCCCAGAAATGTGAACAGCGCTATCCCCGCAATTGCCGCCGGCGCAATAAACATCCAGAATTTCTGCTTGCGTGTCATAAACATTCCTCTCATCGCCTTGCAAATTCCTCATAAAGGCTTTCCAGCCGTTCCCGCAGGCGCAGCACGGCATACCGTTTCCGCGCCAGCAGCGTATTGATCCCCACTCCCGTCTCTTCCGCGATCTCCTGGAAGCTGCGCCCCTCGATTTCATGAGCCACAAATACCCGGCGCTGCTCGGCGGGAAGCTCCTCGATGGCCAGTTCCAGTTCGTCCAGCAGCACGCCGCGCGCGTACAGCGCCTCCGGCCCCTGGTCGGGCGAGGGCAGCAGGTCTTCCAACGTCAGCAATTCGTCGTCTTCGCTCCTCACCGCCGCATCGCCGAACAGTTCCGGCTTCTTCTTTCGAAACAGATCGGTAATGCGGTTGCGTGCCACGCGAAACAGCCAGCCGGTGACGTGCTCGATGGGCATCAGCAGCCGGTTGGCCTCCACCAGCTCGTAGAAGACCTCCTGCAGGATGTCTTCCACATCGCGCGGATCAGGAACGCGTCGGCGAACGAAATTGCGCAGCCGCGACTGCTCGCGGTTCACAATCTCGGAAATACGTTCGTCCTGTTCGCCCATGGGCTGCTCTGCCGCCCCAAGCGTGCCTGCCGTTGCTGCGCCGCCGGGCCCGAAGCTGGCCGCGTCCTTCATCCTGCTGTTGTGGACGTGTGAGAAGCCGGAATATTGTAGCGACCGGCGATTTCAGGAGGAAACAACTTGGGTCCGGCCGCCCTCGGCCCCGGGGTCCCCAGCGCGCGCTTCGTTTCCCGCGCGTGTTGGGGTGGTGGAACGGACAGGGCGAGCGAAGCTCGCCTTGTTTGACCTTAGACCCACACCTACTCCGCGAAGCCCCCAATGAAAGCCCGCGAATGCGGGCGACAGATCACTAGCCCCGGGGCGCAAGCCCGGGGTCAACCAGGTATACGATTCAAGCCCGCACCAGCGGGCGAAAGAAACGATGCGCGATGGCCGGTTTCTTTCGCCCTCTTCGAGGCCTTGGAATTGTTTTCGCCACTTAAGCCAGGCCTTATCCCGCTGGGCTAGAGCAACACTAAAGCTGCTGTATCCATAACCCGCTCTGTCATCCTGAGTCCGCCGCGGCGGACGAAGGACCCCCGCAACGCTTGCACCAGTAGCGCGGCTCGGAGATCCTCCCCTCAGCCTTTTCTGCTGAGCGAGGTCGTATGTGGGGCAGAGAGATATAGCAACCTTACTTCCCCTCTACAGTCTCCCGCCTTGCTTCACAGGCTTCAGCGGCCCGAAAGGCCGCTCATGCGCGCCAGATTTTCGAAATACCCGGGGAGCTGCAGGTCGATTCGGCCCGAACGGCCTTGCTACGGCGCCATTTCGGGGTTGTAGTGGTCAAGGAACTGCATGAAATCATCGATCTCGGCCATATCCTTGCCGACAAAGCGGATCGTATGCGAATCCACCCGCTGCACCGAGCGCAGGTAGCTCAGGATTTCCGCGGGCGTGTAGTTCTTGAACGTCACTTCGAGCGTGACCGGAGTCTTCAGCACATACGGCTTGAAATCGTGCACCCTCGCAACCGCCGCCTGCGCGCCTGCGGCAATGCGCTCGCACGCCTCATCGGGCGTCAGCGTCTGCGCCGAATGAAAGCCCAGGCTCTTCTTGGTCTCCACGCTCTCAATATTGCCCAGCCTCGACCTGATCTCCCGCACCGCCGCATCATCTCCCGTAGCGAAGATCACCGGAACACCTGCCGCGCCTGCGTATGCCGCATTGAACTCGCCCTCGGTTACCGCGTTCCCGTTGAGCGCTACGCGCGCGAAGTGCGCGCTGGAAATAGTGTGCGCGCGGACCCCGTTGGGATTCGTGGTCGAAGCGTGGTAGCCGATGAACATCGCACCCGCAAACGACGAATCCAGGCCGGCCATCATGCCGCCGTGCCGCGGCCAGGCGCGCACGATCTGCACGTCTTTCGGAAACAGGTCAACCAGCAGGCTCTCGCCGTTTCCATGCGAATCGCTCACCACGAACTCGGTGGCCCCCGCGGCTCTCGCGCCCCGGATTGCGGCCAGCGCCTCTGCCGTCATGAACCGGCGAAAGCGCTCGTATTCAAAGCCCGCCGGCCCAAGCTGGTCGGCCGTCACCACTCCGGCAACCCCTTCCATATCCACCGAGATGTAGATCTTCAGCGGGTGCGCAGGCGTCTGCGCCTGTATTTTGCCGGCCCCGAGGAGCAGTGCAGCGGCGCCCAGCACAAGCCAGGCAGGAACGGTCCGTATCATGAACCCTCGTCAACTCTCTGGCGGTCGGGAAAAAACAACGCCAATTGTATACGCAGCCCCCCGGTACCCCGGTTGACATTTCTGTGCCTCGGGATCACAATATGTGTGGCTCACATATATGCATCTTCCATTCAACCAGGAACTGAAGAAGGGCAGCGCCGAGCTACTCATTCTTTCCATCCTCGAATCGCGCCCCCGCCACGGATACGAAATCAGCCGGCAAATCGAAGAGCGCTCCCAGGGGGTGCTCAAGTTCAACGTCGCCACGTTTTATCCGCTGCTCTACCGCATGGAGCAGCGCGGCCTCGTCCAGGGCCGGTGGGTGGAGAAGCCAAACCAGCGCCGCCGCCGGTATTACCGGTTGACCCGCGCCGGCCGCGCTGTTCTCAAGCAGCAGCGCGGAGCGTGGAAGGAATTTGCCGCCGCAATGAACCAGATTACGGAGCCGGAAAATGCCTGACTGGCGAAAGCATCTTGACGTTCTGATCAGCAACTCCCAACTGCAGGGCGCGCGCGCCTCCGATGTCCGTGAGGAAGTCGCCGCACACCTGGATGACCGCTACCATGCGCTCCTGGCTGAGGGGCTTCTGCCCGCCGAAGCCGAACGGCGGGTCTTGATTGAGGCTCAGGCGGGCGCATTGAGTGCCGAAGCGGGCCGCGTGCTGCGTTCCGCCGAATCCCTTCCCCTTGAGCCGGCCGGTTCCGCATGGCTCGCCGGCGTCTGGCGCGATGTGCGCTATGGATGGCGCCAATTGCGCCTCACGCCGGCATTCACTCTGGCCGCGTTGCTTTCGCTCGCCCTCGGCATTGGCGCCAATGCTGCAATCTTTGAATTGCTCGACGCGGTGCGCATGCGCGCGCTGCCGGTGAAGGCTCCCCAGGAACTGGCCTCCATTCGGGTTTCGGACGACCGCACCGGCGAGGGCCGCGGAGTGCCTGACCTGACAACTGCGCTGTTCGAAACCATTCGCGCTCGCCAGCAGGCATTTACCGGGGTGGCCGCCTGGACAGTCGAGAACCTCGACTTGAGCCCGCGCGGCGAAGTGCGTAACGGCCGCGTAATGCTGGCCAGTGGCAACCTTTTTGAACTGCTTGGGGTAGGCGCTGCGCAGGGCAGGCTCTTCACTCCGCAGGATGACCGGCGAGCCTGCGCCAATCCGCCGGCCGTGGTCAGCTATGCCTACTGGCAAACCGAAATGGGCGGGCGCAGCTCGGCTATTGGCGAGCAGATCTGGGTCAACCGGCATCCGTTCGTGGTCGCGGGAGTCACGCCTGCGAGTTTCTTTGGCCTGGAAGTAGGCCGGCGGTTCAGTGTTGCGCCGCCGCTGTGCACAGAGCCGCTTGTCTTCGGCGAGAACTCGCTCTATGACAATTCAATCGGATGGTGGCTCGGCGCCGTCGGCCGGCTGAAGCCCGGCTGGACAGCGGGGCGCGCCGAGGCCCAGATCGCCGCAATGGCGCCCGCCATCATGCAGGCCACCATGCCGGCGAAATATAACGCAGCGCAGCGGGAGGAGTATGCAAAGCACAGGCTTGCAGTGGTGCCCGCCGGCACAGGGTTCTCGCGGTTGCGAAACCAGTACGACCGGCCATTCTGGTTTTTGCTGGGCCTCTCCGCGCTGGTGCTGCTGATCGCCTGCGCCAACCTCGCAAACCTGATGCTGGCGCGGGCTGCGGCCAGGACCCGCGAGATGGCGGTGCGCCTCGCACTGGGAGCTTCGCGCTCCCGCCTGCTGCGGCAGCTCATGGCTGAAAGCCTGCTTCTTGCGCTGCTGGGCGCCACGGCCGGCACAATTCTCGCCCAGTTTTTCGGCCGGGCCCTCGTTCCCTTCCTGGGATCGGCCAGGGCGCATCTTTTCCTCGACCTGCACGTGGACTGGCGGGTACTGGCATTCACCGCGACCCTGGCGGCAATCACTTGCCTGCTGTTCGGCCTGTCGCCGGCGCTCGCAGGCTCTCGCGTGGCCCCGGCAGAGGCCATGAAGGCCGGCGGCCGGGGGGTCGTGGCCTCGCGCTCCGGGTTCGCGATGCGGCGCGGGCTGGTGGCGGCTCAGATTGCACTCTCGCTGTCGCTGGTGGTGGCCGCGCTGCTCTTCGCGCGCACGTTCCGCAACCTGTTGACGCAGGACGCCGGCTTTGATGCCGTCCACGTCATTACCGTCAACGCCGATTTCGCAGCCCTCAACCTTCCGGCCGCGCAGCGCGTTCCATTCAAGCAGCGGCTCACGGAGGCGGCCCGCGTCCTGCCCGGAATCGAAGCACTCGCGAGGGCGCTGGCCGGGCCCGTGAATGGCGGCAATTGGAATGATCAGGTCAATGTGCCGCTCGCCGGAACCGTGAAACTCTGGTCGTGGTTCGATGCCGTCAGTCCCGGCTATTTCGCCGCCATTCATGCTCCCCTGATCGCCGGGCGTGACTTCACGGACAGCGACTCGGCGGGAGCGCCGCTGGTGGCCATCATCAGTCACGCATTCGCCATAAAGATGTTTCACGACCCTGCTCCCATCGGCAAGACGTTCGGCGTAATCCAGTATGGCGATAAGCCTGACGTGCTCTACCAGGTGGTGGGCGTGGCCGCGGATGTGAAATATGAGGCTTTGCGGAGCGGCTTTGACCCGGTTGCTTACCTCCCCGATATGCAGGCGCCTGAGCCGCAGAGCAGTGCGACGCTCATGGTTCGCACAACCCAGCCTCCTGATGTCATCATTCCGGAATTGAGGCGGGCCCTGCTTCAGGTGAATCCCGGCCTCGCTCTGCAGTTCAGCCTGCTGAAGGATGACGTCGCCGACGGATTGGTGTCGGAGCGGCTCATGGCGATGCTGGCGGGCTTCTTCGGCGTGCTGGCCATCGTGCTGGCGGTGGTTGGGCTTTATGGCGTCATCGCCTACATGGTGGCGCGGCGCACCAACGAAATCGGCATTCGCATGGCTCTCGGCGCCGGCCGCCGGCAGATTGTGGCCCTGGTGATGAAAGAAGTCTGCGCCATCTGCGGAATTGGCCTGATCGCCGGCGTCGCATTGGCGCTTGCCGCGAGTCCGGCTGCACGCTCGCTTCTGTTCGGCCTGCGTGCAACCGATCCGGCTACTCTCGGAATCGCTTGCCTCGGGGTGGGCGCCGTAGCCCTGTTGGCCGCATGTTTACCGGCTTTGCGAGCGGCGCGACTCGATCCCATGGTGGCCCTGCACGAGGACTAGAGCTGCGGTTGCAGCTTTCGCGTTTGCGCTCCAGTTCAACTTACTGGCACGAGCACCAAACCCGCACCCTGCGGGTTGCAACCCGGAATGAACCCTTCCCCGGGTGGGAGCACCGGGCTTCAGCCCGGTGAATAGAACATGGACAGCAATCGGGCTTTCAGCCCCGGCCCCAATCCTCTCAAATTTGTTCCCTGGGAGCAGCCTGCCCTTGGGGCATGGGATCTGAAGCCGCAGCCGTCGCTTTTCCGCTCGCAAACCGCTGCGGAATTCTGCACAATGGCGGGTCAAAAGCGAGGACAGGTCATGAGAACCCTTCGAGCTCTGGCTTTCCTGTTTTCTGCGCTTCTCCCTTTGTCAGCGGGCGCTCAAGACCTCACTCGCAGCCTCAAGGTCGAGCCGGGCATGGTTATTGCATGGCCTGTTTATGGGGGCAGAGATACCTCCGGCAGGCTCATTGGCGATTACGAAGACACCGTAGTGATTCGCAACGTGGACCGGGATGGAATCGCCTTCGATTTCAGCATGAGCTACCCCGCGCGGATCGCCGGCCATCGGGTGCTTCGTGCCCAGGACCTTTCCGAAAGCCGCAGGGTCAGCCTCTTCCTGAGCAACGGCGAGAATGGGCCGCACACGGGATATTCCGACCTGGTGCGCGTTTCCGACGCCATCTTCCGCGATCTTCGGTCTGGGAAGGCTGCCGGCGTGGAATTTGATGGCGGCCTGCCCGGCAAATCCATTCGAAAAGCCGGCGAGGAGGACCTTACCGTTCTGCTGGACGAGCAGAAGGTCAAGCTGCATTGCATCAAGGCCGAAACAGATAATGGCTGGTTCCTGTGGATTCTTGATAACGAAAATTTTCCGCTGGTGCTGCAGGGAAGCCTTTCCTGGAAGTTTGCGCCGCCTACCATCACTCGGCCCAAATTGGAAGAGCAGGCGCTCCGCCGCCAGTTCGCCCAGCAGCGCCAGGCAACCACTCACGCTATTCTGTTTGCTTTCAACTCCGCGGAAATCCAGTCCGATTCCAAGCCCGCGCTTGACGCCATCGCCGCGCTCATTCGCGAACGGCCCGGGATCAAAATCGAGATTCAGGGTCACACCGACAATGTGGGCGGCGCGGACTACAACTTACGGCTTTCTCAGAACCGCGCGGAGAGTGTTCGCAACTATTTGACGCAAAACGAGAAGCTCTCCGACAGTGGCCTGTTTGCGAAGGGCTACGGTTCTGAGCAGCCGATTGCCGACAATCGCACACCCGAAGGCCGCGCCCAGAACCGCAGGGTGGTTATCAAGGAGGTGCAGGCTCATTAAGAGCCCGCACTCAGGTTTGGCGCTTCACTAGGCGCACACCCACTCCGCGAAGCCCCAAAATGAAAGCCCGCGAATGCGGTCGACAGATCATTAGCCCCGGGCGCAAGCCCGGGGTCAATCACCGTATACGGCTCAAGCCCGCACAGCGG
>JAFAIN010000179.1 GCA_019236695.1 Acidobacteriota bacterium | reverse complement strand
CTGAATGGTGCCCACGTTCACATAAACTGGCCCGCCCGGAAGGGAGAATGCGTTCACCTCCTTCAGATTCACCACGTGGAACGAATACGGGTAGCGCGGGTTCGGCGAGTCAGGAACGTACGGAACCAGCTTCTCGCCGAGGTAGCGCACATACTGCACCAGCGGGTCGTTGTCGGGCAGCACCGGCATCTGCTTGCGGACTTCGGCCTCAGCCTGCTGCCCAAGCTGGATCTGTTGCTGGTGGGTGTAGGCGCTGGAATGCGGTGTGGGAAAACGAATTGGGCTGACCGCGCCCACAAGCTCGAGCGGCGCCGCCAGCATGGCGGCCAGCCCCAGAGCGACAAACCTGGTGAGCAGCGACACCCGCAACGCGGAAGAGCTCAACGCGGAAGAGGCAGACACGTGCATGATTCTCTCCTGCTTTAAACACCAAAGCCGGGGAAATTACCTGCCTTAATACTGTATTTGATGCGGGCGGGCGAAAGCGCCGATGAATGCGGCAACCACCCTGGTGGAGTGTTCAATCCGAATTGGCTGAGATTACTTCGTGTTCCTTTGTGCCCTTTGTGGTTCAGGCCTTTTCATTTGTGTTCCGAGGCGCCGAACTCGCGCGTGCTGCGCGATGAGCTCCGGCCGCCTGCGCGGGCGCCGGCCGCGGTGGTAACGAACTCGCTGCCGTATTTTTCCAGCAGCACCGGAACTAGCGCTCCCTCGGCTTCCTTTACGAACACCATGGTGCCGCCGGCGTTCATATCAATGCGGATATAATCGCCGAGCTTCACCTGCCCTGTCGCCACCAGGTTGGCCAGGGGAAACACCACGTTGCGTTCAATGGCGCGCTTGAGGTGGCGGGCGCCGTACTTCGGGTCGGTGCCTTCCTGCAGCAGGAACTGCTTGACCTTGGCGGTACAACTGAACACGAACTGATTGTTGCCGGTGGCCTGCAGGATGCGCTGCTGAACCATGCCCAGTTCGATTTCGAGAATCTGCTCGAGGTGCTCGGGGCGGAGCGTCTTGAACACCACCACCTTGTCAATGCGGTTCATGAACTCGGGCGAGAATTTCCGGCGCGCGGCTTCCTGCGCCGTGCGCGTCAACTTTTCATCCAGGCGGTTGTCGATGTGGTTGGGCTTTCCGGCAAAGCCCAGGCCGCCGTTCAGCATTTCGCTCATTTCCCCGGCGCCCAGGTTCGAGGTCATCACAATGAGGCACTGCGAAAGATCCACCCGCCGGTTGTCGCCCAGCGTAAGCGTGGCCTTATCCAGAATGCCGAGCAGCAGTTGCCATAGGGCGTCACTGGCTTTTTCGATTTCGTCGAACAGAAGGATTGAGAGCTTCAGCTTTTCGGTGTGCCACTGGTTCAGTGCTTCCTGGGTGAGCAGAGGATGGGTTTCGCGGTGGCCGAGGTAGCCGGGCGGAGAGCCGATGAGCTTGGCAATCTCGTGGCTGTGCTGGAACTCCGCGCAATCAATCTTGATGCACGCACGGGCATCGCCAAAAAGCGCCTCGGCAACGGACTCAACCACCCGCGTTTTGCCGGAGCCGGTTGGGCCGAGGAACAGCAGATTGCCTACCGGACGGCTGGGAGGGTTCAGCCCTGCCAGGAACATCTGGTAAATTTCCACAACTTTTTCGACTGCGCCGTCCTGCCCGACGATGCGGCGCCGGAGAGCTGCGTCAAATTCCTGCGCATCATTGCTGCGCCGGTTGGGATCGAGTGCGGTATTAAGGCCGGTCTTCATAATCAGTTCCCCTGCCGGACATTTCGGGGCGGGGAGTGTCCCGAGGCGAAGGATAGAACGAGGCCCGGCCCGGACTGCAGGTGTGATGGAAGAGAGACTCGCAGGGTTGTTTGGTCGCCGCTCGTCTGCCGGAATGCTTCACGCCCGATCAAGATGTGGCACCATCGGCTTTCAATTCCCAAGAGACACTCGGAGCATCGAACCATCAGGAATGTGAGTTGCTGACCAGGGTTCGAGTTACTTTAGGCAGCACGCGATTCCGGGTTTTGCGTGGTACAGTCAGCAAAAGCTCACCTTCGGGACCACAGAACAATGTCGAAGCCCTGCTCCCACTGGCTCTACTTCCTGATTCCGGCTCTGCTGATTGTGGCGGCGATTGTCTGGCTTGCCGCCGGCCCGGCCTCCTCGCGTGTGCTGGCGCAACAGAAGCCGGCCACGGAAAATTCCACGGCTGCAACTGCCGCAGCGAAATCTTCCGAGCCGGTAATTGCGGGCTCGAGGATTACGGCCGGCGCGCTCGCAGGGCCGATCGCATTTCCCGCCGGCAGCCCGCTCCCGCAGGGCTGCAGCTCCGACGGTAGCTGCTACGAATACATTCCCGAGCATCCGGAGGCGGTGAGCTCCGTGGTGCGGCGCTGGTGGCCGGTTACGGTTTACATGACGCGCTCTGAGGCGGAGAAGAAGCTGCGTGAGGCCAACAAACTCGGCGCCGCCATCTATGTGAAGCCGGGTAAAGCGCTGATCGTTCCGGGAGTTGAGGCCCAGCCGGTGGTGGAGAAATCGATTCCGGCGCCGCCGGAACTCGAGGTTCGCGCCGTCTATATGACAGGTTTAATGGCGGGCTCGGAGCATGGGCTGGAAATCGTGCGCCGCTGGCGCGAGGTGGGCGGCAATTCTGTGGTATTCGATATCAAGGACAGCGACGGCAGCGTGAACGTGCCATTCGATAGTCCGCTCGCGCCGCATCGCAGCCCCGCGATTCCCAACCTGCCTAAGTACGTAAGGTTTTTGCACACCCAGGGCATGCACGCAATTGCCCGCATTGCGCTTTTCCGCGATGAGAACATTGCGCAGCGCCATTCGGAACTGGCAATTCACTCGCGCCGCACCGGCCAGCCCTGGCTGGAGAACGGCAAGCTGGTATGGAGCGACCCCTCGAACCGGGAAATGCAGCAGTATGACATTGCGCTGGCCCGGCAGGTTGCAGCCTCGGGCGTGGATGAGGTGCAGTTCGACTATGTTCGCTTCCCCGCGGAGGGCGACCAGCACGATGCCCGATTTGCTTTTGAAACCGAACACCCCGGCTGGACGCGGGCACAGGTAATTTCTGATTTCCTGTCGCACGCCTATGACGAGCTGCACAAGCAGGGAGTGCTGCTTTCGCTCGACGTCTTCGGCGTGATGGCGTGGCAGCGCAGCGTTGACCTGGCGCATACCGGCCAGGACATTCCGCAAATGGCGCGCTACTGCGACGTGCTGTCGCCCATGATTTATCCTTCGCACTTCTTCGGCATGGATGGCTATGCCAATCCCGGCGACGCACCCGAGCACTTCATTTCTACCTCCATGCAGCGCTTCGTGAAGGTAACGGCCGGCAATAACGTCGTACTGCGGCCATGGCTGCAGGCCTTTGCCTGGCGCACGCGCACCTACAGTCCCGAGTACATTAAGACCCAGGTTGCCGTGGCCCGGGCGAACGGCGGCATCGGCTTCCTGTTCTGGAATGCGCGCAACGACTATAGCAAGCCATATGCCGCCATGCCGGAGATGCAGAAGGCGGCCGAAGCAAAATACTTCCGCGGCGACCAACTCGCCGACATACCACGGCTGCAGGCCGAGCATGAGAAAGCTGCGGCCGAGCACGCCGCGGCAAAAGACATGAATGGCGAACCGCGCCTGACTCCGGCTGCAGCGACGCCGCGAAGCAGGATTGCCCGGCACAACGCCACTCCACCCGCGCCCAAACCCTGAGCGCAACGGCTGGGAACGCTGCATAGCTGGATGGCTGAATGGGGCCACCCATTTTGCATTTCCTGGAGCGGTTTCTTTACAGCGGAGACGCCGAGGCACGGAGAAGGGACCAGCCATTCAGCGGTCCGATGCTGCTGCCACATTCGCATTCGCCGGGCCGGCATTCTTCACATACTTATCGAACCACGTAATCATCTCCCACAGGACATGCTCGACGGATTCGAGCCCCTGGTAGCCGTGAGCTTCATAGGGGAGCTGCACGTACCGTACATTGCCGCCGTTCCCCTTCAGCGCCTGGTACATCCTTTCGCTCTGGATGGGAAAGGTGCCTGAATTATCGTCAGCCATTCCATGGATCAACAGAATCGGCGCCTTGAGCTTGTCGGCGAAGGCAAACGGCGACATCTTCATATAAATGTTCTCTGCCTGCCAGAAGGTGCGCTGCTCATTCTGGAACCCGAATGGGGTGAGGGTGCGATTGTAAGCTCCGCTCCTGGCCACGCCCGCGCGAAACAGATTGGAATGAGCCAGCAGGTTGGCAGTCATGAACGCGCCATAGCTGTGGCCGCCCACGCCGACGCGATTGCGATCCGTTACTCCCATTTCCACCGCCTTGTCGATGGCGGCCTTTGCGCTGGCTACAATCTGCTCGACGTAAGTGTCATTCATGGTTTCGGGATCGCCGATGACCGGCATGGTGGCGTTGTCGAGGATGGCGTAGCCCTGGGTGAGCAGCCACAGCTCGCTCATGCCGTTGATTACGGTGAAGCGATAAGCCGAGCCGGTGACCTGGCCGGCGGTGAATGCGTCATTAAATTCCAGCGGGTAGGCCCATACGATGGTGGGCAGCGGTGTTCCGGGCTGGTACCCCGCGGGCAGATAAAGCTCGAACGAAAGCTGAACGCCGTCATCGCGCTTGTAAGTGACGAGCTGCCGGGTAATGCCGCGCAGTTGC
>JAFAIN010000082.1 GCA_019236695.1 Acidobacteriota bacterium | reverse complement strand
CAATTCGCAGCAACATCCGGCCCTGCTGCTTGAGCACCGCATAGAGGGCCGCCGCGAGGACGAGCACCACCGCGCATAAAATTACAAGTACAACAGTAATCATTGAAAAATAACCTGAGACCAATACTAACCAGCGCGAGGGGGGACTCGCATTGAAATTAGCGTAAGGTCTTTCCGGAGACAAGCAGAAAATGGCTTGGAATGAGTAACCAAGCTGGTTTTGGGGCGGTTGTTTGCCGCAGGTCAATGAGGTGCTTGACGGGGCCACAGGATTGCCGAATTGGCGGTTTCGCCGAATTCACAGCGGAGCCTCGGAGGCGCGGAGGCGGAGGGCCACCATCAGAACCAGCGCCAGGCCGGCGGCGGGCAAGAACATGGGGCTGCGCACGCCGTAGCGCCCGGCGAGGATGCCGGCAGATTTGGGGAAGACCCAGCCACCCACAAGAGCGACGGTGAAAATAAGGCTGAAGACGGTGGCGGCAAAGCGCTGGTAGCGATCGCCGGCGACGGCGAGCGCGGTGGGATAGATGGCGGCGGTCGCCAGGCCCACGAGCGCCGAGGCCAGCACCAGCACAGGAAACGACGGCGCCACGGCGAGGAAGAGGCAGGCCAGGGTTCCGGCAGCAGCACTGGCGACCACGAGTTGCGTCTTGCTGATTCGCCGGAGCAGGTAGCCGGCGGCTATTCTGCCCAGCATGACGAAGGCGAGGTAGGCTTCGGCGGCGGCAGAGGAATTCACGGAGCCTGCGCCGAGGTAGTGAGCGAAGGTGGGGTTCCACATGCCGAGCGTGGCTTCGGCGCCTGATTCAAAGAAGAGCAGGGCGGCAAACATCAGCACGCCGGGATAGCGTGCCACGCGCAGCACCTCGGCAAGCTCAAAACCCCGCGCATGATGGGCCGCGGGGAATTCCATGAGCGCGAAAGCCAGCGCGAAAGCGACCGGGAGCGCCATGGCGGCCACAATCACTACGGCGAGGGAGACGTGCCGGGCTGCGAGCACCAGGGTGGGAACAAACAGGCCACCGATGCCAAAGAAGATGCCGAGGTAATTCAGGAATGGCCCGCGGCGATCGCCAAACACATCAGCCGTGAGCGCATTGGCCGCGATGTTGAGGCCGCCGCCGCCGAGGCCCAGAGCCGCAGCCGCGGCGAGCGCCTGCGGATAGGTGGCGAGCACGGCAAAGCCGGCAAGCGAAGCAGCTACAACAATCGAGGAAGCAACCAGGACGAGCTTGTTGCCGAAACGATCAATCACCGGGCCCACAAACGGAGTGGCAGCGAGCACACCGGCATAGAGAATGCCCGACAGGGATCCCTGGCGCGAGCTGTCGCCGGCAAGAATTTCCTGAAAGCGCGGAAACGGAAACAGCGGGCCCAGAAAGCCGATGACCAGCCCGAAGCCGAAGATGCCGGCGCAGGCGGCAGCGAACAGCCGCTTTTGATGGGCCGAAGGCATGCTTGACGAGGATACGGCAAAGAACGGTTCTTCACAGCGGAGACACGGAGGCGCGGAGACTTCGGGCGCGCGCCGGGATTGCCTGCCCAGAATTTCTCTATTGAATCGAGTGGAGCGCGGCATCTACATTCAGAGTCTCGACGGCACCATGGGCGAAAGCGCAAAGACGGGAGTGGCCGGAGGCAGGGCGGAGCCGGCGGCTAAACCCGAAAAATACCAGCGCATTCTGGACGCAGCGATTTCGGTGATCGCGCAGAAAGGCTTTTTTCAGGCGCGCGTGTCGGAGATCGCCGACCGGGCCGGCGTGGCGGACGGCACCATCTATCTGTATTTCCGGAGCAAGGAACAGATCCTGATGGCGGCCATCGATTCGGCATTCGACGCTTTTCTGGAGCGTGCCCGGCATGAGGCCCGCGATACGGCATTGCCCGCGGCGCAGCGCCTGCGGCGGCTTTGCCAACTGCACCTGGAGCACCTGGGGGCCAACCGGAACCTGGCGCTCATGTTCCAGACGGAGTTACGCCAGAGCACGCGTTTTCTGGCGCAGTTTTCGCGCACCCGTTTGGTGGAGTATTTCGAATTGATCCGCTCCGTAATCCGCGACGGCCAGCGGGCGGGAGATTTTCGCGCCGGGATTCCGGAAAAGATTGCGGCCAACTGCTTTTTTGGCGCGGTGGATGAAATGGTGACTTCGTGGATGCTGAGCGAGCACGATTATCCGCTGGCGGGCGCGACGGATGCGGTGATGGACGTGATCCTGAAGGGAATGGAACAGGGAAAGACTGCAGGGTGATGCTGCAGACGGTAAACGACATACTGGCACTGGCGGTGCGGCGCGACCTCCCTCGCATGGTGGCGCACAGGCGAGAGGGCGGGTGGGTTTTCATTTCCTGCGCCGATTTCCACCGCAGCGTGGCCGGAGTGGCGGCCGCGCTCAGCAGTTGGGGCATCCGGAAGGGCGACCGCGCCGTGATCCTGGCGGAGAACCGGCCGGAATGGGCCATCGCCGATTTTGCCTGCCTCGGGCTGGGGATTGCGGATGTACCCATCTATCCCACGCTGACCGCAGAACAGGCTGCGTACATGCTGCGCGATTCGGGAGCGCGGGTGGCATTCGTATCCTCGGCGGCGCAGTTGCACAAGGTGCAGTCGGTGCGGCAGCAGACCAAGGTCGAGAAAATCGTGATGATGGATGGCCGCGCCGCGGACGCGATCGCGATGGAAGAACTGATGCAGGCGGGGGCGGGAGAGATAAGGATGCTGGAATCGGCGGCTGCCGCGATCGGGCCGGGCGACCTGGCCACCATCATCTATACGTCAGGGACTACGGGCACGCCCAAGGGCGCCATGCTGACGCATGGCAACCTGGCCTCGAACGTGGAGTTTTCGCTGCGCAAATTCGAGCTGAGCGGCAGCGACCGCACGATTTCGTTTCTGCCGCTCTCGCACATTACGGCGCGCCACGTGGATTACGCGATGTATTTCCACGGCGTACCCATCTCCTACTCATCCATTGAGCATTTGCCGGAGGCTCTGAGGGAAGTTCGCCCGACGTTCATTGCAGCCGTGCCGCGAATCTACGAGAAGGCGCGCCAGACGGCGGAACTGGCGGCGGCGCGAGGCGCCAGGCGCCGACTTTTTGACTGGGCCATTGCCCGCGGCCGCGCCCACCGGGCGGAAGTGGAAGCTGGGCAGCGGCCGGGTTCGCTGAGCTGGCGCATCGCCGACCGGCTGGTGTTCTCAAAAATAAAGGCCGGATTCGGGGGAGCGCTGCTGGCGCCCATTTCGGGCGGCGCACCGCTCGGGCGCGACCTGGCGGAGTGGTTTGCCGCCATCGGGATGCGCATTTATGAAGGCTACGGCCTCACCGAGACTTCGCCGGTGGTGGCGGTGAATTCGCCGGGGGCGTTCCGCCTGGGCACGGTGGGCAAGCCGCTGGCCAATATCGAGTGCCGCATTGCCGAAGACGGCGAGCTGCTGGTGCGCGGCCCATCGGTGTTCCACGGCTACTGGAACCTGCCGCGGGAAACAGAAGCAGCACTGCAGGCTGACGGGTGGTTTCACACCGGCGACATCGGGGCGATGGATGGCGATGGATTCCTCAGCATCACGGACCGCAAAAAAGACCTGATAAAAACATCAGGCGGAAAGTTTATTGCGCCGCAACCAATCGAGAACGCCCTGAAAGCCAATCCGCTGATTGCGCATGCGTGCGTAATCGGCGACCGGCGCAAATTCCCGACGGTGGTGATCGCGCCCAATTTCGGGCCGCTGGAAGCCTGGGCGAGCGAGAGGGGAATGGCGCATGCGGGCCGCGGGGAATTGATTGCCGAGCCCGCTGTGCAGGGGCTCTACCAGGGAATTGTAGACCGGCTAAACGACAGCCTGGCTCAGTTTGAAAAACTAAAGAAGGTGCTGATTGTGCCGGATGAATTCAGCATCGCCGGCGGCGAGATCACGCCGACGCTGAAGCTGCGCCGGCGGGTGGTGGAGGAAAGATACCGGGACAACATTGAGGGGTTGTACCGGTAGGCGAGTGCGGAACTGCGGAATTGCCGAACTGCGGAATTGCCGAACTGCGGAATTGCCGAATTGCCGAATTGCCGAATTGCACAACCGAAATGCCGACGAGAGGGTACCGTTGTTTCCGCGCGCCCCAAACCTAAAGCAGTTCGGCAATTCGGCAATTCGGCAATAAAGTTGCGGAGGCGCAGGTAGTGGGACGAAGGAACATTCCGGACGCCCTGGGGCAGCTCAGGGGCGGATCGCGGGCCAGCATCGGGAATGCGAACCGCGCGGCGGAGGCCGCGCGGCGCGATGCGAGGGTTTTCCGGGAGCTGATGAAAGGCATGTGGAGCGAAGACGCGGTCATCCGGATGCGCGCTGCCGACGCGGCGGAGAAAGCCTCGCGCAGCAATGCCCGCCTGCTCGCTCCGTTCAAGGCCGAGTTGCTGGGCCTGATGCGCGAAGAGCGGCAGCAGGAAGTGCGCTGGCACCTGGCGGCCATGGTGCCGCGCCTGAATTTGAGCAGGCGGGAGTGCGGCGCGGCCTGGGCGGCATTTCGCGAGTACCTGGACGACCGCAGTTCGATTGTGCGCACATTCGCATTGCAGGCTTTGCATGAGCTCGCGCTTCGCCACCCGCCCCTGCGCGACGAGACTCTCGAACTGCTGCAAAGCGCAGTGCGCTCGGGGACGCCGGCCATGAAAGCCCGGGCGCGGCGACTGCTGGCGGATGCAAATTTCACATTTTGAAATTTCGAAA
>JAFAIN010000027.1 GCA_019236695.1 Acidobacteriota bacterium | reverse complement strand
CACCCCGCTTCGCGCACCGTGTTCATCGGCCGCAACCCGGTGGAGCTGACGGCGGTGGAATTCAACCTGCTTGAGCTGCTGCTCCGCCACGTGGGCCACATTGTGACCCGCGAACAGATTGTGAAGTCGGTGCTGGGGCGGGCGCTCACGCCCTTCGACCGCAGCCTCGACATGCACATCAGCCGGCTGCGGAGAAAACTCTCCGACGACCGCGGGCAGCGCATCAAGACGGTCAGGAGCGTAGGTTACCTCTACGCCGCCGCCGAGAAACTCACTAAAATGTGAAATGTTGAAATTCGAAATGTATAAAGTAGCTGAGGCAAGGGCGCCGGGCCCTGCACATTTCATTTTTCCCATTACCGATTTTCAGATTCCACATTTCCCATGATCCGAACGCTGTTCCTGAAGATCTTTCTTTCGTTCTGGCTGGCGCAGGTGGCGTTTCTTGCGCTGATGTTTGTTACGGCTGCGCGGCCGCAGGCGACGCAGCAGGCCATTGCGCGCCGCAAACAGCTCATGCAGGATTCCATTGCCTTCAACGCGCAAAACGCCATCCAGATGCTGAACAGCCAGGATGCAGTGGGCGCGCAGCGTTACCTGGTGCACATTGAGGATTCTTCCGGCATTTCCATGTCGCTTTTTGACGGCGCTGGAGGCCGCCTTGCCGGGCCTGTTCCCTCAGCTTCAGCGCTGCAGATGCTGCCGGTGCTGGTGCGCGGCGGCAAGGCGCAATTGCGCGACGTGGGCACCAATACGCTGGCCGGCCAGCCGGTCAACGGCCCGGATGGCCGCCGGTACTACGTGGTCGGAGAGCTGCGACGCAGCGCATCCGACGCCATTGGCCGCTTTTCCGAGCTGGCGTTCTGGCCGCTGGTGGTGTGGGTGATCGCCTCAGGCGGGGTTTGCTTCTGGCTGGCCCGTTACCTTACAAGCCCGGTTGTGAAGCTGCGCCGGGCCTCACAGCAACTCGCCGAGGGCGACCTCAGCGCCCGCGCCGGCGAAACCGTGGGAACCGGCCGCGGCGAACTCGCCGACCTGGTGCGCGATTTCGATCGCATGGCCGAGCGCATCCAGAGCCTGGTGGATTCGCAAAACCAGTTGTTGAGCGATGTTTCGCATGAGCTTCGTTCTCCCCTGGCCCGCCTCAGCGTGGCCATTGGTGTGGCGCGCCGCCGCGCCGGCGCCGAGGCCGGCGCTTCGCTCGACCGAATCGAGCTCGAGGCCGAGCGCCTGAACGAGTTGATCACCCGCGTGCTCATGCTGTGCCGGCTGGAAGTCGGCGAAGATATCGCCCAGGAGGAAGTACCCATTGATGTGGGGGCGCTGGTGGGTGACATCATTACCGATGCCAATTTCGAAGCCCAGAGCCGGCAGTGTTTCGTGATCTGCACGTCATCGCAGCCATGCACCGTTGCCGGCAACCTCGGCCTGCTGCGCAGCGCCATCGAAAACGTAGTGCGCAACGCCATGCGATACAGCGCGGAGAATTCCGCGGTGGAAGTCTCGGTGAGGCGCCACCGCGTCTCCGGCCGGCCCGCCTGCGTGATTGCGGTGCGCGACCATGGCCCCGGAATCCCCGACGATCAGTTGGAAGAAATCTTTCGGCCGTTCTATCGGCTTGAAGATGCGCGCGAGCGGCAGACCGGAGGAAGCGGCCTGGGGCTCGCCATCGCTCAACGCGCCATTCGCCTTCACCACGGATCGGCGCGCGCCATGAACGCTCCCGGCGGCGGCCTGCTGGTTGAGATGACGATTCCGACGGTCAGCCCATCGGAGGTTACGGGAGCCGGCACGCCGGAAGAGGCTGCGGTACGCCCGAATTCGTACGCTAGAATGAAATAGCTGCCGCCCGGGCCGAGGCGGAAACGAGAGATGGCCGACTGGCTGAAGTTGAGCCGTTTAGCCGGCGTGAGCGCAGCGGGAGCCGGCTGGCGAAATCCTGAGCAACGCGAAGGATCCCAACGTGGAGAGATGGCCGAGTGGCTGAAGTTGAGCCGTTAGCCGGCGTGAGCGGAGCGGAAGCCGGCTGGCGAAATCCTGAGCGAAGCGAAGTTGAGCCGTTTAGCCGGCGTGAGCGGAGCGCGAGCCGGCTGGCGAAATCCTGAGCGACGCGAAGGAGCTCGTCTGAGTCCGCGCAACGTGGAGAGATGGCCGAGTGGCTGAAGGCGCACGCTTGGAAAGCGTGTTTACTCGAAAGGGTAACGTGGGTTCGAATCCCACTCTCTCCGCCAATTCATTTCCCTTTCAGGCTCCGGTGCTTCTCGCAGCTCTCTTCACCAACGGTGAGTTACTGCATCGAATACATAGGAGGGCAACATGGGCCAGCGCAGGCGCGTGCTGTTCATTGATGACGAGGCGTCAATTCGCCAAACGCTTCCGCCGGTCCTTGAGGGCCGAGGGTTTGAGGTGGTGAGCGTGGGGACTGTGCCGGAGGCGATCACCGCGATTGGCCAGTCCCAATTCGACATCCTGATTTCCGATCTAAACATTGGAGAGCCGGGGGATGGGTTTACGGTGGTGAGCGCAATGCGCCGTGTTCAGCCGCAATGCAAATCGTTCATCCTGACTGGTTATCCCGATTTCGAGTCCGCGCTGCGTGCCATTCGCAACCAGGTGGACGACTACCTCGTAAAGCCGACAGATCCCGAAGAGTTGGTGGCGACCCTGGAGCAAAAGGTCGATCAGCAGCAGCGAACTCCGCACGGCCCCCTAAAGGAGACCTCGCAATTGTTAGGGGAGTTGCAATCGCAAATCTCCCGCTGGCTGATCGCGCGACTGCGCGCGCGCGAGGAATTTTCCGGGATCCGGCTGCCCGATGAGGAAATCACAGAGCCCGTGTCACTCATAGTGGCCGAACTGGTCCGGAAGGTCAAGACGGGCACGGAAGACCTGACGCCACAGGGGCTGATGAGTGCAGCCGCCTACGGAACACTGCGCCAGCAGCAGGGATACTCGGTTGCGATGCTGGTTGCCGAAGGCCACATCCTGCAGCACGTAATCTCGAAAGGTCTGCAAGACAACCTGCTGCGCCTCAAATTGAGCACCGTCATAGGCGACATGATCGCGATTGGCGAAGCACTGAACGGCTACATCGAAGAGGCGGTCCGAGCTTTCAGTCGCGCTGCCCTGCCCCACTCGGCATAATGCGCCATAGCTGCCCGGCACACAGTGCCGCCGCAGCCGGACCGTGGCGTTAGAGCCGGCATGGTTTCCTTCGCAGCGCCGCCGCAATCAGACACCGAAGTGCAGCCGGGAGTTCCGAAATTCAAAGTGGGCTGGCTTTCCGGAAATGATTCGGCGGCTACAACGAGGCATCGGGGCGCTTGCGCAGCACGGGCGGACCGTCGTTGCCCTGCTGCGAGCCGCTGTCGGCGGGTTTGCCATTGCGCTTGCGCAACGTGGGCTTGGCGCCGTGCGGCCATTCCACGCGGTGCTCATCTTCCAATTGCATCAGCCGCGTTTTGGCTTCTACAAAGTCGCTGGTCGTAACGATGTACTCGCCGCGCCCGGGCAGATCCTGCGCAATTTCTTCCTGCGCCTGCCGGATGCGATCGGCCGTCATGGGATGCGTGGAGAACGCCTTGGCCAGGGAGGAGTGCTTCGCCTTCTCCATCGTCTTGAGCCGCTCAAAGAACTGCACGAAAGCCTGGGGATCGTAACCCGCGCGATAACTGTATTGCAGCCCCAGCATGTCGGCTTCGCGCTCGGCATCGCGGCTGAATTTCAGGAAACTCAACGGCACCGCCAGGCCGGCCACTTCCCTCACCGCCAGCCCGATTGGCCCGCCAACAAAGATGAGCGGGATGGAAGCAAAGTTGAACAGTTGCGCGCGCGTGTAATTCTTGGTGACATGCCGTGCCGCCACGTGCGCCACTTCATGCGCCATTACGCCCGCCAATTCGGCTTCATTGTCGGCAGCCAGGATGAGCCCCGAATTCACGAAGAAGTATCCGCCCGGCAGCGCAAACGCGTTTACTTCATCGTCATCCAGCACTTTGATGACGAACGGGAACCGGGCATCGGAATTCCTGACGATGTTCTGGCCAATGCGGTTGATGTATTCCGAAATCAGGGGATCGTTGATGACATTGGCCTGGCGCTCGAAATCCATGGCCAGCGACCGCCCCAGTTCCTGCTCGCGCTCCATGGAATAAACGTTGAGCCCGTCACCCACGCTGCGCGCGCCAATCTTGTTAACGTCGAGCATCGGGTCAACCGCCATGCCGCGCTCAATCTTCTCCGCCACGGTGAGCGGCGCGTTTCCGGGCGGCTCGATTTTGCGCACAGCAATGGTGCTGGGGTCATCTTCCGGGCGGCTGAAGTTGTGGATTGCGTTGTTGCCGCTTTCCCCGGTCGCGGCTGGTTGTTGCGCAACGCCAGAGGCGGGAAACAGGAGTGCACCGAGGCAGGCCAACAGAACCCTGGCTCCCGGCAACCTCACGTGGCCTCCTCTCAGGCGCAACATTCGGTGGGACGCCATTCTACACCCGGCCGGCAAACCTGCTGTTTGCGCC
>JAFAIN010000345.1 GCA_019236695.1 Acidobacteriota bacterium | reverse complement strand
CCCGGGTGCAACCTACCGTCACGTTGAGGTACGAATAGATGGTAGGGGCGGCAGGAATCGAACCTGCAACCCCCGGCTTAGAAGGCCGGTGCTCTATCCTCTTGAGCTACGCCCCCAATTCTGTTCTTCAATTCTATCGGACGCCTGAACCCTTGCCCTTCACTAGAATTGAACCCTGTGATGAACAGGATCATCTGCCTGCTTGCACTTGTGCTGGCCCCGGCTGCCTTTGCCCAGCTTTCCCTGCCGCCGGCCGGCCAGTACGACCGCGACGATATCCGCGCCTACGGCGCCGACTGCACGGGCCATGCCGGCTCAACTTCCGCCATCCAGAATGCTCTGGCCGCCAGCAAAGTTGTCCGCATCCCCTCCCCTTGTTATCTGAAAGCGGATGCCGAAATTCGTATTGAAGGAGCGCGAGCGGGTGATGGCTGGCGCCTTTACGGAACGGGCGTGCCCGATTTCACCGGCGACATGCCGGGCGGCGCCGTCATCTTCGGCTGCGGCGCCTGGACCGGACCGGTCTTTGACATTAACCGCACCGGCCATTGGGAAATCTACGGCATCAAGGTCGAAGCCACGCCCGATACCCAGGTGAAGCCGCTCTGCCCCTCAGGCAGCCTCGCCAGCGGGTCATTCCTGGTGGAAAACGACACATCGCGCGGCGGCTTTACCCAGACCAACTTCAAGTTTGATCATGTGGCCTTCGACTACGGTGGCCAGCCCCGCCCGGCCGGCGCTGCCCAGCCCTACATAGCGCTGCAGGTGGGAACCGGGCATGGCTCGAATAACGAAAACATGGAGTCCGGCAACATCGTGAACTCCTCATTCCAGGGACGCGAGCAACCGGGCAGCATCGCCATTCAGGTGCTGGCCTGCTGCGCTCAGTCCTATACGATCAGCAACCTGAAACCGTTTATGGGCTTCTATCGCGGCTTCACCGGCAATTTCGGGGGAATGGTTGAGCACGTGAATGCCGGCGACGAAGGAGGATACCGCCAGTTCGGACCGGGCGGCGCGCTGTTCGCGCTCACCGGCTGCGCCGACGGCCTTACCGTGAACGATGTTTCGACTTCGGAACTGAGCGGCCCATATTGGATTGCTCCGGGAGCCCCCGGTCTGGGCTGCGTGGCTCACATTACCGGCAGCCATATCGCCGTGGACAATGGTCAATTAGCCCCGGAGCAGCCCATCATTGCTACCGGCGGTTTTGACATCAGCCTGGAAAATGACCGGCTGGTGGATGACTTCTATGACCTCCACGGCAGGCCGGCCATTGACACCACCAACGCCGGCGACCGCAGCCGCGCCGGCACGCTTTACCTGCGCGAGGTTTACTTCTGGTCCAACTCTGATCCGTACTACAGCGGGCCCGGTGTGCCGTCGCCCATTGCCGGCAGCTATACGCCGGTGGTGGCTCCTAGGTATGCCCCGGGGCCGCTGACCGTGGCATACCACCCGGGACCAGGAAATGACCGCATTGCGCCCTCACCCGCCATCTGTGGCCGGGCATCGGCCTGGACCGGAAGCGCGCGGGTATTCGATTCGGCCTGCTGGGCGAGCGTCGGTGCAGGCGATGGCGCGCGTACGATTGCCTTCAACTACACGCCGCTCGCGGGCCAGAGCGCCCGCGCCATGTATGCGTTCGATCATGAGTTCTCCGGAGTCGCGGCGAAGCGGGTTTCGGGCGCCCCGCGCATTGTGCAGATCACGCAATCCGGCGCACCGGGATCAGCTTCCTATTCCTATTCCATCGTGGGCCGCGCCGGCAACGGCACCACCGCGGCTTCAGCGCCGCTCGGAACCCGCAGCGGCGCCGCGGCTCTCGCGGCCAGTGACTGCAACGTCATTGATTTTGGCGAGCCCGCCGGCGCCGATGGCGGCTTGTGGGGCTACGACATATACCGTATCTCCGGAGGAAAAACCCAGGGTAGGATTGCGACCGTGGGGGCCATAGAAGCGTCCGCTGCCGCCTACAATGCCGGCACCAACGCTCAGAACCGCTACTACGATTGCGGCTCCGCGGCAGACGGCACAACTCCGCCTGCCCGGAACACCACAGGCCGCCTCGAAACCAATTCGGCGGTTGTTCTTGGCGCTGCTTCGCCGCCGGAGGAAATCAACGGCAAAGCCGCCTTGTGGTTCGATGGTCCCAGCGGCCGCGTGAGGATGATGAGCGGCAACGCATCCGCGGCGCTTTCTGCCGCCATTGCGGCCGGGCAATCCACCACCGGTACAGCGCCCATTGCGGCGCACTCCTGTTCGGCCGCGCTTGCGGCGTCAGCTCCCGGCGTCGCTCCGGATGATGTAATCGCCTGGAGTTTCCGTGGGCCGCCGCCCCCGGGGTTCGGTGGTGGGCTCACAATCATGACCTATGCCGCCGCAGATCAAGTCAACTTTGTAGTCTGCAACCCAACCGCGAGCGCCATCGCGCCTGCGCCCGCAAACCTTAATTGGCGCGTAACACGATGAATTGCGTTCCCCTGTGCTCAGGCGCGAGATGGTGATCCGGCAGCATGGCTATGTCGCTTGACGAAACCATTGTCGCGGTTGCAACACCGCCCGGCCGGGGCGGCGTTGGCGTGCTGCGGCTCTCCGGTGAAGCGGCGCTGGCCATCGCGTGCTCCATGCTGCGCCTGAACTCCACGCTGGCTCCCCGCCGCGCCACCCTCGCCGATTTGCTGCAGGGAGAAGCTCGCCTTGATGAAGTGGTCGTCACGTATTTTCAAAAGCCGCACTCATACACCGCTGAAGACGTGGTCGAAATTTCCTGCCACGGGTCGCCAGTTGTACTGCGGCATGCGGTCGAAAGGGCAATCGCCGGCGGCGCTCGCCTGGCGCAGCCCGGGGAATTTACCATGCGCGCCTTTCTCAACGGCCGTATTGACCTCACCCAGGCCGAGGCCGTTCGAGACCTCATCGAATCCCAAACTTTGTTCCAGGCCCAGGTGGCGGCCCAGCAACTCGAAGGCTCGCTTGCCAATCGGCTGCGGCCGTTAAAGCAGTCGCTGGTTGACCTGATCGCAGTGCTGGAAGCAGGCGTTGATTTTGCCGAAGATGATGTTCCGGTGATGCCCGCTGGCGAGATCGCGCCGCGCCTGGCCGCAATTCAAGTGCAGCTTGAGCACCTGGCGGCATCATTCACATTCGGCAAGGTGCTTCATGATGGCCTCGTCCTGGCTATTGTGGGCCGCCCGAACGTGGGAAAGTCTTCCCTGTTCAACCGCCTGGTCGAGCGTGAGCGCGCCATCGTTACGCCCGCGCCGGGCACCACGCGCGACCTGGTGACCGAAACGGTCGCGATCGGCGGCATTCCGGTCCGCCTGGTTGACACCGCCGGAATCCGGCAGGCAAGCGATGAAGCCGAAAGCATTGGGATTCGCAAAACCATGGAAGCTGCCGCCGATGCCGACCTGGTTCTGCTCGTAATCGCTCCGGTTGCCGGTTCCGGCCAATCGGCCGCCGATCGGGAGCTCTGGTTCAAGCTGCGCCAGCGCAATGCAATTCTCGTCTGCAATAAGGCAGATTTGCGCGCGGTGCATGATGTTCA
>JAFAIN010000286.1 GCA_019236695.1 Acidobacteriota bacterium | reverse complement strand
GCTGTGCGCCGCGTTTGGCCTGCCGCGAGCCGCCGCTTCCCTGGGCGGATGGGCTCGCGGCCTTTCGTTCCCCACGGTTGTCCTGGCGCTGGTGCTGCTGCTGCGGTTTGTTCGCCGGCATGTCCTCTGGCGGCTGCGCAACCGGCTTATCGTTACCTACGTTTTTATTGGCGTCATTCCGGTCGTTCTGCTGGTCCTCATGGCATTGCTGGCGGGCTATTTCTTTGCCGGCCAGTTCGCAACCTTTCTGGCGACGTCTGATCTGCGCTCCGAGGTCTCTGCCGTGGGCGCCGCCAACGGCGAAGCCGCCGCCCAGGTCGCGGCCGAGCTCAGGAACGGAATCAGCTCTGACCGCATCGCCGACCTTCTTCGCAACAGCGACCGCTTTGCCCAGCCTGAGCGCACCATCCGCCTCTGGCATGCGGGCAAAGGCCTGACCATCAAAGACGGTGCCGAAGCTCCCGTGCAGCCGGTTGCGCTGCCCGCCTGGCTTTTGCGCGAAGCCGCGCGCGACCGCCGCGGCGAGTTCGAGGGCATCGTGTGGCATGCCGGGCGCCTCCGCATTACTGCCGTCCGCGTGCTCTCCAAAGGCCCTGACGAAACGGTTGTGGTTTCCTCCGAGCCCGTGGACAACGCGCTGGTTGCCCGGCTGGCGCAGCGCCTCGGCGTCATCCGCATCTATGCGCCGCCCGCCGAGCCTGAGCGCCGTCCGCGTCCCCGCCCTCAGCAGGGCGGCGTCCAGGTGCAAATTGGCGATCGCAGCCTCAACACCGAACAACCTGCTGCCCAGGGTGGCGCCCTGCCGCCTGCAGGCTTCCTCGATGGCGACTTCCTTTTCGGCACACCGCTCACTGACGTGCACGCATGGGAAGACGGCCGCCCGCTGGATAATGAATCTGTAGTGCTCTCGGTGGAAACCCGGAAGTCGCTGCTATACGCGCGCCTTTCCGCCACGCTCGGCGATTTTTCCAACGTCATTCTTATCGTTCTGTTCGTCGTAGCCATCTTCTTCGCCGTCATTGAAATCCTTGCGTTGTTCGTCGGCCTGCGGCTCACCCGCAGCATCACGTCATCGGTCTTCAATCTGTATCGCGCTACCCAGGCCGTGAATCGCGGCGATTTTTCCCAGCGCATACCGGTGCGCAGCGGCGATCAGTTGGCCGCCCTCGAAGGCTCCTTTAATTCCATGACGGAATCCATCGAGAAGCTCCTGGCCGAGCAGAAGGAAAAGCAGCGCATCGAAGGCGATCTGGCGATTGCTCAGGAAGTGCAGAACCAGCTTTTCCCGCACCAGGTTGTCCCCCCGGAATCGCTCGAGGTGTACGGCATTTGCCGGCCTGCGCGCACCGTGAGCGGCGACTACTACGATTTTTTGCCCCTCGGCCCCGAGCAGGTGGCCATCGCCGTCGGCGATATCAGCGGCAAGGGAATTTCGGCCGCGCTCCTCATGGCCACGCTGCATTCTGCGGTTCGCTCGCTCGCGGTTATGCATGCTCTCGATATGGCCGCACAGCCGGCCCTGGTGGCTGCTTCTGCAGTCGCCGGCCCGGCCGAGCCCTGCAACAACGAACTCCAGCCCGCTCAATGGCTCGAGTTGCTGAACCGCCACCTTTACCACTCCACCCCGGCCTCCAAGTATGCGACCTTGTTCCTCAGCGAATACAACGGAAACAACCGCACCCTCACCTATTCCAATGGGGGACATCTGGCGCCGCTCGTCATCACTCCCGGTGGAGGAGTGCGCCGGCTCGAAGTGGGGGGCATGGTGGTTGGCCTCTTTGACGGTATGCAGTACCAGCAGGAGAGCGTAGTGCTCGGCAGCGGCGATATTTTCCTCGCCTACAGTGACGGCATTACGGAGCCGGAGAACGAGTTTGGTGAGTTTGGCGAAGACCGGCTGGTGGAATTGGTCCGCGAGCATTCGGCGCTTCCGCTCGAGCGCATTGCAGAAGAAGCCATCATCGCCGTCTGCGACTGGATTGGCGGCGCCGAGCAGCCCGACGACATGACCATCGTCCTGGCCCGGGCTCGCTGAGTATTGCGGGTTTTCCTGCCCCTCAGCGGGAGACTTGTCCGGTTGATTCCTCCAGCGCGTTCATCAGGCCACGCATTGGGCCGCGCACCGGAACCGCCACATCCGCATCCACCACCGGCGGGGCGTTGCCGGCGAAGAGCAGAACCGTGCGCGCCTTGTGCTGCCTTCCGAGCTCGACTGCGCGATTCTGGCCGGCCTCGTCGAGATCGGGCCCGATCACCAGCACCCGAAAACTGCGCTGGTTGAGCGCTTCAGCGCACTCTTGCAGGTTCTCGGCAAATGAAACTGAGTGTGGCTCGCTGAGCGCGCCCGCCGGGGCCTGCCGCAACGCCCAGTTGCACCCCACCGTAAGGATCGCGATCTCGCTCACCTCCAATTGGATTCCAGTGCCCTGGGCAGGGATGGGCGCCGGCATCTGATCGCAGCCGTTCTTCTCCGAGCCTCCGTGCCTCGCGCCGTGAATTCCACCTCTGAAACTCAAATTCCGGCGCCGGCATCCCACCTGTTTATGCCCGAAGTTCCTGGTGAAAACAGCAAGCGACTAAGCGCCGGCCAGATTTTTGAAGCCGCCGTTGCCACTGCCCGCCAGGAATTGAAGCGCTCTTCCCGGGCCCTGGCTTTCTCCGGCCTTGCCGGCGGCCTCACCATGGGCCTTACGGGCCTGGCCGTGAGTTCGGTTCACGCCATCGTCGGCGCCGGCGGCTGGTCCGATCTGGCAGGTTTTCTGTTCTACCCAGTCGGGTTCATCGCTGTCATTATCGGCCGCGGCCAGCTCTTCACCGAGAACACGCTGTATCCCGTCATCCTGCTTCTCGATGAGCGCAGCAGGGCGCACTTCACAAATACGGCACGCCTGTGGGCCGTGGTCTTTGCCAGCAACATCGCCGGCGCCTCGGCATTCGCCGCGCTCGCCGTGCTTACCGGCGCGCTTCGCCCCAACATTGTGGGCGCGCTCGTCACACTCGGCCAGGAGGCGCTCGCTCAGTCCTCAGCGCGTGTGTTCTGGAGCGGGGTGCTCGGCGGGTGGCTCATTGCGCTGGTGGCCTGGATCGTCACTGCCAGCCATTGGACCATCGGCCAGCTCGCCATGACGTGGTTGCTGACGTTTGTAGTCGGTGTCGCTCGCCTTTCGCATTGCATCGCCACTTCGGGCGAGGCGCTTTCGGCGGTGATTCATGGCTCTGCCGCATTCGGCACCTATGCGCACTGGCTGCTGCTGGCCACGCTCGGCAACATTGTGGGGGGCGTGGTTATCGTCAGCCTGCTTAACTACGGACAGGTAAAAGAGCCATGAAGCGTAAAGAATTCATTCGCCGCACCGGCCCAGCCCAGAGCGGCGCCGCCGCCGGAGAAGAAGCGGCAATCGACGCCCCCCAGCCGCTGCACGCCGCGCTGCAACGTTCGAGATTGCCCGCCTGGGGTGCGCGCCGCACCGCCCGCCGGCTGAAATGGCTGGCCATCGGCGGCGCCGCTCTCGGCGCATGCGCTGCCGTTGCCGGCGGAGTCACCGCAGGCGTCATTGCAGTGGCAGCGGCCCGCCGCCTGCGCCACGGAGCCGATCTCGCCGGCAATACCGTTCTCATTACCGGCAGTTCGCGCGGGCTCGGCCTCGCCATGGCGCAGGAGTTCGCTGCGCTGGGATGCAAACTGGTTCTGTGTGCGCGCGACCCCGAGGAACTCGGCCGTGCAGCTCAGTTGCTGCGCGGCCACGGCGCCGATGTCATCGCAGTTCCCTGCGATGTCACCGATCGCGCCCAGGTTGACGAAATGCTGGCCCGGGCTCGCCTGCACTTCGGATCCATTCACGTGCTGGTGAACAATGCCGGCATCATCACGGTTGGTCCCATGCAGGCGCAGGAGATTCAGGATTACGAGCAGGCCATGCGCACCATGTTCTGGGGCGTGGTCTATCCCACTCTGGCCGTTTTGCCCGAAATGCTCCAGCGGCGCGGCGGATACATCGCCAACATCACCTCCATTGGCGGCAAGGTCGCCGTGCCGCATCTGCTTCCCTATGATTGCGCCAAGTTTGCCGCGGTCGGCTTCTCGGAAGGCCTGCATGCAGAGCTCGCGCGCTACGGCATCAAGGTGACCACCGTCTGCCCCGGGCTCATGCGTACCGGCTCGTACGTCAATGCCTCGTTTAAGGGAAACAATCGGGCCGAATATTCATGGTTCAGCCTGGGCTCCAGCCTCCCGCTGGTCTCCATCGGCGCCGGGCGCGCCGCGCGCAAAATCGTGCGCGCCGTGCGCCAGGGACGCTCGGAATTGGTCATCACCCCGCAGGCGCGGCTCCTCGCCACGGCTCACGGCCTGGCGCCCGGGCTGATGAGCCGTGCGCTTGGCCTGGTCAACCGCCTGCTGCCCGCGCCCGTGCCCGGCGCCGGGTACCATCTCGGCAAGGAGAGTTCGACGGCTATCTCCGAATCGCCGCTCACCGCGCTCGGCCGCCGTGCAGCCGCGCGCCTGAACCAATCCCCCGGCACCCGCACCGCTTTGCAGGAATCCGCAATGTGAAAAGTGGAATGCCAAAAGTGCGCAGTCTAGTTGCGGGAAACCTTCGTGCGTCCTTCGTGCCCTTGGTGTGAACCCCTGCGTCGAAAAGCCCGCAAGCTCCGAAAATTCCGCACTTTCGCACTTTCGCAATATCCCAATGGCCCCGCTGCGGCATTTTCATCGAAATTACATCTCCCGTTCACACATCCTTCATCGCGTATTGGTACTTTCCTCTTCCACGAGATTTCCGGGGAAGGAGTCAGTACATGCTCAGAAAAACCCGTGTCGCAGCCCTGCTTATTGTTGCTTCAATCGCCATTCTTACAGCGCCATTACAGGCCCAGGACAGCAAGACCGGGTCGCCGGAAAGTTCCACGAGTTCCATACGCGGCACCGTCGCCGATCAGACCGGCAGGGGCATTGCGGGCGCCGCGATCGCGGTGCGCGGTTCGCTGCAGGATCAGCAGACCACCCTCACCAACACGGAAGGTCACTTCGCCGTTTCCGGATTAGCGCCGGGCACTTATTCGGTCCAGGCTTCTGCCGCAGGCTTCGCCACCATGGAGCGCGGCGGAGTCGTGGTTTCGGCGGGAAACACCGCGGAAATTTCGCTTTCCTTAAGGTTGGCTTCCGTATCCGAGGAAGTCACGGTTGAAGCGGACGCCGATCCGTCTCCCGCTTCGCAGTTCTCACCCGTGAAGGGCCTGCTCGACATGGAGTCGCCGCGCAGCGAAATCACCAGCAACTACATTCGCGAATTCACCATTCCGACCACCGATTTTGCCGACATTCTGCAGGCGGCGCCGGGCGTTGTCACCTACGCCACCAACGGCGTCGGCAATGGCCAATCCAAGAACTGGTTCCGCGGATTTGCCGATGGCGCCTTTACGATGACCTGGGATGGCGTGCCCTTCGAGGACACCAACGACCCCACTCATCACTCCTGGGCATACGTGCCCGCGCCCGCCATCAGCTATGTGGATTTTGATCGCAGCCCCGGAACCGCGTCGGATGTCGGGCCCACCAACTATGCCGGCTCCGTCCATATGTTTTCGCCCAAAATGGGCGATGCCATGACGTTCAAACTGTCTGAATCATATGGGTCCTTCAACACCAACCAGATTCTGGGCGAGTTCAACTCCGGCAGCTTCCTCAACCACAAGGCTAATTTCTGGTTTGAAGGGCACCACAACGGCTCAGACGGCTACCAGACATTCAATAACCAGCAGCGCACGGCCGGAACCGCAAAGTTCGGCTACAAATTCTCCGATCAAACCTCTCTGACCCTGGTCGGCACCGTGGTCCTGGTGGACAGCAACACCCCCAACAGCGATCCCACCCGCCAGCAGGTTGCCGATCACGGCCTAAACTACCTGCTCGATGGCAACCAGCTCAATGCCGATGGCACATACAATGCCATGTATTACAAAAATTACTTCTACCACGTGCCTACAAACTTCGAGGTCATCACCTTCGACCACGAATTTGGCCACGGCTGGAAGTTTGAGACCAAGCCCTATACCTATTCCTACTCGAACCACCAGCACTACCAGAACGACCAGAGCCAGGATTCGCTGCACGAAGTCGCGGTCAGCGCCTCCAGCGCCATTGACAAGCTGAACCAGTACAACCGCGGCGGCGATATCACCACCTTGAGCCACGCCTCAAGATTTGGCGTTCTGCGCATGGGCGTGTGGTACGAATATGCCACCACCAACCGTTTCCAGCAGGGCGCCGATCCCCGCACCTGGGTTGACTCTCCTCTGCTCAAGACCCTGAAGTTCCATGAGTATTTCACCACCAACTCGGCGCAGCCTTATGTCGAGTATCAGTTGGTGGCCATTCCCCGCTGGACCATCACGGCGGGGCTGAAGAGCGCGCTCTACACCATGGACCTCACGCAGCTCGCCGACGGCAAGACGGTTGGGAACCTTGGATGCACCGCCACTACCATCGCGGGTTGCGTGGGAATCTCGGCCAAGCACAGCGCCTATTACAACAACATCCTTCCCTCGTTTGCCGCCAACTTCCGCATCACCAGCATCTGGTCCGCGTACGGTCAGTTCGGCCGCGGCACCCAGATTCCGCCGAGCAGCGTCTTCGATGTAACCGGCGCTCTGGTCGCGGTTACGCCCAAGCCCACGGTTGCCACCACCTTCCAGGGCGGCACCGTGATTAAGCTCAACCGGCTGAGCGTGGATGCAGACCTGTACCACATCCATTACGACAACCCTTACGGAAGCTACAAGGTCACGGATCCCACCAATCCCAATTTCGGCGATTCCTACTACTATGCCACTCCCGCTTCAAACACCTACGGCTTTGAGGCGGAGGGCAATGTTTATGCGTCCCGCGGGCTGAGCTTCAACTTCAACGGCACCACCGGCAGGGCGCAGTACCAGGCGGCGGCGGCTCAAACCCTGCCCAATGGCACGAATATTGCCGCCTCACCCGTACAGTGGGTGGCGCTCACCCCGAGTTATACGTTCGGCGCCGGTGTCAGTTACCACGATCGCAGGTTCGACCTGGGCTTTTTCAACAAAGACATCGGCCCGCGCTGGGTCGACAATGGCGCCCTGCACCAGGCCACTCAATTGAATTCGTTTTGGATGAACAACCTGTTCTTCAATTACAACCTGCCCGTCCGCTCACTGTTCAATGGATCGAAGCTCAAGTTGAGCTTCAACAACCTGTTTGACTTTCACGATGTGGTGGGCTTGTCGCCCGGCGTCGCCGGAACCGCCGCTGTGCCCTACGTGCAATCGGGCAGCGATCAGTTGCAGTTGCTTCCCGGGCGCAGCGTGATGGTCACGTTCCAGATGGGTTTGGTGCCGGGCAGGCGCTAAGTTGAATTCCTGCCGCCCGCCGCAATGCCACGCCGTGCTCCCGGCCGCCGAGCTCCCCGCATCCGGCGGTTGTGGGCGCGGCGTGGCGCCTCCATTAGCCGGGCAGGCGGCGCAGCGACTTCGTTATTCCCAGCTTTCCATGATGTCCTTCGTGCTGCCCTTTGTGCCATTTGTGCTTTGCTTCCTGCTGTGGGCGGCGCCGCGAGCTGCCGCCCAGGCTGCGCTGCGGCTCGATGTCGCGCCGCAGTTTTCGTTTGTGGCATACGGCGACACGCGATTCACCGATCCCGCCAACACGGACGCTTCCAACCCCGTGGCACGGCGCGAACTCGTCTCCCGGATCGCCGCCGAGCGTCCAGGCTTCATCCTCATCGGCGGCGACTTGGTCTATAAAGGCGATGACGCTGCAGATTGGACCGAGTTCGACGCCGAAACAGCCGGCTGGCGCGGCGCCGGCATTCCGGTTTACCCGGCGATTGGAAACCATGAAGTTAAAGGCAATGAGCAGGCAGGTCTTTCTTACTATTTTGCGCGCTTTCCCGAGCTTCGCAGGTCCCGTTTCTATTCGCTGCGGGCCGGCAACCTGCTCCTCCTGGTTCTCGATAGCAACCTTGACGAAAACTCAGGCCCGCAGGGCGAATGGCTCGGGCAGGAACTCAGCCACGTCCCTGCCGATGTGAAATTTGTCATCGTGGTAATGCATCACCCGCCGCTCACCAGCGCGCTCGATAAGAACAGCCCGGCGCATCTTCCGGAAATTCGGCCCGGCGAAGCGGAACTGGCGCGGCGGATCGAGCAGGCCCAGAGCCAAAGCGAAGCCCGCTTCATCGTCATCGCAGGCCACGTCCACAATTACGAGCGCCACGCCCGCAACGGCGTCGTCTATCTGGTCTCGGGGGGCGGCGGCGCCCATGCCAATCCCATCCACCGCAACATTGACGATCCCTACACCGATACCGGCGTCAATTATCACTATCTGCTGATCGAGGCGCAGCCCTCGGCGATAAAAATCACCATGCACAAGCTGAGCCTTGAAGCCGGCCAGGCGCTCTGGACCGCTCCCGACGACGTTACCGTCGCCGCGAAAGCGGCCGCGCATTCGGCTGGAAATAAATGAGAGCTGGCCCGCAGAGGATTACCGTATCCCCACTAATCCCTGCACTGATTGAATCAGCTTCTGCGAGTCGTAGCCCACGCCATCCTTGAAGACGATTTCCACTTTCTCGAGGTCGTTGATGTCGTGCGAGGGGTCGCCCTTTATGACCACCAGGTCAGCCTGCTTGCCCGCCGCGATGGAGCCGATGCGGTCCTGCTCGCCCAGGAATTGCGCGCCGTTCAGGGTCGCAATCCTTATCGCCTCCAGCGGCGTGAACCCGGCTTCCACCAGCAGTTCCACCTCGCGCTGATCGCCAAAGCCGGCCAGTACGCCGCCATTGCCCGTGGGGTCAAGCCCGGCGAGCAACAGGCCCCCCGCTTTCGCGAAGGCAACTTCGAATTGCATTTCCTTTTTCAGCATCTCGCCCGCCAGGGAGTCGGGGCTGATGCGCGCCCGCGCGCCCAGATACGCTGCCTGGGCCTGCGGCGACATGGCCGAGAGCACTCGCGCTTCATACAGCGGCCGCCGCGGCGCCCCTGCCGGGCCATTCGGCGCCCCGGCCTCGAACACCGGCAGCGTGGAAGTGACGGCCACATGTTTTTCTACCAGCGTGCGGATGGTCTGCTGAATCTCCGGGCCGTTGACGTCCATCCTGCTTGTGGTCGAAGCTGTGCCGCCGGCCGGGCATTTGTCAGGCTGCTTGCCCGGAAGGAATTCGGTATCCACCTCCAGGCCGTGCTCCAGGTCGTCAATGCCAAGCTCGGCCGCTTCGCGAAAGCCGATGGAACAAAGGTGCCCGGTGATTTTCAGGCCGTGCGCGTGCGCCGCCGCAACCGCCGCCGCCAGTTCGGCGCGCGTTATGTTCATGTAAGCCTTGAACGAAGTTGCGCCTTCCGCAATCCAGTACTCCACCGTGCGGGTGGCGTCCTCCGGCCCGCTGAGCGCGTGCATTACCGGCGTGTATGCTCCCGGGCCCTCCAGGTACGGCGCGGTGATGTGCAGCTTGGGCCCGGGAATGGCGCCGGAATCGATCAGCTTTTTCAGTTCGAGGTCCTCATAGGGCATCACGCTGCCGGTGGTGCGCAGGCTCGTTACCCCGGCAGCCAGATAAAGCCGCGGGAAGCTGAAGCCCATGTTGCTGTAGAGCGAAGGCTGGCCCCCAACCGGATAGAACATGTGGTCGTGCATGCCCACCAGGCCGGGAATCACGGTATAGCCGTCGAGATCGAGGACGCGAGCGCCGTGCGGAACGCCAGTCTGCCCCGCCCCCACCGATGCAATTTTGCCTGCCGCGATGACAATGGTCTGGTGTTCAAGCGGCGGCGCGCCCGTGCCATCAATCACGCGAACGTTTCGCAACACCACACTATCGGTGTTTACGCTGATAAACGGCTGTACTGCTGACGGGCGGGTCTGGGCGGCGCCGCCCGCCGCCAGCGCGAGCAGGATGGCAATCTTGCGCATGTGTGGCCTCAATCGTGTTTCCCGGCAAGACCTCAGTGGCTGGAGGCGCCGGGAATCGCGGAATTCTCTCACAAGCGCTTGCATCTTCTAAAGCATTACACGCTTGTTCCGTTTTCCAGCGTGTCGGACACGGGCTAACCACAGCGTGAAAACCTACTGCGTTCAGGCCGTCCCTATCCCCCCAGAAGCCTGACCAGAAGCCGCCGCAATAAATTGCCGGCCCAATCGCGTGGCGGGCCGTCTCGGCGCTTCGCGATAGTTTTATGGATGGCCTCGACGCCCTAGGAGGCTCGTACCCAAATGGCTTTGTCATCCCCATCCCGCAAAGCGGGAGAGGGATCTGCATCTGCAGCGCCCGAGGATTGGCGTTGCACCGGGTTTCAACAACTTACCGCGATTCATTTCTCGTTCCCTCGTTCCTATACGTATATGGGAACGAGGGAACGAGAAACGCAGCGCCCCGGCCAGTCTGACCCGCTATTTCATTAGCCCTTTGCGAGGGCGTTCTATGCGAAGGGATGATGGCGGCGCATGTCGAGGTCAGCAAGATGTTTCAGGCGCCCGCGGTTGCCGAGGCTCGCCCGTCTCGCCGAATCCCGTTTCCCAGCGTGGCGGACACGGGCTAACCACCCGCGAAAACCTACTGCGTTCAGGCCGTCCCCCTTTCTCCGATTACTTTGGGTCACGTTATTACGGGAGTGCGCTGGGTCGATGGGTTACCCCGGATATCGTGAATCTCACCGAAGATCGCCTTCTGGATCCTTCAAACACTCTCAACAAATATGTGTACGCAGCAAACAATCCTTTAAAGTTCGTTGATCCCGACGGAGAAGACATCACGCTGTTCTACACGAATGGCGGGACAGCCGTCCACGCGATGTTGCTTGCTTATGATCAGTCGAATGGGAATTCCGCGGTCCAGAGCTTTGGCCCGGCTGACCACAGCAACATGACCGAAGCGAAAATCTTCCTTGGTACACCCGTGGCTGGAACGGCTAATTATAGATTTGCCGATATAAAGTCCGCAGACCAGCTTCGTCAAGAGTATTCAAGCGTGACGATCCAAACGTCTCCCGAGGAGACTGAAAAAGCCATCCAATACATCCTGAACCATTCCGATGGCAAGTACGATACGTATACGAACAATTGCACTACAACGTGCTCAAGGATTCTGAACCTTCTGAACCTCCACAAGTGGAGAGAAAATATTCCGAGATCGCTTTTTGATAATGTGGTGGATGAGCAGGGTCACGGGCCGAACACCAACATGCCGTATGTTGAACAGCACGGGAAAGATTACGGTAATCCGCGGCGTGGATACGACGCGTTCCACCTCTTGTTCCTGGCCATTCAAAGACAGCAGCAACCGCACAAAAAGCCGAAAGAAGTAGTCACACATAGGATCTGCTACGGCGGTGAAGATGGAAAGCAGCATTGCCAGTAAGGGGGAACGATGAAATGGCTTCTTTTCGTAATTAGCCTGTTTGCCCTCTGGGTTGCTTTCAATGCGCTGTACATGGTACCGGGGCGTTACGATGCGTTCAGGCTCGAGTTCGCTGGAGGCAGCATCACTGTCGGTATCTTGGCTGCCTGGTTAAGTGGAAGGCGATTTGCGAAGTCCGACGCGAGCAAGCCTCGAACAGGAGCGATATTGCAGGCACCGCCAGTTGTGCTTTGCATCTTCATCCTGGCAATTTTCTGCGCCATGGCAGTGATGAAGTTCATGGCCTACCGTTAAGCGATGCTTCCTGGCAGATTACTAACGCACCGGCGGTACGAAATCTTATCTCGCGCAGATGAGGGCAGAGGGCTGGAGAAAACCCGGGACCCGGGCCGAAGAACACTTCGCGTGGTCTGCGAGCAGCCACGATCAGCGGCAGCCCAAACTGAGCAAGACCATCAGCTACGGCTATGATGGCGGGCAGCGGGTCGCCAACGTTTGTTTTCGATGCCGAAAACCGCATTGCTTCGAGCTTCAACGGCACAAGCACCACCAGTTACACCTACAACGGCGACGGCGAGCGGGTGAAGAAATCAAGCGGCACGCTGTATTGGGGTCCGGAGCCATTGGCGGAGAGCGACGCCTCGGGCAACATTACGGCAGAATACATTTTCCTGAACGGCAGGCGCATTGCCCGGCGCGATACGAGCGGCGCGGTTCACTATTACTTCGAGGACCATCTGGGCTCGACTAGCGTAACCACCAGCGCCAGCGGCGCAATCGAAAATGATTCCGACTTCTATCCGTTCGGCGGCGAACGAGTGGTCGTGACCGACAGCGCGAATCATTACAAGTTTACCGGCAAAGAGCGCGACGGTGAATCGCAAAATGATTACTTTGGCGCGCGCTACTACGCCAGCGCCATTGGCCGGTTCATGTCGCCGGACTGGGCGGCGCGGCCGACAGCCGTTCCCTACGCGGTGTTTGGCGATCCGCAGTCGCTGAATCTCTACGGCTACGTGCGAAATGATCCGGTCACGAACGCCGATCCCGACGGGCACGATCCGGGCGAACATACGGCGGCGACCGCGGGCGGTGCAACAAGCTGCCGCCCCAGCCCTGACCATGGGTGTTCAAGCGAGGGCACGGGGGATCCGGATGCCAAGGACCAGCCGGAAAATAGCCCCGCTGTTCAAAATCTCGTCGCTGCGCAAGACGCGGCCATGGCGAACGGCAAGTATGCACCAAATACGCCGACGACAGGAACAACACATTGCAGCGAGGCGGCGTGCAGCATCGCGAAGCACACCGGAGTGGACACTACGGGAGTGTTGTCGGATGCCAAGGGGAGGAACTACCCCGCGAACACTCAGATCAATAACCTCGCAAATCCCCAAAATGGCTTTCACACGGTCACGCCGCAGCAAGCCCAGACGT
>JAFAIN010000193.1 GCA_019236695.1 Acidobacteriota bacterium | reverse complement strand
GAGACGACAAGATAAGAGACGCCATAACCGATTGAAAATGGGCGTCTTATGCGCGAGTTCCTGAACCGCCCGCCGACGGTGGGCAAGCCGCATGGATTCGGTTGAAAAGGGCGAGCATTAATCCACTCTTATTGCGTCCCCCTTGGTCAGCTACACGCGCCCTTAATCGTGAACAAGCGGAATCAGTTTGTGTCCGTTTCACGCTGGCTGATGCTGCGAAGCCCATGCGACTACGCGAACGAAATCCTCGGCGGTCTTGACCGGCGGTTCCTTGCGAGCATCCCATGCTTCATCGGCAGGCACCGACAGCCCGAGCCTTTTCAGGATGACCTCGAAATCGTTCTCGAAGTCGTCCTCGTCCTGGTTGAACAGCTTGGCGATTTCGTCTTGAGGCGAGATTCCGAAGGTCCGCCATATGGCCTGCGACCGATAGTAATCGTAGACCGCAGCGGCGACATCAGCACTGATGCCACGTTCGGTAAAGTAGGCCAGGAAGGAAGCACGCGACATGCCTTTGTGTTTTCGCAGCTCCCACTGAAAACGGACGTTCCACAGCACGAGCACGAGGACAACCGCTCCTCCTGCTCCCAGAGCGATCTCAAGACCTATTTTCATCGCAGACGCTTCCAGAGTTTTTTGAAACTGAGCGTTCGCGTCATAGTCGACGTCAATGCCGCCGCCCTGCACTCGGATACTGATGTCCTACCACCCGACCGACATTGTCGTCAGGACGCGGATCGGTAGCCTCGCAACGGTGATCTTCGTCACCACGCGGTGACTCGTCCCTTGTGGAGCTATGACGAGCGCAGTGCATCTGCCGCTGCCATAGCCCGAGGATTCCATCACCGCCGGGAGCTGGCTGGTGCCGCCGCAACGCGGTGCCTCGAAACTTCGCGCTGAGTTCGTAGCGCGTGCGGGATCGGCCAGCCGCCCAATAACCGCAGCGGCCTCGGCCCGCGACCGAAGCCCTCCTTATTCGCAGCCGACCATTATCTCGCCGTCCGCCAAACCGGACAGCCTGATGCGCCGGCGCGGTTTGATACCCTTGCTCGCATGGATCGGCAGCTCATCAAGGGCACCGCGCTTGGCGTACTCACAGGAGCTGGGGTGGGCCTGCTCTGCTTCGAGCTGGCTGAAAACCGGATAGCGCAAAGCATGGGATTGGCGATGTTTTTCCTCGCGCCCGCTGCTGCCGGTTTTGCTATGGCGCTTGTCATTGGCCGAAAATCGCTGCTGGTATCGGGCTGTTTGTCGGTGCTGGTCTGCCTGACCGTCCTAATCGCGACCAAGGCGGAGGGTTTGCTCTGCGCCATTCTTGCATTTCCGCTGATCGGCGGATCATTTGCTGCAGGGTGCAGCCTCGGACTACTGGCCCGCCTCTTTCTGCGGCAGCGGAAGACGCAGGCTGGTGCCCTCGCTTTGCTGCCGGTCATTGTCGTCGGCGGACGAGTTGCCGAGGAACCGTGGGTCCGATCTCCACGCCTGGAAGTTGTGTCGACCTCCTTGGTGGTGAAATCTGCGCCTGAGAGTGTCTGGGACGCCATCCAGACCTTTGATGCTCTGCGCGGCGCAAAGCCGTGGCTGATGTATGTAGGACTACCAGAGCCGGTGCGCTGCACTATGGTGGGGCGCGGTGTAGGGGCACGGCGGTCCTGTTTCTTCGACAAGGGAAAGATTGAAGAAACCATCACCGAGTGGCAGCCGCCGTTCCGCCTGGCGATGCGAATTGATCGGACGAATATGCCGGGGCGGCATTGGATGGACTTCGCCGGTGCAGATTATGAGCTGCGCCCGGCGCAGCAGGGCACCCTCCTGACCCGCGTCACCGTGCTCACGTCGAGGCTCTCGCCCGAATGGTACTGGCGACCGTTAGAGCGCATGGGCGTCGAGGCGGAGCACAGATACATCTTCGAGAACGTCACCTCCAAGCTGAACCCCTGATGCTTCCCCCGCACGGCGACCCTGCTATTCCTCATCCTTGGCCAGCCCAAAGCAGCGTGCCGCCCTGCCGGTTTGGCTGTCAACGATTGCCGCCCCATCCTTCGTTGTGCGCCACCGCTCATCGGGGATTTACAAGCTCCATTTCAACGTGTATCTTCGACTCACGCATCCATAGAGCGGCGTGGCCAAGCGCCACGTCCCGCAACCGGCACTGCACGGTGCGCTAAAGCCTTCCCCGGCTGGATGTGACAGGCAAAGGAGCCTGTAAAAGATGAAATCAACCACACCGAAGTCAGAAGTGAGCCGCCGCGCTGTCCGCAATCCGAACACGGCCAGCAGAACCCGCAACCCACGCACCGCCAGCCCTTGCCCCGAAACCGCGGCCAGGGCGTTCCCCCACCGCGCCACCGTTTGCCTGCCCGGAGAGGTGTATCGCCTGGAAGAAATCAATCTGCCTGCGCCGCTGGCCGAGCAGTTGGCCGGCCAGCCCGTGCAAGTGAACGTCTACCCGGAGGAGCCCGCCCTGTCGCGCAAGCTGGACAGCCCCTTGACCGTAGAGCCAACGCTGATCATGCCTGACGGCACGATCTGGAATGACCTGCACCCGACCATGGCCACGTTTGACGCAGACGGCCAGCAGTGGAGGCTTCCGCGCCGCTGGCTGCAAAGCACTGCCGTGCTCCCCCAACCTGATGCGGAACAGGAGCGGCACTTCACCGAGACGTTGCACCTGCCGAACTTCTGGGACCTGGAGGACATCAACATCTACGTCCCCGAAGCGAATAAGGCGGGCGGCCAGCCGGCAGAGGTCAGCGTCCGCCTGGCTCCCGGGCAGAGGCCGAGGGTCGAGTGGCGCGACTCGTCGGGGACAGTATGGAGAATTCCCCACGACTGGCGGAGGCGACGAATCATCCTGCCCAGCTCCGCGGTGCTGGTGGCGCAGGGCATCCCCGAAGATGTCGCCCACGTGTACGCGGGCCGCGTAGTGGCGGTCAACTATCACCCCGGTTCGCTTTGCTGCCTGGAGGACGGCTACAGGTTCCGCGACGAATTCGGGAACCGCTGGCCGGTGCCGAAAGCGGCCTGCGTGGTGCTGGGGTTCGGGTTGGAAGACTGAAGCGTTGCGGATGACAACGTGGCGGGTGTTTCGCAGATGTGGCGGGCACCCGCCGTCGCCCTTACACACGATGTCGCACGAAGGAGGCTGCTATGAACCGAGTTCACAATCCGAATGACGGTGACCACACCGGCGATCATTGTCGGCTGTCGAAAGATCAACTGACGAGGTTTCTCAGTCGATTCCTGGAGCTGGTGGACGAGGAGTCACGCAGGCCCGGCACTGCCCTCCACGAGGCGAGGGAGCGGGCGGGGTTGCGAAGCACCAGTCGGAAAACCGCTCGGCACGGCGGGCCAGCCGCATGGGAGGAAGGGATTTAGTAACGCCGGGCATTAAGGTGTAAGAGAATTCGACGAAAATGGGCAGAAAAGGTGAACTGGCGGAGAGAGAGGGATTCGAACCCTCGATACGGCTTTAAAGGCCGTATAACGGTTTAGCAAACCGCCGCCTTCAGCCACTCGGCCATCTCTCCGCGTGCCTGCGGAATCAGCTCCTCTTATCTCTTCAATCGATCCCCTGAGCTCCTTCGCTTCACTCAGGATTTCGCCAGCCGGCTCCCGGCTCCGCTCAAGCCGGCTAAGCGGCTCAACTTCAGCCACCCGGCCATCTCTCCGCGTGCGGATTTTTTCCAGTTTAACACGAGGATCGGTATAGGCCACCCCGCCGGTAGTGTCCTAAAACTAACTTTAGGACACTGCCCACCCCGCCAACATCGCGCTGGTTTGCCGCAAATACACCGACGTAATCTCAATGCAGCTCGAGTGTTTCCATCCTCGGTGCCAAACGCAAGCGGCGGAATCGTCGAATGGTTGAACGCGCCCTTCTCGCCGGCGGGGGCGGGACGTACTACACCTGCTCATTGCAGGAGCCCGCGAATGTCCAAGAAACCCTGGTCATGGTATGGCTCGCCCCGGCAATGGGGAAATCGAGGTCGGCCGGCCGCTGGGCATTCTTTGGGGATCATGTAGAAGCTGCTCATCTCAGTTTTTGAAATTCGTCCGCGCTAATGTCGAATTGGCGAAGGATCTTGAAGAACAGTGGTGGACCAATCTCCCGCCCGGCATGCGGCGGAATTGTGAGCGAGCGGCCGTCCGGATGGTTCCAGCGTTCGTGGCTTCCGGTCTCCTCGTGAAACCCAAGCGGCGAGCCACAGCCTAAAACTCGCGGGCCGTCGCGCTAGGCATTGACGATTTCGGTGGTGTCCGCGGGGAGCGACTGCCCTCTCTCGGCGTACTCCGAGGAGATCATCTGGAAGACACTGGCCAACTCTGCGAGGGCTGCCTCACGCGTGGGCATAAGGGCGTAGCAGCCGGAGATGGCCGGCACCTCCGCGACCCAGGCCCCATCCTCCTGGCGGTACAGAACAGTCTTGTAGTCTTCCAGTTGCATCGGCCACGAAACTTAGCAGGAGTTTAGCATGGGAGTCTCCCGATCTTCGCGAAGAAGCAGCAGTTGGGCAGCCAAGCCGCAGCGTGGCCCCACGCCTCGCGCTCTTAATTATCAAGCAGTCTCGCACCTTTTGCCTGCCGGCGGGGTCTAAATCACCAAGGCGACGCCTCCCCGTTGGACGCCGCTGGCAAGCGCGGCTTGGCCCCCGGTATATGATTCGCACACCATCGTTCATGCCTTCACTTGTCACAAGGATGGGCCTGCGCTGCCCGAACCCGGCAGTGGCGCTGGTTCTTCTGGCGTTTCTGGTGCTCCCCGGCTCGCCGCTCTGCGCGGCTGACGGTTTCGGCGCTTCGCCGCTCGATCAGGCATTCCAAAGCATGTATGACCTTCAATTCGATGACGCGCACCGCGCGCTGGCCGCATACAAGCACGATCATCCTGAAGATCCCATGGGATCCGCCGCGAATGCGGCGGCTTACCTGTTTTCCGAATTCAACCGCCTGCACGTGCTCGAGCTCGAATTCTTCACCAATGACAGGAGCTTTGAATCCTCCCGGGGGCTGCCTGCCGATCCCGAAGTAAAGTCGCGCTTCTTCGCTGAGCTTGACCAGGGCGCGCAGCTTGCATCGGCCGCACTGGCCAGGAATCCTCGCGATGCGAACGCACTGTTCGCTTCCGTTCTTACGCTGGGCCTGCGCGGCGACTATTTCTCGCTTATCGAGAAGCACAATCTCCAGGGTCTCTCCTACATGAAGCAGGGGCGGGCTGAGGCCGAGCGATTGCTGGGCATCGACCCGGGATGCTTTGACGCCTACCTGGCCATAGGGGTAGAGAACTACCTTTTGAGCCTGAAACCGATGCCGCTGCGCTGGGTGCTGCGACTGGGCGGCGCGGAAACGGACAAGGGCACCGGGCTCGACCGGCTGCGGATTACGGCTGAGCGCGGCCACTACCTGCGCCCGTTCGCCCGCTTGCTGCTTGCGGTTGCGGCCATGCGTGACAAAGATCCGGCAACAGCGCGCCGCCTGCTGGGCGAACTGGCCCAGCAATTCCCCCACAATCCGCTCTACAGCAAAGAACTCGCAACCATCCGCTGCTGCGGATAAGATCAGGGTTGCCACTTCCGAGGAGACGGTAAAAGCAATGCGAATCGCCGGCGCGGGCAGCGCTTTTCCACCACACCGTTACCGCCAGCAGGAAATCGCTGCCGCGCTTGCTGCCCAGTGGGGCCGCAAGTTGCCGCACGCCGGGGCCATCGAGTTGCTGCATTCGCACTGCGGAGTCGATTGGCGGCACCTCAGCTTCCCGCTTGACTCCTATGTCGAGCTCGATACCTTCGGCAAGACGAACAACGCCTGGATTGAAACCGCCCTGGGATTGGGCGAGCAGGCAATCTGCCGCGCCATTACTCCGCTGGGAATCGCACCGGACGAGTTTCACTCGCTGTTTTTCACCACCGTCACCGGCATCTGCAGCCCGTCGCTCGATGCCCGGCTGGTGAACCGCATGCGGCTCTCGCCGAACGTCAAGCGAGTGCCCATCTTCGGCCTGGGCTGCGTGGCCGGCGCCGCCGGCATTGCGCGCGCGGCCGACTACGTTCGCGCCTTTCCCGATGAAGTCGCGGTTCTGCTCTCGGTTGAATTGTGCTCCCTTACGTGGCAGCGCGATGACGTATCGGTCGCCAACCTCATCTCCGCCGGCCTGTTCGGCGATGGAGCGGCCGCGGTCGTCATTGCCGGTGCGCACACCCGGTTCGCGGGGCCGGAAGTGGTGGCCACGCGTTCCACGTTCTACCCTGGTTCCGAACAGGTCATGGGCTGGGACATCAGCGAGCGTGGCTTCCGCATTGTGCTCTCGCCCGATGTGCCGAAGGTCATCCTGGAGCATCTGCGCGAAGATGTTGACGTATTCCTCGGGGAGTTCGGGCTCACGCGGCATGAGATCGGAAGCTTGATTATCCATTCGGGCGGGCCGAAGGTGCTGGAAGCCGTCCAGCAGGCGCTCGAAGTTCCCCGGGCGGCTCTCGAAGCCTCATGGCAATCGCTGCGCCAGGTAGGCAACCTGTCGTCGGCATCGGTGCTGCTGGTTTTGCAGGAGGCGCTGGCCCACGCACGCGGCGCTCCGGGGAGCTGGAGCCTGCTCGCAGCCATGGGTCCGGGCTTCTGTTCGGAACTGGTGCTGTTGCGATGGTAGCGGCCCGCGCCTTTCACCTCTTAGGTGATGGAGGCTAAATGACGTGGGGCCGACCGCCCTCGGTCGGCCATGCGGCCTGTAGGGCCGCTCGACCTTGCGAGCGAGTCGTGATTGAGGGTCGATCCACCAGCTTCGCCGGCCGGGGGCGGCCGGACCCACGCCGATTTCTCCGAGCACCACTGTTAATCCGCAGTTTCGCACTCTCGTGTGCATACCCTTTATATTGCTGTGGATGCTCTCCGGCCGCTATCGGCAATGGATGTATGACTGGGAGACGCGGCTTACGTCGCGCGACACCAACCGCGTGGTCCGTCCACTTCAGTGGGGCGAAGAATGGGCCGGGCGCTGGCCTCTGGTAAATGGCGATTTTGCCCCGGGCGCCGGCAGCGCGGAGCGCGTTTCAGCAAACGTGCTTGCTGACCTGAACCGCCGGATTGTGGCGCACAGCGACCAGTTTTTCAGCTATCGCGCTCCGGCCGATTTTCGGCTCGAGACGGGCCAGGCAGCACGGAGCAAAGACGATCGCCGGCTGGAACCCGCTGCCTGGCTCAGGTTCACATCGCCGGTCGAAACGCCATATCCCGAAAACAACATCGTCACTGCGCGCTGGTTCCCGGCGGCGCCCGGGCGCAGCGGCGGAAGGCCTGCCGTGGTGGTGTTGCCGCAATGGAACTCTGACGCCTGGGGGCACAACGGCCTGTGCCGCATCCTGAGCCGCTTCGGCATATCCTGCTTACGGCTCTCCATGCCGTATCACGATGTGCGAATGCCGGCTGAGCTCGAGCGCGCTGACTATGCGGTTTCAGCGAATATCTCGCGCACCATCGATGCAGGGCGGCAAGCCGTCATTGACATCCGGTGCTGCCTCGATTGGCTCCAGCAGCAGGGCTCGACGGATCTTGGAATCCTGGGGACCAGCCTCGGGTCCTGCTATGCGTTTCTTGCCAGCGCGCACGACGAACGCCTGCGCGTGAATGCTTTCAACCATGCTTCCAATTTTTTCGGCGATGTGGTGTGGACCGGGCAATCCACGCGCCACGTGCGGGCGGGCATGGAGCCCGAGATTACCCGCGAGCAATTGCGCGAGGCATGGCTCGGAATCAGCCCGAAATCCTATTTTGACAAATTCGCGCGCTGGCCCAAAAAGTCGCTGGTGGTGTATGCCCGCTATGATTTGAGCTTTCTTCCCGAACTCTCGCGCGACGTAGTCGAGGAGTTTCGCCGCTGGAGCCTGGATTTCCGCTCAGCCGTTCTGCCCTGCGGCCACTACACCACCGGCGAGGCTCCGTTCAAATACCTCGATGCCTGGCACCTCACCAGGTTTCTGTATGGCGCATTGCGGCAGTAGTGCGAAACTGCGAAAGTGCGAAACTGCGGAATTGCTCTGGTGACCTCTGTGTCCTTTCGCGCTCAGCTTTTTGGAAGCTCAACCACAGCGAACACAAACGCGCGAAAGCGCGAACAGCTCCAATTTCGCACTTTCGCACTCCCGCACTTTCGCACTGTTCTTCAGGCTGCCTTGGCCTCGATGTTGATCCGTTCTGCGAGATGGTTCAGCTTCTCATCCGCCTGCTTTTCTTCCATGAGCGTTTGCTGCAGGCGTTCGGCCCATTCGTTTCGCCCGAGCAGGCTGGCAAATGTGCGGGCGCAGCCATAGGCGGCGATTTCGTAGTGTTCCACCCGCTGTGCGGCAGCGATAATCCCGGCGTCGCGGGTTTCGGGATCGCCCTTGGCCTTTACGATCTCATCGCCTTCCTTGATCAGGCCTTCCATGCCTTTGCACTTGGCGCCATCGCGCTTCACGTCGCCCAGGTTGTCGAATATCTGGTCGAGGCGGCGAATCTGCTGGCGCGTAACGTCCAGGTGCTCGTGCAGCGCCGCTTTAAGGCCTGAATCGGAAGTGTGCTCCATCATTTTCGGGAGCGCCTTCGTGATCTGTTGTTCCGCGGAGTATAAGTCCTGTAACTGCTCAATGAACAGCGAACGAAGCGAATCCAGTTTCATGTATTCCTCCTCTTTGCCCTGATTTGTGTGGCTGTTTGCGGCTGAGTGCCGGCTGCGTGTACCCCCTCCCGCCGCGCAAAAAAGCCGGCAGAAGCGTAATAAACGGGTTCCTACCGGGTATGAGACCGCCGCCACGGCCCTGGTTGTCCACATACGAGAGCGGCGGCGCGATGCCAACCTGCCGCAGCCAGCCGTAATCCAACTGTGCAGCCAGTTGTCCCAGAGGAGAGAGACAGAATGAGATCGAAATTCGCGGTTACATCAGCAATGATGATTCTTCTTGCGTTCGTGGCCGCCTGCGCCCGGAACAAAACAGCCACCACCGCATCCGGCCAGGTAGTTACGGGCGACAAGGCAGCGGTCATCGATCGCCTGCGCGATGCCGGCGCCGACCTGCAGCAATTGATGGGCGCTCCTGACTCGAGCATTCCCGATACGGTTTTGAAAGACGCCAAGTGCGTAGCCGTGGTTCCCGACATGGTAAAAGGCGGATTCGTTGTGGGCGCCCAGCATGGCCGGGGCGTCGCAACCTGCCGGACAGGAAACGGCTGGAGCGCGCCCGCGTTCTTTACTTTGACCGGCGGCACCTGGGGCGCGCAGATCGGTGTGGAAAGCGTGGACCTCGTCATGCTCGTCATGAACCAGAAAGGCATGCAGGATCTGCTGAACAGCGAATTCAAGCTGGGCGGAGATGCCGGCGTGGCCGCCGGGCCCGTGGGGCGCGAGGCGCAGGCCAGCACGAACCTGACGTTCAAGTCTGAGGTTCTCTCCTATTCGCGCGCGCGCGGGCTGTTTGCCGGCCTGGATTTGAACGGCGCCGTCATTAAACCGGACCAGAGTTCCACCGCGGCGTTCTACGGCAGTGATGTACCGTTCCGAACGCTGCTCACCGGGGGCGAGCGCGTATCGGCCGATGCGCGGCCATTCGTAGCGTCGGTGCAGCAGGCATTTCACGAAGCCAACGTGCCGGCAAACCCGTAGCAATCGCACCACGCGGGAAAGCCATTGCACCACGGAGCATGAAGGGAAGCCCGCGAAAGCGGGCTCCCGAATCCCGCAATTTCGCCAGAGGCACTCCTTCTCACTTCCTCACGGTTGGGTACTGGATGCCCAACTGCTCCAGGTACGTCTTATACCTTGTTGGATCGTAATAAAACTTCTGCATCTCAGGCAGGAATTTCTCCATCTTGTCGTGGTTCAGTTCAATCGCCGGTTTGTCTTCCGGCCCGATCAGAGGCGTGTAGTGGATGGTTTTCGTCTGAACATCGCGAAAATATGCCCACGCCTGGTCCACCAGAGCCGGGTTCGTCAGAAAATCAAGAGCCGTCGTGGCCTGCACTTTGGCTCCGGCGGTTGAGCCTTTATGCGCAATGGGAGTGGCCATGGCTACGGCGTTGGGCCAGCTATGCCCCGGCAGGTTCGGGATATTCGCGGGATAACGCAGGTACACCATCGGAACATTCCAGGAAATGTCGCCTACGTCATCGGAGCCGCCGCGAAATGCGTTGTCGGGATCTTTCAAGTCGGTGACTTTTGTTTTCAAGCCGTCAACCTTGGCGCCAATCTCTTTCTGCAGCGCCCGGGCCAGCGTCTGGTCGGCATCGCTCCACTGCGGCATGGCGACCGCTTCAATGTTCTTCTGCTGCACCTCGGCAATCAATTTGTTGAAGTGCGCCGGCCACGCAGATCCGACAATACGGTGGTCGGTTGTAGTGTCGGTCATCATGCCGGCGGCCACGGCCATCTTATTGCCCAGTTCAAAGAGATCCTTGATGTGCGGGTAATCGGTTTCGCGGAAGTAGTACCAAACGCTGGCTTCCGGCGGCACCACGTTGGGCTGGTCGCCGCCATTGGAAATCACATAATGCGAGCGCTGCTGCAGCCGCAGATGCTCGCGCCGGTAGTTCCACCCCGCGTCCATCAATTCCACCGCCTGGAGCGCGCTTCGGCCTTCCCACGGGGCTGCCGCAGCGTGCGCTGCCTTGCCGTGGAAAAAGTACTGAACAGATACCAGGCCGGTTCCGCTGTCGCCATAGCTGGTGGCGAATTCAGCGGCCACATGGCAGCCCAGCACTATGTCAACATCGCGAAATAACCCCGCGCGAACGTAAAAAGCCTTGGTCCCCAGCAACTCCTCCGCAACCCCGGGAAAAAGCTTCAGGGTTCCCGGCAGGTGGCGCTCCTGCATGATCTTTTTCAGCGCAAGAGCGGCCGTAATGTTTACCGCCTGCCCGGAGTTGTGGCCTTCGCCGTGCCCGGGCGCGCCGGAGATGATGGGGTCGTGATACGCGACGCCAGGTTTTTGCGACGCCTGCGGGATGTCGTCAATGTCGGTAATGAAGGCGATAACCGGCTTGCCGCTGCCCCAGGCAGCCACCCAGGCGGTGGGGATTCCGGCTACGCCGCGCTGCACCTGGAAGCCATTTTTTTCCAGCAGCCCGGTGAGATACCGCGATGTCTGGAATTCCTGGAAGCCCAATTCCGCATAGCTGAAGATTTCGTCCACAATTTCCTGCGTCAGCTTCTGCATGGAATCCACGCTGGCGACGGCCTCGCTCTTGAGCTGGGCAACATCAGCCGCCTGACCGAAAGCCGCAAGAGCGGCCGCGCTCATGAAACAGACGAGGACTGCGCCGCAAACTGCTGCCCTTCGCAGGATTGGTATCCCTGGTGGTTCGCCTTTCGGCCTGTGCACTATTCCCTGTTTTTGCGTTTTCACTGATGTTTCTCCTCGCACCCAGAATGGCCCGCCATTGTGCCTGAACCCGGGGCGCACGGAAAAGGAAAATCCGGCAACCGTGGATTGTGAGAGCGTGCGAGTACGATGTACAGGCACGAGTTCGCAATGCGCCCGCCAATGCTCATCGTTTTTTCCTGCGTGCTGCTGGCCCAGAATTCCGGAACACCACCGGCACGCCAGGCATCTGCCGCGCACTATTCAGGGTTCGATCGCAATGACTATCCCGGTGACGGCGTTCTCGGCGCATTGCGGCACACCTTCGCGTTCACCGGCTTCTGGCTCAACTCGCCTCCGGGAACTTCCGGACCGTCTTCGTGGACCGGGAAGAGGCCGGCATTGCAGGATGCCGGCTTCGGCTTCGCCATCCTTTTTAATGGCCGCCCGTATCGCGAGCTGAAGAAGCGGGATGCCGCGCAAGTGGGGCGAGCCGACGGTCTGGCGGCAACGGCAGCCGCAAGGCGCGAAGGCTTTCCTGCCCGGGCAGTGATCTTTCTCGACCAGGAAGAGGGTGGCCGCCTTCTGCAGGAACAAAAAGCATATTTGTATGGCTGGGCTGACGCGGTGAATTCTCACGGTTACCGGGCAGGCGTGTATTGCTCGGGCATCGAGTTCATGGAAGAGAGCGGCGAGCATGTGGTTACCGCCCGCGACATTCGCGAGCACTCCGAGGGGCGCGACATCACCTACTGGGTGAGCAACGATGCCTGCCCGCCATCGCCCGGGTGCAGCTTTGCAAAGGAGCCGGCGCCCGCCAGGAGCGGAGTCCCGTTCGCCGAATTGTGGCAGTTTGCCCAATCTCCGCGCCGGCCTGACCAGACGGCGCGCTGCGCCCGCACCTATGCCGGCGATGGCAATTGCTACCCGCCAGGCCTGCAAATTCATATCGACGCCAGCGTATCGGCCGACTCCGACCCTTCACACGGGCGAAACCGATAAACGCTCCCGATGAACAAACGTGGAGTCATTCTGAAGCCGCGGAGCGGCTGAAGAATCTGGGAGCGCATTGTCCTCGCGCGGAGGGTGGTCGTCCTCCGCCGCACGTGTGTCCAACTGCCACTCGATGGCCGCGCCGATGCCCACGTTGCGGGAGTGCGTTGGAGGAGGACGACTGGCCGTTACCGCCGGCAAAAGGCTACCGCGCGTCCTTCGTTCCCTTCGTGGCTTCCCGCGTCGCCTTTTGCCTTTTGCCTTCTGCCTTTTGCCTTGTTCTACTATCCCCATGCCGCTGCCCTCTGGCTTCTATCTTGCCGGCCACTGGATTACGGATCGCGAAAAGCAGGCGGTTCGTTCCCCGTTCGACCAGCGGGTGATTGCCGAAGTGCCGAATGCCTCGGCGGAAGATTTGCAGCAGGCGATTGCGGCTGCCGTTTCGGCGTTTGAAGTTACGCGCCGGATGACGAGCGGCGAGCGGCAGAGCGTGCTTCGCGAAACAGCGGCAGAGATCAAGCACCGCCGGGAGGAACTGGCGCAGATTGTCTGCCAGGAAGCGGGCAAGCCCATCAAAGCTGCCCGCGCTGAAGTGGAGCGGGCCGTATTTACATTCGAAC
>JAFAIN010000170.1 GCA_019236695.1 Acidobacteriota bacterium | reverse complement strand
GATGTCGAGCTTCACCATCGGCGACTCCCAGTATCCGGCGAGGTGATAATCAAGCGACGCATACCCGCGCGACACGGACTTCAGCCGGTCATAAAAGTCGAGCACGATTTCGTTCAGCGGCAGCTCATATGACAGCATGACGCGTGATGCGCTGACGTATTCGAAGCCTTTCTGGCGCCCGCGCTTTTCCTCCACCAGCTTCAGGATTCCGCCGACATACTCCTCGTTGCTCAAAATCGTGGCCAGGATTACCGGCTCTTCCACTTTGGCAATCTCGCTTTGGGCAGGCCACTTCGATGGATTATCGACCTCGGTGACCTCGCCATCCGTTCGCGTTATCTTGTAGCGCACGCTGGGCGCGGTGGTGATGAGGTCGAGCTGGTACTCACGCTCCAGCCGTTCCTGAATAATTTCCATGTGCAGCAGGCCAAGAAAGCCGCAGCGGAAGCCGAAGCCGAGCGCGGCTGAACTCTCCGGCTCGAAGAAGAACGAGGAATCATTGAGCCGAAGCTTTTCCAGCGCCTCGCGCAGCAGCGTGTGCTCGTGGGCATCGACCGTGTAGAGCCCGGCGAACACCATGGGCTTGAGTTCTTCGAAGCCGGGCAGCGGCTCGATGGCCGGGCGATCGTCATCGGTAATGGTGTCGCCAATCTTGGTGTCGGCCACGTTTTTCAGGTTGGCGAAGAGGAAGCCGGCTTCACCGGCCTCAAGCAGTTCGATCTCCACCGGCTTGGGCGTGTTGACGCCGAGCGTCTCCACTTCAAACACCTTCCCGTTGGACCAGAGCCTGATTTTCTGGCCTCGGCGCAGCCTGCCCTGGAACACGCGAACAAAGACCCCTACCCCGCGATAAGGATCGAACCAGGAATCGAAGATCAGCGCCTGCAGGGGCGTATCGGGCGAGCCCTTCGGCGCCGGGATGCGGTGCACAATCCTCTCCAGCACCTCGGGCACACCTTCCCCGGTTTTAGCGCTGACCGGCAGGGCATCCCTGGCGTCGAGCCCCACGGTCTGCTCAATCATCTCTTTGGTGCGCACAATGTCGGCGCTAGGAAGATCGATCTTGTTGATGACGGGGATGATTTCCAGACCGTGATTGATGGCGAGATAGGCATTGGCCAGGGTCTGCGCCTCGACGCCCTGGGTGGCATCCACCAGCAGCAGCGCGCCTTCGCATGAAGCCAGCGAGCGCGATACTTCGTAGCTGAAATCCACATGGCCCGGGGTATCGAGCAGGTTGAGCTGGTATTCAAGTCCGTCATGCGCGGTATAGAGCATGCGGACGGCGTGCGCCTTGATGGTGATGCCGCGCTCGCGCTCCAGGTCCATGGCGTCGAGCACCTGGGCCTGCATTTCACGCTCGCTGAGCGCTCCGGTCAGCTCGAGGAGCCGGTCCGCCAGCGTGCTCTTGCCATGATCGATGTGGGCAATGATGGCAAAGTTACGAATGAATTCGCGCTGCAAGATTCAATTTTAGCAGCGGCTGAGCGCGCACCCCCCCGCGGCAGCGCAGCCGGCGGCCCGCGCTTTCTGCTTGTATTTTTCCTGCCGGGCGTATAGATTTTCGCGCACCCAGGAGAAGTACAACTTACAGGTACCCAGCCATGTGGACGCAGGCGCCTTGGCCCGCGGTTCATGGTGTTTTGCCCCGCGGTCGTTCTTGGCGACTGCGGGCCGGCCCTCCTCTTCGGACAACAAGAAGCTTTTGCCCTCATCTGAGCAGGTCTGGTGAGCGTATGCGAGTCCACCTGTCCGCGCCGATGCTGCTTGTAGTGGTTGCCGCAACCTCCGGCTGGGGTGTGAGCCACCCCGCGGTCATCCGCCTCGAGCACCGCAGGATTGTCGGTCCGGCAGTTGAAACACATCTTGCCACGGGATTCTGTCTTGACCCGCAATGTTCGGTCCTTGCCACCAATGCCCACGTCGTAAAGCACACTGAGCTGCAAAGCATTGAGGGAGTGCGAGTCCAGCGCGTGTTCTCCTTCTCCGACAGTGCGGGGAGCATGACGGCGGACGTTTCGCGCGACCTTGCGCTCGTGCAACTGGCTTCTCCCCTGCGCCTTCACACCGGCGCGCCCATATCGCTCAGGATTCCGGCGCGCGGCGAACAGGTCATGCTGCATGGGTATCCGGCCGGCCTGGTTGCGGCTGAACTGGGCCTAGCGCAGCAGCAGGCGATACCCATGAGGTTCGTTCGCAGCCTGCCGCGCGATGTGCTGGTATTCGAAGCCGAAGCCGGCAAATTGAAGCGCGGCGTAAGCGGCGCAATGGTGGTAAATGCAAGCGGCCAGGCCGTTGCCATGGTGTCATCCATCATGGGCCGGCAGGCTTACGCCATCTCCGCAGCCCGAATCCTCGATTACGTAAGGAGCGTGCTTCCGGCCCTGGCCGCTTCATTGTCGCCCGGCGAGCAGTTCGCGGGCGCTCAGCCCAGGCTCTACCTGCCGCTTGAGTTTCTCGATCCTGATAGTCAGCTCGTTCAGCCCGGAACACAGCCACGGCACGAACCCGAACTGCAACCGCGCCGGCCGGACAATGAGGATGTTCAGAACCTCCGCCAAACCGCCGAATCCCTGGCCGGCAGCATGGAGAACTGGGTTGTTCACCAGTCCGTGCAGTCCTCACCCGGCGGAAATTACGAGCACGACATTCGCATACACATGGGGAACGTGGTGTTCCGCGATTCCGGCACCGGCGTGGAATCGCCTCAGCTTTCCGTGCCGCTCCCCGGACTGGTGCCGGGCGGTGAGTGGCGCGACCTTGCGCGAATGATCGGAAACGCGCTCAAGCTGCGGATTTCCCCGGCCGGCGAACTCACGGCCGGTATTCCGGTCAGGAGCTACACATTCAGCGCGGCGGCCGAAGATGGAGCATGCTCCATCCGGGTGAGGACCCCGTTTCATGGGGAGCGCCTCAAAACCCTGGGTTGTACTGGAAGCGTCTGGGTTGATTCGGCCGGCCGCATCGTAAGGATCTTCGAAAAGCTCGATACCGGCGCGCAGACGCCGCTGAGCCATCTCTCTATTTCGTTGCTGTACGGTGAGCTGCCCGGCTCCGGAGAAACGGTTCCCGCCGAAATGGCCATGGTGGCCGAAACCAAGACCGGCGAAACATATTCCAGCAGGGTTCACTATCAGGGTTATCGCCGCGCCCAGGGCGAGGCGGCGGAGAGCGCCGGATTGCTCGCCGCACGGCATCCATAGGATCGACCGCTGAATCCAACCGCCCCCCAAACTGTCATCGTGAAGGGAGTTCCCGGCGCTCATGCAAGTCAGGCGTATCGCAGGCGTGGGCAGAATCCTGCGAGGGGCATTGGCCGGAAATGCCGGCAATCGCGTAAGGCCAGCGGCTTCGGGATTCCTCGCTGCGCTTCGGAATGACATTCCCTGTTTTTGGTGGGAGCCAACTGGCGCGCGCGGTGCTTAAGCGCCCCATGGGCAATCTTTGTAATTTCGTAATTTCCCTGGCCGAACTGCTGCAGCGGTGATTCAGTAGGGAGTTCCGACGCTCATGCAAGTCAGGCAAACAAAGTCACTGTCATCCTGAAGCGCAGCGAAGGATCCCCGCAGGGCCGGCAGTACGCAGGCGTGGGCAGAATCCTACGAGGGGCATTGGCCGGAAATGCCGGCAATCGCGTACGGCCAGCGGCTTCGGGATTCCTCGCTGCGCTTCGGAATGACATTCCCTGTTTTTTGTAGAAGCGTCGCCTTTACGCCCATGACGAAGGGTGCGAGATTGTTCGGAATCGCCAGCGACAAGCTCGGAGAATTGGCTGTCCCGCTGTCCCACCTATAGGGAAATGGACAGTGGGACACCCGAACATCGCCGGGCATCCCCGATAAGTGTCCCACCCCTATTTTTATAGGGGTGGGGACAGTGGGACAGCGGCCTTTTACTGGGCTTTTCCGGTGTCCCAGGTGTCCCACGGCCATCCCCACCGGCTAAACCATTGTGCACCAGCAACTTGGCTCGGTCGATCTTGTGCCGGCATCTTCTTGTGCCAGCATGTTTCAGAACAACCGCCCCGCCGCCGCTCCGGCTTCCACAGCCGCGCAGACGCCCGGATCATCGTTCCGCACCGAGTTCACCCGCGTGCTCACCGGAAACCGCCGCATGTTCCCGGCAGCATATGGCTGCAGCATGCCGGCCAGTGAAGCAACATCATGAAAGCCGGGATCGAGCCACAGGTCGTAATGCTCGGTCGCAAGGATCACGGGCATCCGGTCGTGGACGTCGGCTACCAGGCGGTTGGGGCTTGTGGTCAGGATCGAGCAGGATTCAAGCGGCATACCACCAGTCCCCGGCCATCGCTCCCAAAGGCCCGCCAAAGCAAAAATGGCGCCGCCATCCAGCTCAAAGCAGAATGGCTGTTTGCTTCCATCCCGCCGCTGCCATTCGTAGAATCCGTCAGCCGGTATCAGGCAGCGCCTCGACCGGAACGCCTCGCGGAAAGCCGGAAGCTCCGCCGCCGTCTCGCTTCGGGCGTTGATCATTCTGGCGCCGGTGTTCACGTCCTTTGCCCACGGCGGAACCAGGCCCCAGCGCATCCGGGCGAATTCGCGCACCGGCCGGCCCGCGCTTTGGCGAATGGCGGCAACCGGATCCGTCGGCGCAATGTTATATCGCGGCGCCCAGTCCACCTCCGTATCAACGCCAAAGTGTTTGCGAAGCGCTTCGGCACGGTGCGAGAGGCGGTAGCGGCCACACATGCTGCGGACCATCCTAAATGGCTTGCTGGCTGTCTGTGCAGGAAGCGAGTCAGCCAGCCAGCTAGTCAGCTCCCCGCGCATCAAGCTCCGCCTCCAGATAAAGCGTGCTGGGTTGGGGATTCGTGGTGTAGGGCTCAATTCTGTGGAAGCCGAGGTCGCGATACAATGCCACGGCTTCGCGCATGCGGTCCGCAACCGTATCGAGCCGCATGCGCCGGTATCCCTTCTGCCGCGCAATCCGCATCAGCTCCAATGCCAGCCTGCGCCCCAGTCCCAGGCCGCGGAACTGCGGCCGCACATACAGGCGCTTCATCTCGCAAATGCCGTGTTCCGGGTCCAGCAGCCGAATGGCTCCGCAGCCGGCGGGCTGGCCGGCGACATCAGCCAGCAGCAGCGTTCCGGCAGGCGGCGCGTACTTACCGGGAAGCGATGCCAGTTCCTCGTCGAATCCCTGGAAGCAAAGGCTGAAGCCGAGCGACTGTGCGTATTCCAGGAACAGTTCGCGTGCGGCAGCAATGTCGGCGGGTAATTGCGCAACATAGATGTGCGCATCGCGCGAGTGCGCCGCGGCCGGCATGCCGAAATCTTAACAGGCAGGGAGGAACCGATGGCCGATGGGAACTGCAGGGTGCGAAGCTCAGCCGGTCTTGCGCTTGCGATTTTCCCAGGGCCGCGGCTTGCGTTCGCTCTCCGGCGTATTGCGGCCTTCCACGCGATCGTAGAGGTAGGCGTCGCTTACGCTGCCCAGAGATTCGTTGTACAGCACCGGCACGCCCGTAGCCACGCGCAGCTCTTCGCTGAACTCGTGCAGGGCTTTCAGGTGGTCGGCGGTCGCGGGAACTTCATTCTTTGTGGTCTTCAGGAACTTCTGGTATCCGCGATCCACCAGGCGCGAAATTTCGCCGCCCACCAGGTAGCCGGGGCGGGCAAACAGCTTGACGTAACCATCCTGGTCGGGCTCGATGGCGGCCGAGCAGTTGTACTTCTTCAGAAACACGCGCTTCTGGGTGCCCGGCGCCTCGAGGACGTCAAAGCCGTTTTCGCGAAAATAATTCAACGCGTCTTCGTAGGTGCGGCGGTCCGTGCCGTCCTTGGTGTGCGCGGGCATCAGGTTTTCCTTTCCGGCGCCGGTCCTCAGGCGGCAAAGCGCGCCATTGGCTGCAGTACGATTGCGATTCGCTGGCGCCGCGTTGCCCCAGCCGAAAGTGCTCTTATACACTAGAACCGCGGTAAAGTTCGCATGCCGCGCCCGGCAGAGCAAATTACTTTGGTTTGGCGGCCGGGCGCTTGCGCCTATGTTGAAGATGACCCAGCGCGAGTTCGAAGCCATTCGCCGGCACGGTGAAGAGGCTTACCCGCACGAATGCTGCGGCATTCTGCTGGGCTCGCTGGAAAACGACCGGCGTGAAATCCGTATGGTGGTGCGCGCCGGCAACGCCAGCGCTGACCGGCCGCAGGACCGCTACAGCATCGCCCCAAAGGAGCTCATTCTCGCGCAGCGGCAGGCGCGCGAGCAGGCGCTCGACATTATCGGCTTCTACCATTCCCATCCCGATTGCGCCGCGCAGTGGTCGCAAACCGACCTGGAAGAGGCGCACTGGATCGGCTGCTCCTACGTAATTACCAGCGTGGAGCAGG
>JAFAIN010000150.1 GCA_019236695.1 Acidobacteriota bacterium | reverse complement strand
TGCGCTACGCCATCATCGCAGTTGCCGCCGCCCTGCTGATTTTGCGAATGGCGGCACGGTTCAGGCGCAGGAGGAGCTGAACCAGGCCGAGTCGGCGCCCCCAAAACCCAGCCATGTCATGGTTCAAGCGTGAATCCGGCCAGTTGGAGTGCGGCGGTGAGAAGCGCGTGCGCACCGAGGGTCTGTGGGTCAAATGCGAAGGCTGCCGCCAGATTATCTGGAAGAAGGACCTCGAACTGAACCAGAACGTCTGTCCCAATTGCGAGCGCCACTTCCGCATTGACGCCCGCACGCGGCTGGAATTGCTGTTCGATGAGGGACAGTACGAGGTCTTTGACACCGGACTGCGCTCCAGCGATCCGCTGGAATTTGTGGACCTGAAGCCTTATCGGGAGCGGCTGCGCCAGGCCCAGGCCGAAACCGGGCTGCCGGATGCGGTAATCAACGCCCGCGGAAAGCTGGAAGGGCGCGATATTGTCATCAGCGCCATGGCCTACAACTTCATTGGCGGCAGCATGGGCGCCGTGGTAGGCGAGGCCATCACCCGCGCCATCGAGCGTGCCCTGGAATCGCGCACTCCCCTGCTGGTGGTATCGGCGTCAGGCGGCGCGCGCATGATGGAAGGCGTGGTCAGCCTGATGCAGATGGCCAAGATTTCGGCGGCGCTGGCCCGGCTCGATGAAGCCAGGGTTCCCTACATCTCGCTATTAACTGATCCCACCACCGGCGGCGTAACCGCCAGCTTCGCCATGCTGAGCGACCTGAACATCGCCGAACCCGGCGCCCTCATCGGCTTCGCGGGCCCGCGCGTCATCGAGCAGACCATCCGGCAGAAGCTCCCGGAAGGCTTCCAGCGCTCCGAGTTCCTGCTGGAAAAGGGCTTCCTCGATGCGGTAGTCCATCGCAAACAGCTTCGGCCCTACATCTCCAGAGCGCTGCAATTCATGGCTCCGCACACCGCCGCGAGCTGATTTCACGAACGGTTGTCCACCGGGAGCGAAGCGAGGGAGGTTCGTCTTCCCCTGGGGGTACAACTCTGCAAGCGGGCCTTGAATCTGCGTCATTAGGCGCTTATGGAGTTCAAATCGGCTGCGACTGCAATCGTCGCGATTGTTTGCACGCTTTTTCTTGGCGGATGCGGCGGCACCGGCGCAACCGGAACGCTTGGATTGGGAAATCCGAATTCGCCGCCGCCATCGGGCTCGCCGGCCGTTCCGCACATCAGCCATGTTGTGCTGGTGATGGAAGAAAATCACAGCTTCGCGGATGTCGCCGGCAGTGCGGCGATGCCCTACCTCAACTCGCTGGCGCAGCAGTATTCGCTGATGACGCAGTATTACGCCGACACGCATCCTTCCATCGGCAATTACTTCGAACTGACCACCGGGCAGATCATCACCAATGATGACGCGTTCAGCGGCACCGTTTCGGATGCGAATCTGGCTCGGCAGTTCGCCACGGACCAGAAGAGCTGGAGGGTGTATGCCGAGGGCCTGCCGGCCACCGGCTACACCGGCGGCGACGTTTATCCTTACGCACGGCACCACAACCCATTTTCGTATTTCAGCGACGTCATCAACTCGGCGGCCGCGCAGCAGAATCTGGTCGCGTTTTCGCAATTCTCCGCCGACCTCAATGCCGGCTCGCTCCCTGCCTTCAGCCTGGTGATTCCCAATCTGAACAATGACGCCCACGACTGCCCGGCCGGAATGGCGACCTGCGCCGATTCCGACAAGCTGGCGGCTGCCGACGCCTGGCTGCGGAATAACATCGCGCCGCTGCTGTCCAGTTCTCAGTTCCAGGCGAGCGGATTGCTTTTTATCGTGTTTGACGAAAGCGAAATCATCGATATCGTAAATGGAGGCGGACACGTGGCGGCAATCGCCGCCGGGACCCAGGTCAAGGGCGGCTACCAGGCCACCGCTACTTACCAGCACCAGAACCTGCTGAGCACCGTATGCGCCGCCATGGCGCTGACCGCGTGCCCGGGAGCCGGCCAGAGCGCGGCCCCCATAAGCGAGATCTTCAAGTAGCTCGCTACTGCGCGGCCCCGGGGGAAATGCAGATTTCTCTCTTCGCTCGAAATGACAACATTGGATTGCGTCTGCTCTGTGAAATCAGCCTCTGCCTTTTACAATCGAAGCAGTGACCTATGCCACCGCAATGGAGCGCCTGGCCGAACTTGGCCACGAGCTCGGAGTCTCCGCCTCGCGCAAATTCTCGCTCGACCAGATGCGAGCGCTGGCCTCTGCGCTGGGGCATCCTGAAAGGCGTTTCGCCTCGGTTCTTGTCGCCGGGACCAACGGCAAAGGCTCAACCGCCGCCACTCTCGCTGCCATTCTGCAGGCCGCCGGATACCACACCGGGCTCTATACTTCGCCGCACCTCGTTCGGGTGAACGAACGCATCCGCGTGGATGGCGAAACCATCAGCGACAGTGAATTCGCCGAGATGTATGGCCGTGTGGAGCAAGTCGCGGCGCACCTGGAAGCCGGCGGCGAGCTTCCGCAGCATCCCAGCTTTTTTGAAACCGTGACCACCATGGCGTTCGAGTACTTTGCTTCGGTGGGGGTCCATATTGCTGTTTTGGAAGTCGGTATGGGCGGCCGGCTTGATGCCACCAATATCGTTGAGCCCTGCCTTGCGGTCATCACCGATATTGCGCTGGACCATCAGAAGTTCCTTGGCAATACCATCGCCGAGATTGCCCGGGAGAAGGCCGGCATCATTCGCCCGAATGGCGTAGTCATCACGCTGCCGCAGCATCCGCAAGCCAACGATGTAATCGGCGCGGTGGCGCTGCAGCGAAATGCGCGCGCGGTCAGCGCCGTACCTTACGTCCCGCCCGTTTCCCCCAACGCAGCGGCGGGACTCATCGGGGCGCGCAGTCCCTACCGGCTGGCCGTTTTGGATCGCGAAATTCTGGTGGATTCGCCGCTTGTGGGCCGCCACCAGTTGCGCAACATCGCGCTGGCGATTGCATCCGCAGTGGAGATTGGGCAATACGGCTTCCCCGTTTCGGCCGATGCCATCGAGCGCGGCATTCGCGCAACCCGCTGGCCCGGACGTTTCCAGGTGCTGCGCCCGCGGCCGGCAGGCCCGGCGTATGTTCTGGATGTCGCTCACAACCCCGCAGGCGCCTGGGCTTTACGCGCTGCGCTCTCCGAGGTCTTCGACGGCCGGGAACTCATTGTTGTCTTCGGCGCCATGCGCGACAAGGCGGTGGGCGAAATGGCCGAGATCCTTTTCCCCCTGGCAAGCCGCGTGGTCTTGACCCAGGCCGCAGGACACTATCCGCGTGCCGCTTCCCCTGAGGAATTGCGGGCGGCGGCGGTTCGCACCGGAGCCGAGATCGTCACCGCCGCGAATGTGCCGGCGGCTCTTCATAAGGCGCAGGCGCTTGCGGCGAGCGACAGCGTCATTGTCGTAACTGGATCGATCTACATTGTGGGCGAAGCCATGGAAGCGCTGGAATGCGCGTGATTGCCGGTCAGTATCGCAGCCGGCGACTGCGTAGCGTGCCCGGAACCGGGCTGCGGCCTACGGCTGACCGCCTTCGCGAAACCCTATTCAATGTGCTGGCTTCCGGTTCCGTGCCGCTGGAAGGAGCTGGCTGGCTTGACCTGTTTGCCGGTTCGGGCGCCGTTGGCATCGAGGCTCTCAGCCGCGGAGCTGCAATGGTCTATTTCGTCGAATCGAATCCTCGCGCCGCGGCAATCATTGGGGCCAACCTGGCCTCTTTGGCGATCGGAACGCGATTTGAGGTCATCCAACGCGATGCGACAGAAGCTTTGCGGCACCTCGCCCATCGCGATGTCAGATGCTCGTTCTGTTTTCTCGACCCTCCCTGGGCCCGCACGGGTGAATATCAAAAGGTGTTGGCAGCTATCGGTGATCTGCCGCTGATTGATGAACATGGCATCGCGATTGCTGAGCACGAACGGCATTTCGATCCGGGAGAACAGTTTGGCAGGTTGCGGCGCTTCCGAAAACTCGAGCAGGGCGATGCCGTCCTGAGCTTCTACAGGAATGGGGGAAATGTGAAATGTTGAAATGGGTAATGTGAAAAGTTAAGGCGGCTACTTTTCACATTCCACATCACACATTTCACATTTCATTTTCCTTCCCTGAGCTTTCTTGATTTCTCCTCGACTCCGGCGGCGAGCTTCCGTTTATGATCGTCGAGTTTGCTCCTGATCTGGGCATCTCCCAGCGAGATCATCTGCGCGGCGAGAATGCCGGCGTTGGTTGCTCCTGCCTTGCCAATCGCAACGGTGGCCACTGGAATGCCGGCCGGCATCTGCACCGTCGCGAGCAGCGAATCGAGGCCTCCGAGTGGCGTGGATGGAATGGGAACTCCGATCACCGGCAGAGTGGTTTCGGCGGCGATTACGCCTGCCAGGTGCGCGGCCCCTCCAGCGCCGGCGATGATGACGCGTATCCCGCGGCTTGCGGCTTTACGCGCGAACTCGCCCGTCCGCGCAGGCGAGCGGTGCGCCGAAGTAACGTCCATTTCATACGGAATGCCGAAGCTATCGAGCGCTTTGGCTGCTTCGCGCATGATCTCAAGATCCGAATCACTGCCCATGACGATTGCGACTTGTGCGTTCATAATGCTCCGTCAGGCTGGTTTTTGATTGCCGATGTCGCGGCGGTAATGCATGCCTTCAAAGTGAATCATGGCAGCCGCCCGGTAGGCTCGCGCCGCGGCAGCCTGCAGGGTTGCGCCGCGGGCGCACACATTCAGCACGCGTCCCCCCGCGGTATAGAAATTTCCGTCGCGCCGCGACGTCCCCGCATGAAAAATTACCACGCCGGGAACTTCGGCGGCGCGGTCCAGCCCCGAGACTATCTTGCCGGATTCGTACTTGCCCGGGTAGCCGCCCGACGCCAGCACTACGCAACAGGAAGCCTCACCCGACCATTGCAGGTCGCCGGCGCTGAGGCGACCGGCAGCGGTATCCGCAAGCGCTTCCGCCAGGTCGCTCTCCAGGCGGAGCAGGATCGCCTGCGTCTCCGGATCGCCGAAACGGCAGTTGAATTCCAGCACCATGGGGCCGCGAGCCGTCATCATGAGGCCGCAGAACAGCACGCCGTTGTAGGGCTCGTCTTCCGCGCGCATGCCCGCAATAGTGGGGCGCACAATGTGATGCATGAGCCAGTGGCGCATCTCCGGATCCATCGCTCCGGGTTCGGAATACGCTCCCATCCCTCCGGTGTTCGGCCCGGTGTCGCCATCCCCTGCGCGCTTGTGATCGCGCGCCGGCGCGAGCGCGGCAATGCGCTCACCATCCGTCATGACCAGAAATGACAGTTCCTCGCCCTGAAGAAATTCCTCGAGCAAAATCTTCCTGCCGGCCTCACCCGCCAGCGCGCCGCTCAGCATGGAACCGGCCACATGCGCTGCTTCCTCTTTGCCAGCCGCGATTACCACTCCCTTGCCGGCTGCCAGCCCATCCGCCTTAACCACCACCGGCGCGTGCAGCGCCTGCAGCGCTCCCTGCACTTCCGCCATGCTTTCGCAAGCCGCAAAATGACCGGTAGGAATGTTGTGGCGCAGCATAAACCGCTTGGCAAAACTCTTGCTGCCTTCCAGCCGCGCCGCGGCCTGCGATGGCCCAAACACCGGCATGCCGCGCCGGCGGAGTTCATCGGAGAGGCCAAGCGTGAGCGGCAGCTCCGGCCCAATGACCGTGAGTTCGGGCTGAACCCGGTGCGCTACCGCCAGCAGCGAGTCGATATCGCCCGCATCGGCGGGCAGGCACTCGGCAGCCTGGGCAATCCCCGCATTGCCGGGCGCGCAGAAAATCTCCGAAACCTGCCGCGACTGCCGCAGCTTCCACACCAGGGCATGCTCGCGCCCGCCGCCGCCGATCACCAGGATTCGCATGCAATCTTTGTCGCCCAATAGTGTAAAAGACCCGGCGCAAAGGTCTGAAGACAAAAGCCAAAATGGCGCAGGTGCTGTTATGCATCGGGCCGCGATATACCGGGCGGGTGGGGGGGCGATTTTTTCTCTTGCAATCCGGCGGGTGAGTTTTGTATCGTTACACGACATAAGCGGGTTATGGGCCCCTCCAAATCCGTTTGGTACCTGTTCCTTCCTTGTGTTCCTCTCGGCCGGCTGGAGGGACGCGACGTTCTCCTGGCGTTCGCGTGCGACATCTCCAGCCGGCCTTCTCTTGCAACCGGGCCGCTACAATGGCGCTTGGCTTCTCCCTACAAGTGGCCGCCCGGCTTTATCCCGGCGCTGGTGTTGCTGGCCGCCTACGCCGGGTTGTGCGCGCGGCTGATTACGCAACTGCCCATGCAGCCCGATGAAAGCTGCCGGGCGTTTGCAGCGCCCTCGGCGGAGACGTGCGCCGGGGTGGAACCGTCGCCGCTGGCTGCCGCCATCGCGCACGCGGTTCCCTGGCGCCGGGTGAGCAGCATCAATCCGAAAATATTGCTGCGGCTGCCGTTCGCCGCATTCGGCCTGCTGCTGGGCGCTTCGCTGGCGTTGATCTCGCTTCGCTGGTATGGAACATGGGGCGGCCTTGTGGCTATTGTTTTCTACTGCTTCTCGCCCGCCGCGGTGCTGGCCGGCGCGGCGGTTCGCCCGGACGGCCTGGCGGCCTGGGGGTTTTATGGCGCAATCTTTCTGGCAGTCGCAACTGCGCACACGCTATATGCCGCCCCCCGCTCGCTCGGCCGGTGGCGCTCGTGGCGCAACCCGCTGCTGTGGGGAATCGCGCTGGGAGTCGGGACAGCGGCTGAGCCTTGGGTAATTTTCGCTCTCCCGTTTGCCTTTGCATACGTGTGGTATCTCGTACCGGGACGGCGTGTGGAGGCGACGTTGAAGTTGCTGGCCGGTTGCGCCATTGCAGGCGCGATAGCGGCGGCCTGGGGATTTCATCTCCGAGCGCCGGCCTCCGCCTTCGGCGCCATCAGCCTGCAGGCATCGACGCTGCCTGGCGACGCATTTCGAGCTGAGATTCCGCTGCTGGCGGCGGTGGGCTGCAGCCTGCTTGCCTGGGCGGTCGCCCGCCGCTTGCGGCATTTCAGCAACACGGCTCCGCTATTGATCGTGCCGGCCGTCTGCCTGCTGGGCCGGCCGGCATCAGCGGTCCCGTTCGCCGCGATGTTTGCCGGCGGCGTCATGGGTGACGCCGTCACCCGGCAACGCTGGTGGCGGCTGGTTGCGGGATTGCTAATGATGGCCGCAGTGGTCAATGGCCTCTATACGGTTGCCAACCTGTAGCTGACCGGTGAAACTTTTTCTCGCCTCCGGGGGTCTTACCAGGTGGAGTAAACTCTTCTCTATGCGGCGTGCACTGGTTCTCCCGGCGCTCTGGGCACTTTCCGTTGCCGCCCCCGCGCAATCGTTTTTTGGAGCGGGCACGCCATCCGGCAGCCTGGTGCGCGGTGTTCCGCCTTCCGTGACCTCGATCGGCGCCAACCACCTGGGAAATGTCCCGGCAAGCGTTACTTCGCTGCGCAGCGTGCCGCTCTGCTGCGACCGGCGGGGGCGCCCTTTCACCTCCGCCCACGTGCGAAAGTTGCGGAGGCCATACGTGCTCGCGCCCACGGTTCTGCCGGTTCCGGTGTTCGTGCCGGATTACGATCTTGCCGCAGACCCGCCCGAGGAATCTCCTGATGTGCCGCCGGCTGGCGTCGCTGCCACCCGGCAACTCCGGCCAAAAACCACCGAGCGCACCCCGCAAACCGGCGCGCCTGCAGCGCCGCTTGAAACTCCCAGGCCTCAGCCCCTGACCGTGCTCATCTTCCAGGATGGGCATCGCATGGAAGTCCAGAACTACGCCATTGCCGGCAGCACGCTGTTCAACCTGTCGGAGAACGGGCCGCGCCAGGTCGCGCTCGACGACCTGGACATTGATGCCACCATCAAGGCCAACAACGATCGCGGAATCATCTTCCGCCTGCCGCGAAAGACGTGAGGGTGAACGCTCCGTCTGTCACCAAGTTTCACCAAGTTTCCAAGTTTTTTTGAGTTCGCGGGGAAGCCAGGGGGCGGCGCTCCACCAATCACATCGACAATCCCGGCAAACGAATAATTGACTGTCGCTAACACTCCACTGATCTGATTAAGATGCGGCCGTAGGAATGCCTTACCTGTTCCCCATTGTCTCGGAATAACGGCGGCACCATTCGCCGTGACAGGGATATTGCCGACACCCGGCCCCGAGAACCCTCCTGGGCTTCCTATTGTCGCTGCATTGCCCTGTGAAGCGTACGTCAGCGCGGACCGTCTCGCTGTGCCACACGGAACCGTTCTGCGACTGCCAGCGCGACCTGCTGGTATTCCTTCTGGCGCCTGTCGCCTTCCCAGTTCCGGAGTAAGGTCGCAAACTTGCGTCCATTGACGTCGCAGAAAAAATCTGTGTTGACGATCATCGGCACCTTGATCGGAGAGTCTCCTGGGGGGACGGCGGGCTCCCTGGATATGACCTCTTTCAGGCTACTGCAGCGATGTGGCCCACCCTCTCTCGAAGTTTCATTTTGCGAGAGAACCTCCGTGCCTCGGGTGTAGCGGGCGATGACGTCAGCCAGCGTCTGTTCCGGGGATGCCGGGGCCTGCATCACTGTGATCTCGGCCTGGCCCTGTTTGATGCCAATCCCTTCAGCGCCGCCCTTCGAGCTGCGAATTTCAAGCCGATCTGTGGAGGTTCCGATTCGAACCCAAGTTCCGGGGTACTCGACGGAAAACCCCGCAGAGCTCCTGAAAGAGCGCCACGGTTCCGGAGGGGCAAACGCCATGCACCCAAGTGTCATGAGAGCAAGAGCTGCTTGCATTCTGCTCGTCATCGACTCCTAACCCTTCTTGCAAGGATAATGAAGCTTGTTGGTGCTTGCCGCTTGCTGTTTCATGAAGGTGTTCAGATTCTTGAGGCCAGCGCCACAGCCTGCGCCGGAGCAGTAACGGCCGTAGAGCGTGGCAGTATTTGTCAGGTTGTATGCATTTCGTGGATTCGTCAGGCTACGACCGACGGCGTTGATTGCCGACTGGAAGCTGGAAAACGGCGAATTCATCCCGTTGTACAGGACATTGAAAGCGTTAAACTGGCCGGCGGTAATATGGAGCCCGAAAGTCGTCTCCGCCCCGGCTAGCGATACAAACACCCTGGGGTCGATGTTGTATTGCGCTCCTGACGTCATTAGATCTTCGCCCTCTCCTACCATCGGCGAATTCTTTGTGCTGAGGTAGGCGTCTAGCGAGGACGCAGACACGGCGCATGCCTGTTGAGTCAGGTCCCACTCCAGACCGCACGGACCTGCTAGATCGCAGAAGAGGAACCCCAGAGTGCAGCCGTCAAATAGTGTGCAATAGGGTATTCCGGGAGGGACGCCGGAGCCCGCGCCTGGCCCCCCCGACGATCCGCTACCGCCGGGTTCCCCTCCCCCGCCCCCCCCTCCGCCTCCATAGCCGCCCCCTCCCCAGCTACAAGCACCGGGGGCC
>JAFAIN010000037.1 GCA_019236695.1 Acidobacteriota bacterium | reverse complement strand
CTGGAGCGCAGTCCGGTGTCAAAGACCTCGTACTGTCCATCATCGAACAGCAGTTCCAGCCGCGTGCGGGCGTCAATGCGGAAGTGGCGCTCGCAATTGGGACAGACGTTCTGGTTCTGTTCGAGGTCCTTCTTCCAGATAATCTGGCGGCAGCCTTCGCATTTGACCCACAGGCCCTCGGTGCGCACGCGCTTCTCACCGCCGGACTCCAACTGGCCGGATTCACGCTTGAACCATGACATGGCTGGGTTTTGGGGGGCGCCGACTCGGCCTGGTTCAGCTCCTCCTGCGCCTGAACCGTGCCGCCATTCGCAAAATCAGCAGGGCGGCGGCAACTGCGATGATGGCGTAGCGCACGACTGTCCAGTGTTGAGCCAGCCAATCCATGCGTTCACCGTTCAGTATTCAATGCCGCGCTGCGCCATGACGCCCTTTTCGTATGCGTGCTTCACCTGGCGCATTTCCGTCACCGTATCGGCCAATTCTACGATACCGGGGTGAGCATTGCGCCCGGTGAGGATTACGTGCACCATTTCGGGCCGGCGCTTCAACGCCGCGACGACCTTCGCCGGGTCCAGCATGCCGTAGCTGATGGCGTAGTTGATTTCGTCGAGGATGACGAGGTCCCACTGCTGCGATTGAATGGCCTGCTCAGCCTCCTGCCATGCCTGCTCGACGAGCTTTACATCTTCAGGGTCGGTTTCGGCGCCGCCCACCTTCACAAATCCGCGGCCCATCTGCTTCATGATGAAGCGGTCGCCAAACGCCTTGACGGCATCGAGCTCGCCGTAGTGCCATGAGCCCTTCAGGAACTGCAGCATCAGCACCCGAAGGCCATTGCCCACGGCACGCAGTGCGGTCCCCATAGCGGCGGTAGTCTTGCCCTTCCCCGGTCCGGTATTCACGATGATGAGGCCGCGCCTCAGGTCTGTCACGTACTCATCTCCCAAACAGCGGATAGTGGCTTGCAGCAGCCATGAAGAACAGCAGGGGAAACGAAAGCCCAAAGTTGACGCGCGCGGCGACCTGCGCTTTCGCATAAAACGAGGCCAAATCGGGGGGCATCAGCGCAGGGGCAGCGCCCGCCTGTTCCGCCCAGCGGATCACTTTCTTGTTGGCGCGCCATACCAGGCCCCAAACATTCAGCAGCATCACCAACCCCATGCCGCCGCCCACCCCGATGCAGAGCGTGCGATTGCCCTCCCATCCGTGATTGTTCAAACCCAGAAAGATGAGCGTGGCGGCGCCGATCACAACGACTTCGGCGGCGGCGATGAGCGCCGTTCGCAGCCCCGACATGAACAGGCCCATTTGGAAGACAAAAGCCAGCACCCAGACCACAAAGAAGGTCATGAAAAGGAAGCCGGGCGATTCCGAGGCATTGCGTGCGTCGGCGGCTCCGATGCGCATCCAGTAGGCGATTCCTGCCAGTACGGTGACGACCGCGCTCCAGCGGAACCACCACATGGCACGCGCCAGCATGCCGGGAATCACGGCCACGCGAGTCTGCGGGCTGGCTTGCTCCATAAAAGGCATGCTCACCAGGTTGAAGAAATAGAGCAGCCCGATCCAGGCGATGCCGGCGACAAAATGAATCCAGCGCAGAACCACGTCGATGATGGCCGCCGAATTGGTTGCGGGGCTGAAGGGGATGGAAACCATAGAGCAGCATTATCCAAGGCAAAAGGCAAAAGGCAAAAGGCAAAAAAGCCAAACGCCGGGAAAGCAAACCACGAAGGGCACGAAGGGATTCACGAAGCACACCAAGGCTAAAGCCCGGTTCTTTCACGGTGCGCTGGCTTGCTAATCCATGCGGCCGAGTTTATCGTGGTTCGTCGCTGGATATGAAAGCGGAATAGAGGGGAACATGGCTGAAGGAGATCGGCAGATGGATGTGAAGCCGGCGCAGAATATACAGGATACGTTTCTGAATACCGCGCGCAAGGACCGCGCACCCATTACTCTCTACCTGTTAAGCGGCGTCAAGCTGAGCGGCCGCATCCGCTCATTCGATAAATATTCGGTGGTGCTGGAGAGCAACAACCAGGAGCAGCTCATCTTCAAGCATGCCATATCCACCGTTGTAATGGCGCGCACCAGCCACGGGGACCGCGATTCGCGGCCGGCACCGGCGGTGACCGCGGCTGTACCGGGCACGGCGCCCGGAACCGAGGGCGGCGGGTCTTAACGGCTGAACGCAAAGCGAACCACAAAGATCGCGAAGGCAGCAACGGACACGGAGTTTGCGAACCCAGGCGCGCCTTTGAACCCATCACGTTCTACATGCCAGCCTCATTCGATACCGTGCCAGGCGCGGAGCGCGCATTTCTGGTTGGAGTAGCGTTCCGGCATGGCCATAGTGCCAGTCGGGGCCCCCAGGCGCAACTGGCCTCACAGCTCGCGCATGAGAATGCGGAGGCCGGCCCTCGTGCGGCTCAGGCCGGTGATGCCCTCGAAAAGCAGGAAGCCTCCGAAGCCGAAGAGCCGCTGGGCGAGTTGCGCGAGCTGGCACTGAGCGCGGGAGCCAGCATTGCGGGTGAACTGATGCAGCGCCGCGACCGCCCGGATGCGGCAACCCTGATTGGCCGGGGTAAGCTGGAAGAACTGCGCGGTGCGGTGGCGTCATCGGGCGCGGGCCTGGTGGTGTTCGATCATGAACTCACGCCCTCGCAGCAGCGCAACCTGGAAGACGCCGCGGGAGCCCGGGTGATTGACCGCACCCAGCTCATACTGGACATTTTTGCCCGGCATGCCCGCACTCGCGAAGGGCAGCTCCAGGTAGAACTGGCGCAGCTCGAATATTTGTTGCCGAGGCTTTCCGGGCGGGGCGCCGGGATGTCGCAGCTTGGCGGCGGCATCGGCACCCGCGGACCCGGCGAAACGCAGTTGGAAACCGATCGTCGCCGCATCTACCGCCGCATCCGCGACCTGAAGCAGCAGCTCGAAGGGGTTCGGCGCGCGCGAGCGCAGCAGCGGCAGCGCCGGGAGACGGTGCCGATTGCCACCGTCGCGCTGGTGGGGTACACCAATGCCGGCAAATCGACGCTGTTCAATGCGCTCACCCGGGCCGGGGTGGAAGCATCGTCGCGAATGTTTGCCACGCTTGACCCCACCATTCGCTCGCTCACCCTGCCCAGCCGGCGCAAAATCCTGCTCTCCGACACGGTAGGCTTTATTCGCCAGCTTCCGCACCAGCTCGTAACTGCCTTTCGAGCTACGCTCGAAGAAGTGGAACGCGCCGTGGTGATTGTTGAGGTTTCCGACGTCACCAGCCCCAACCGCGCCGAACAGGATGCGCAGGTGGAACAGGTACTGCATGAACTTGGGGCGCAAAGTTCACCCCGGGTACGCGTGCTCAACAAAACCGATCTGCTGCCCACGGGCCGGCGCGCGGAGCTTCGCAATACGGCCGATGAGATGTATGTTTCGGCGCGATCGGGCGAGGGGCTCGGCGCGCTCGTGGCGCGCCTGGATGCAATGGTTCAGGTTGACCCCGTGAAACGGGCCCGACTCAGGGTTCCGCAGGCGAACGGCAAGGCGCTGGCCATACTGGAAGCGCACGCGCGGATTCTCACGCGCGAATATGACGAAGGCTGCGTGGTACTTGAGGTGGATGCGCCGGAATCCGTGCTGCGGGAGTTGGCCGGACATAACAATGGGCCGGCGATCAAAGAAGCGGTGATTTTTCTTTGACCATCGGCCCATCGATCCTGAATCGGATCGGAGGTGATGCTCATATGATCCCGCCGATCTCGGGCCGATGTCAAGCGAAGGTGCGAGTTGCCGCACGATTTTCTAAGGTCCCTGAAAAAGCCTTAAGCCTTAATTAAGCTCCAAGCCCCCTCGAGCTTGGGGAGGGCTTGGGGACCTCGCAGCCGCAATCCACGCCGTTGGGGGCGAGTGGCATGGAGCGCAGGCGTACCGCAGTCACATTGAAGATGGCGGTGGCCACCGCCGGCGCCAGTGCAATGAGCGGGGTTTCGCCGGCTCCTGCCGGCCGTATGTCCTTG